>CAJKZO010000007.1:0-31441 GCA_905204365.1 uncultured Collinsella sp.
CCCAACTCGGCCAGCCGCAGCGCCCGCCGCTGGGGCGCCGTAGAGGTCCTCAACGAAATCGAAGCCATGTGGGCTTACTACTAGCCATTGGGGACAGACTTAAATGAGTGGTCGTTGGCTGCCCGGAACTGCTGGCACGGAAAATGCATCCCGCTTTGAAGTTCGATAGCGGGATGCACTTTCCGCGCACGGCCTGTTTGGGAAACTACGTTCCACTTTCCGGCAACATTCCGGGATGCATTTTCCGGTTGAGGCCCTCAAGGGAAACCATGTCCCATGTTGGACGCTCATTCTGGGATGCGCTTTCCGCAGTTGATTGATGCGGGCTTTAAGGACTGTTCCAAGCTGCCGGCAGAAAAGGAACGTCCCCAAGTGCCGGGTTTCCGCAGTCATTGGGGACAGACTTAAATGACTAGTCGTTTAAGAACGTCCCCAATGACTACCCACAGAATGAGGGTCTCATCGGGGACTAGGTAAATAGCAAAAGCCCCCGCGGCCGAAACGGGCCGCGGGGGCAGCAGGCTTGCAAGGGTTAACTCAAGTCCTCGCCATTTGATGCAATGACCTTTTGATACCAGCAGAAGCTGTCCTTTCGGTAGCGATCGAACGTGCCTTTGCCCGTATCATCGGCATCGACATAAACAAAGCCATAGCGCTTCTTCATCTGCCCCGTCGAGGCCGATACCAGATCGATACAGCCCCACGGCGTGTATCCCATCAGGTCAACACCGTCCTCGACAATTGCATCGCGTAGCGCAAGAATATGCCTGCGCAGGTAATCAATATGATACGCATCGTGGACTTTGCCGTCTTCCAGCGCATCGAGTCCGCCCACACCGTTCTCAGCGATAAAGAGCGGAAGATGGTAACGATCGTGGTAGCCGGCAAGCGTCACGCGCAAACCCAGCGCATCGATCTGCCATTTCCAGGCAGTCTCTTTATCCTTGAGGTACGGATTGCGCAGCGTCGGGAACACGTTGCCCTCCGCCTTCTCAGCGATCACCTGGTCATCGGCGCACACCAAGCGCGAGCAATAGTACGAGAACGAGATGAAGTCGACGGTATGCTCGGCCAGACACTCCGTATCGCCCGGCTCAAAGGGCACGTAAACACCCTCTTTCTCGAGCGCACGCAGCTTCCAAGTAGGATAGGCGCCCGCAGCCATCACGTCAGTGTAGAAGTAGCGGCCGCGGTCCTCCTCATACGCAAGCCATACGTCCTCGGGCGCACAACGGTACGGATAGGTCGCACCGGCAGCGATCATGCAACCCACCTTGTTTGCGGGATCGATCTTGTGCAGGATCTCGACGGCGCGAGCGCTCGCCATAAACATATGGTGCGAGAACGCCGCGGTCACGGCTGCACGGTCACGCTCATCCTCGAGCGTGACGCCCGCGTTGAGATAGGACAGCGCCACGCTGTTGATCTCGTTGAAGGTGAGCCAATAACGCACGAGGCCCTGGTACGCACGTCCGACGGTCTCGACGTAGTGCGCATACCGCTCGATCATCTCTCGGCTTTGCCATCCACCATAGTGCTCGACCAGAGCCAACGGATAGTCGTAGTGCGACAGCGTCACGAGCGGCTCGATTCCGTGCTCGCGCAGCGCCTCGAATACCTGACGGTAAAACTCCAAGCCCTCACCGTTGGGCTCGGCCTCCATCCCTGTGGGAAAAATACGGCTCCAACAAATTGAAAGACGCAGGCACTTAAAGCCCATCTCGGCAAAGAGCTCGACGTCCTCGCGCCAATGATGGAAGAAGTCGTTGCCCCAACGGCATGGATACAGCCTGTCCGGATCATCCACGGGCTTTTGCCTGCCAAACATCACATCCCAGCGGTCGGGACCCTGTGGAATCAGGTCGGAGTGCGACATACCGCGGCCGCCCTCGTTCCAGCCCCCTTCGGCCTGGTTGGCAGCGAGCGCGCCGCCCCACAAAAAGCCCTCGGGCATACCGGCAGCAGACGTTCTGTCAAAGTAACCCATGCTACTCAGTATCCTTGGCAGAAGCTGCCGCGGCGTTCTCCTGCTCCTGTGCCAGGAGCTGGTTGTCGTACACCTTAAAGAACGGGTACCAGACCACAGCCATGACCACGATCAAAACGATCGTAAATACCCAGATGCGCGGGTCGAGGCACTGGATAAAGCCCTGAACGAAGATGGGGAACGTGCCGCTCACCAAGATGTAGAAGTTAGAGACAAGACCCAGTGAGATTGCACCCCAATACAGCAGGGCCGAAATCATACCGCCCAGCACAAACGGAATCATGAGGATCGGGTTGAAGATGATGGGTGCGCCAAAGATCGCGGGCTCGGAGATACGGAAGAAGCTCGGCACGATCGATGCCTTGCCAAATGCCTTAAGCTGCTGCGACTTTGCCCTAAACGCGCAGAGCGCCACAAAAGAGAACGTATTGCCCGTGCCGCCGATGAGGTTGATGACCATCGACATGAGTACCGGGTGGAACTCAAGCGGCTGCCCAGCAGCGTAGAGCGAGGCGTTGGCAGCAAAGGCGGCAAGCGTGACCGGGGCGGTGATGGGCATCACGATCATGTTGCCGTGGACGCCAAAGCACCAAAACAGCAGCGTCATGAAGCAGATAAGCAGTGCGCCGGGCACAGAGTCAACTGCGACGGAAAGCGGGGCAGCGAGCAGCTTCTCGATAACCGAGGGGATGGACAGCGTGGGATCGATCATCTGGATCAGCAGGTTGCCACCAAAGAAGATGAGGATGTTGGCGAGCATAGGCACGATGGCGCCAAAGGTTTCGGACAAAAACGGCGGCACGCCATCGGGCATCTTGATGGTGATGCCCTTGGTCTGGCAGAAGTGCGTGACCTCGACGGAGACCAGGGCAACGATGATGGCGGTAAACAGGCCCTGCGCACCCAGATAGGTGCAGGGGACCGCCTGGAGCACGGACTCATCAGCAAGCTGGTAGTAGGACGACGGCGCCGCGGCGATCAGGAACATCACCAGCGAGGTCATACCGGCGTTAAGCTTGGGCATCTTGTAGGTGCCCGCCAGGTTATAGGCGATTGCGAACGTCACGATCACCGACAGTATGCCCATCGTCATGTTGAACGGGATGAGCAGCGTGAGCTTATTGGCCGTGGCAAAATCGAGCCAAGGGCCAAAGACGGACCAGAACCCGCCCCGCGCCACCAGGTCGGCCGTGACCGGCGGGTTGGCGATGATCATAAAGACGGCAGAGACCAAGATGAAGCTGATCGCGCTCATAAAGCCCTTTTGCATGGAGGCAAAGTGGCGCTCGGCGCCGCAGAAATTGGCAATAGGGGTCAGTTTTTCCTGAAGCAGGGTCATGAACTTTTCCATGGTCGCCTCCTAGCCCAACAGCGACTGGGCGAGTGCCAGCACGTTGGCGGCGTTGCCCATGCCGTAGTCCTGTGCGGGGATGACCGCGGTCGGCTTACCGCTCCCCTGCTTGACGGTGTTGAGCTGGTAGGACACCTGCGGCCCCAAGAGCAGCACGTCATAATCGGCGCAGGTCTCCTGATACTCGCCGATACCCACCGCATCGATATCGAGCTCGATGCCGTTTTGCTCCGCGTATTTCTCGAGTTTCTTCATCAGAATGCTTGTAGACAGGCCAGCTGCGCAAACAAGAAGGATCTTCATAAGGGATTCCCTTCGCATTGATTGGTTGGATAGTCGCCGCACGCCGTTAGGCGTTCTTGGCTGCAGTGCGCTCATACAGGCAGATCAGCTCCTGCACGAGCTCCTGAGCAAGCATGGAGCACATGAGGTGGTCCTGAGCATGGACCAGCAACACATCCACCGACAGATGCTCGCCCGCCGCCTCGGTCGAAAGCAGCTGCGTTTGGATGTGGTGAGCTTTGATTCCCGCATCCTTTGACTGCTTCATGAGTTTGGCGGCAGCGTCAAAATCCCCCGCCTTTGCCTTTTCAAGGGCTTCGAAGGCAAGGCTGCGCGCCTCTCCCGCTGCAGCGACCAGCTGAAACGAAACCATCTCGGTTCCCTGATCGTCCATAACGGTCTCCTCTCCCGTGATTTTTGGTTTGTACTTGAATATTCGAAACGCCTATCTCCCACCCGCAATCCTCGAGGTTTATTGCAGGCAGGCAGGGTTTTCGACAAAAGAAGCCTTAAGCCGTATGCGCTTGCACAAGCGCCATCAGCTCATGCCAGGACCGGCGCTCGCGTAAGCGCTCGACCCCCTGGCGGTCCATAAAGATCTCAGCGAGCAGCGAGCTCAAGATCCGCGCCTCATCGCCGCCCGACCGGGCAAACGACACCATAAAGACGATATCGACCTCATGGCCGTATTCGTCCCAAAGAATGGGATGTTCGAGCAGGCCCACGGTAACAAAGGCCTCGGCGCTCAAAGGATGCATCCCATGGGGCATGGCCACCCCATTGCCAAACGAGGTGGCACTCGCGCTCTCGCGCTCGGCAACCTCTTGGGCAAACTGGGCATCGACACGGCCGCTCTCGACGGCGCGCTCGGAGAGATATCGGAGAACGGCCTGCTTCGACGACGCCTCAACGCGGTTGAAGAACAGGGCACGGCTAAAGAAAGCGCTCAGGGAGTCCGATTGCGCAGCGTCATCACTCAGCACCTTGCGGATAGCGTTGACATCGCTCGTCTCCAAGAAGAAATCGGCCTCGCGGACGGGCACGGGCAACTTGACGTTGAGCGGCACCGTTGTGAACACGTAGTCGATGTGCGAAAAGTCGAGCGTTCCCACGCGGGCGACGTCGCATGTCTCAATCGACTCGATATACATACCAAACTGCTTGCGGTACTGGTGCTCGAGCATACGGGCGCTTCCCGCTCCCGAGGCGCACACGATCAGGATGCGTTTGCGACGCGGCTGGTCGGCTTGCTGCTCGAGGGCCAGGGCAAATGCCATGGCGATGTAGCCGAGCTCCTCATCAGAGGGCTGGCTGCCAAAATGACGCTCGAGTACCTGCGAGGTGCCGGCCGCCATCGAATAGGCCAACGGAAACCTCGTCTTGATATCGGGCAGCATGGGGTTATCCATATGCATGTGATATTCAAGGCGATAGCCCAGAGGGCCAATATGCCGAGCAAGGTTCATGCGAAGTTCAAGATCGCTGCTAAAGTCAAACCTAAACTCATCGTTGACCGCACATACCATCTCGGAAGCGATCTCCCACATCTCGTCCGAGATAACGGCCGAGCCCTTCTCGGGCACGCCCGTGCCCCTGCCGAGCAAATGGATTGCGATAAAGGCAACCTCTTCTCGGGGCATGCTCACGCCCAGGGCATCCTTGATGTTTGCGGCAATCTGGAAAGCCGCAGCGTATTCGCGCGTTCCCTCCAGCTTTAAAACGTCCGATTCTGCAGCCGGGACATAGCAGCCCTGCTCGATGCGGCCAAGAGCGATGTAAAGATGCATGATGAGATTGCGGGATGCCAGCGAGCTCACCGTGACGGGCGAGGCAGTCAGGGCATCGTCCACACATGCGGCGATGGCCCGCAGGCGCTCGGCGAGCTCTGCATCGTCGGTGTCGGGCAACACGGGCCTCACCAGCGAGGCCAGACACAGACGCCGTTGCGACTCCCCACCCGCAACGCGGATTCCGTAGCGAGGGCGCTTTTCGAGCGTCAAGTCAAATTGGGCGAGTTTCTGCTCTACCAGACGCATGTCATTGGACAGAGTTCGCGCCGAAACGTAGAGTAAATCCGCATACTCCTCAATCGTCACCCACTGGGACCGCATGAGAAGGTCGTTAAGAAGGAAGGACACACGGCCGTCGCGCGTATCAGGAATGCCCGGATGGGCCAGAGCCGCACTGTCTAGCAAGCGAGCAAGCTCATCTGCATGTGCAACATCGATACGATATTGCCCTTTGCTGCCAACGATGCGTGCAACCCCCGCAAGCTTGTCGTTTGCGCGATGGATATAGTTTCTCACGGCGCGCTCGCTTACCTCGAGACGCTTGGCAAGCACCGCGACAGCGACAGGCTGAGCGTCCTCGATCATATTTACAAGCTGCTTGACGCGAGCATCCATGTCCTCCTCCTTTCCCTGCGTCTAGTCTAACGCGGTAAAGAATGACACTCCACGTCGCGCTCGTTCCGCCAACGCGGAACAGGTTGCGGGGAGTCCAGCTGAACTTATAGGGAGCACGGAGAGAGGGCCCGAAAGCAATGCGTCGGTGTGAGATGCGCTTTCCGCAGTCATTGGGGACAGATTTAAATTAGTAGTCATTGAGGACGTTCTTGTTTGACTAGTCGTTTAAGAACGTCCCCAATGACTACCCACCCATCGGGGACTAGGTAAATAGCAAAAGCCCCGCAGTCGGAGCGGACTGCGGGGCTCATGAAGAGAGGCTAGTTTGTGGGCGCCTTGCCTGGCGCCCACGAGAGAGGCAATGGAGTAGAGGCTACTCGTGGATGCGGGTACCGGAGAGGCCGGCCATGGTCTCGGCGGCCTTGTCCAGGGCGCCGATGATGCAGGTGCGGCCCTTGCGGGAACGGGCGAACTTGATGGCAGCACGGACCTTGGGCTCCATGGAACCCTTGCCGAACTGGCCCTCGTCGGCCAGGCGCTCGGCCTCGTCGGCGGTGATGTCCTCGAGCTCCTCCTGGTTGGGCTTGCCAAAGTTGATGGCGACATGCTCAACGGCGGTCAGCAGGAACAGAACGTCGGCGTCGCAGTCCTCGGCCAGCAGCTCGCCGCCCAGGTCCTTGTCGATGACGGCGGGGACGCCCTTGTAGCAGCCCTTGTTCTCGTAGTCGCGGACGACGGGGATGCCGCCGCCACCGCAGGCGATGACGATGAACTCGTTGTCGAGCAGGTTGAGGATGGAGTCGGCCTCGACGATCTTCTTGGGATCGGGGGAAGCGACGACGCGACGCCAGCCGCGGCCGGAATCCTCGACGAAGACCTTGGAGGGATCCTCGGCCATGAACTCCTTGGCCTGCTCCTCGGTGTAGAAGGGGCCGATCGGCTTGGTCGGGTTCTTGAACGCGGGATCGTCCGGGTCGCACTCGATCTGGGTGACGACGGTGGCGGCGTGCCAGCGCTTATAGCGCTTGTGCATCTCGCGGCCGATGCCCTGCTGCAGGTGATAGCCGATGTAGCCCTGGGACATTGCGCCGCACTCGGGCAGCGGCATCTCGGGGGTGCCGATGGCGTCGTGGGCGGCGGCGAAGGCGTTCTGGATCATGCCGACCTGCGGGCCGTTGCCGTGGGTGATGATGATCTCGTTGCCCTGCTCGATGAGACCAAGGAGAGCGTGGGCGGTGTTGCTCACGGCCTCGATCTGCTCGACGGGGTTGTTGCCGAGGGCGTTGCCGCCAAGGGCGACGACAATACGATCGGGCTTACCGTAGGGTTTGGACATGCGTGCCTCCTTATCGAAGAGTAGCGTACATCACGGCTTTAATGGTATGCATGCGGTTCTCTGCCTCTTGGAAGACGCGAGACTTATCGGACTCGAAGACCTCGTCGGAGACCTCCATCTCGGTTACGCCGAACTTTTCCGCGATTTCCGCTCCGATGGTGGTCTTGGTATCGTGGAAGCTCGGGAGGCAATGCATGAAGATAGCATTGGGGTATGCATTCGCCATGACCTCCGAGGTTACGCGGTACGGGGAGAGCAGCTTGATACGGCTCTTCCAGAGCTCCTCAGCCTGACCCATGCCAACCCAGACATCGGTGTAAATAACATCGGCATCCTTTACGCCTTCATCGATGTTGTCAGTAAGCTGAATGGTGCAGCCATTTTCCTCGGCGATCTTCTGGCAAGTCTCGAGCAGCTCGGGATCAAAGTGGGTAGCGCCCTCAACGTCGCCCTTCGGCCCACAAGAGCAGAAGTTGATGCCGAGCTTGGCGCAGATAACCATGAGGGAATCGCTTACATTGCCTTGCTCCTTGCCGAGATAGGTCAGCTTGAGGCCACGCGTGTCACCGAATTCCTCGCGCATCGTAAGGATATCCGCCAAAGCCTGGGTCGGGTGATACTCATTAGTGAGACCATTCCACACGGGAACGCCGGCTTTATCGGCAAGCTCCTCAACAATGGACTGGTCAGAGCCGCGATACTCGATACCGTCGTACATGCGACCAAGCACGCGGGCGGTATCCTCAATGGACTCCTTTTTGCCCATCTGCGACGAACCGGGGTCAAGGTAGGTTACACCTAAGCCGAGATCCATACCGCCCACCTCGAAAGCGCAGCGCGTACGCGTCGAAGTCTTTTCAAACAGCAGAACGATGTTCTTGCCCTCAAGATAACGATGGGGAGCGCCCATGCGCTTGAGATTCTTAAAGTCCCTCGAAAGCTCGAGCATATACTCGATCTCCTCGGTAGTGAAATCAAGCAGGGTCAGAAAACTACGACCAGAAAGATTCAGTGCCATGATAGGTTCCTTTCATTATTAACCTAATTGATGAGTGCGCGGCGCGCGAAGAACGTGCATCCGCACATCTCGGACCAGAACGAAATTAAATCTCTTCGCGCCAGAACGGCATGGTCATGCAGCGCGGGCCACCACGACCACGAGACAGCTCTTCGGAAGGAGCAACCAGCAGCTCAACGTCCGCCTTATAAAGCGCATCATTGGTAACAACGTTGCGCTCATAGACGCACACCTTACCCGGCGCAACAGCAAGCGTGTTGGAACCATCGTTCCACTGCTCACGGGATGCCTCGATCGGATCGCCGGCACCGCATTCGATCATCGTGATATGGTCGATACCGGTTGCCATTTCAAGAATCTGCTGAATCGTTCCCTCGATCTCCTCGATACAAACCTCGCCATCCGAATCGCCCTTGGTGAGTCGATAGGCACGAAGCGTCTCGTAGATACCGGGGTAGACGGTAAACTTATCGTAATCGACCTGAGTACAAACCGTATCAAGATGCATATAGGCATAGCCGTGGGGGATCTTGATGGCAAATACCTGCTCGATCTCGGACTCTCCCGTGCCCCAGAACAAATTCTTGGCAAGCTGGTCGATGGCCGCGGTCTGGGTACGCTCGGAAATACCGATTGCAAGCGTGGTGGCGTTAATGTTCAGAACGTCGCCGCCTTCGATATGCCAATCGCTATTGTGGTCGTACCAAAGCGGAGCCCCAGCATAATCAGGATGGTGGCGCATGATCGTCTCATAGAATACGACCTCACGGTTGCGCTGATGCCAGTACATGCGGTTCATCATCGCACCCTTGCCGACCACAGCAATCGGATCACGCGAGAAGTAGGAGGCGGGCATCGGGAACAAGACCATTTCGTCGGGCTTCAGCTCGTCGCTATCCATGCTCGCAAGGGAACCGCTCACATGCGGAATCTCGAGATCGCGTACGTAGAGGCCGCCCATAGCGGTAAGAACAAACTCTTTGTTGTCCTTGATGGAGTCGAGCTTCTCCACGACTGCCTGACGAAGCGCCAGGTTCTCGATCTTGGCCTCGGGAACGAACTTGCTCATAAACTCGGCACGAGAACCCTCAACCTGATCGAAAGTCTCGGCAAGCAAGTCCTCCATATAAACGACCTCGGCGCCAGCACCGCGAAGAAGATTAGTAAACTCGTCATGCTCTCGCTGAGCATACTCGAGATAAAACGCGTCATGAATCCAGGCGCGCTCAAAATCCTCCGCCTTCATGTTTACCAGGTCCAAGCCCGGTCGGTGCACGCATACCTTCTTGAGGGCACCAATTTCGCTATGAACGTTCAGACCTTTGCTCATCATCGTTCCTTTCTGGATTAGAGCTCAATTGTTATTGCAATGGCTTACAAAGTTGTCGTTTCGTTTGCTAGACAATCGGAAGCAGACCGGATACCGCGGTAAATACGAGACAGACCGCACTGACCACAAGGAAGAACTTCCAGGAAACTCGCCACCACTGGCCAAGAGAGATCTTGCAAACACCAAGACCGGCGACAAGCATTGCGCTGGTGGGGGAAATCAGCGACATCGCTGCAGATCCCATCGAAAGGCCAGTAACCGCAGCTTCTGGATTTAGCCCCATGAGCTCAACCAGAGGCCCAAAGATGGGGATGGTGAGCGCCGCGATGCCCGAAGAGCTGGGAACCAGAATCGAAAGCAAGTTGTCAACGACATACAAAATGCTGGTAAAGAGAACAGGGGGGATTCCGGCAAGGCCAGTCGCAAGAGCGTTTAGGACCGTATCGATAATCAAGCCATCGTTGGCGATAACCAAAATGCCTCGAGCAAGACCGACCACGACCGCAGAGAAAACAAAGTCGCCCAAACCCTTAACAAACTCTGTAGCAATCTCCTTCTCGCTCATGCCCGATACGATGCCAGACAGGAGCGCCATAGCCATAAAGACTGCAGAGATCTCGTTCATATACCAGCCCTGGGTGACAAGACCCCAGACAATGGCGACGATTCCAAGCACGAATACGATGATCACGGCCTTCTGGCGCCCGGTGAAATCGGCTTCGAGCAGCTCGTCATTTGATGCATGCTCTTTGCGCTTCTCGATATCATCAGCGTAAGCAATCGAGGACTCGGGGTTCTTCTTCACCCTTCGAGCGTACAACACGACCCAGGCAATAGCGATGGCGGTCAGCACAACAAGGGCAACAACGCGAAGCCAGAGCTGGGGATTACCCTGGATATTCAGAATTCCCTGAGCAATCAAAACATTGAAGGGGTTGACCGTCGATGCGATATAGCCAATACGGGCGCCAACGAACACGATCATAAAGGCCGTAATGGAGTCATATCCCATAGCCATAACAATCGGCAGCAAGATGGCAAAAAATGGAAGGGTCTCCTCCGCCATGCCGAACGTGCTACCGCCCAGCGCAAAAACCGCCATCAAAATCGGAATAATCAGGATGTCTTTACTCTTGAACTTCTTAACGATGCGCGCCACGCCGCTGGTGATAGCTCCAGTGGCAGTAATGACCTGAAAGGATCCGCCGACAATCAGAATAAAGGCAACGACCTCAACTGCCTGCTGAATTCCCACCGCAGGAGCCTCGAGCACATCGAACAGGCCTTGCTTCAGGTCAACCTCAGCGCCGTCTTCGTCCGCATAAACCTTTTCAACGGACTCATATGTTCCAGCAACAGTGACCTCGCGTCCGTTGAGCTCCTGCCTCTCAAACGAGCCGGAGGGAACGATCCATGTAAGAGCTGCGGTCAACACCATGAGAATGAAGATAATGGTGTAGACGTGCGGAATTCGTAGCCCACGTTTCTTTTGCACTTCGGCCATTATGCCTCCTTTAGTTTGCAGGTTTTCGATACGAGCTTTTCGCCGGCAACCTTATTATTCGGTTTTCACGCCAGTTGACATTAGATATTTATGCGAATGGATAGTATTAAAAGGCAGACGGGTTTTAGTTGATATATAAGCTCAATTATCGAACTAAATTGATATTTTTTATCAATTGGTGACTTTCAATCAAGAGCTTAAGCCGTCCACCGATACCCACAACATACTCACTTAAACTTCTCCCAGCAGAACGATAATTGACATCAGTCATCATCCGAATTAAAGCGAGCGTTCTAATGCCAATTCATGTCACCAGCGAAATCGGTAAGCTTAAACAGGCCCTTTTATATCGACCCGGTATCGAAACCCAAAACTATCCCGAAGGCCATTTTGGCCAAGTTTTTAGCCTAAGACCATCGAGCAGCCTATTTGACTTGGATAGAGCCCTAGCTGAGTGTGATGCCTATACCTCAGTGCTCGAGCATGAAGGCGTAGAGGTTCTGTATCTCGACCAACTTCTTATAGAAGCGCTTGACTCGTGCCCCGAAGCTCGAGCATCTTTTGTCGATTCCTTTGTCGATGAATGCGGCGCGATTGGCGCCGAGTTGCAGCAAGCAGTCCGCGAGCATCTTGAACACACCCGATCGGCGCAGGAGCTCGTCTCGGCATCGATTGGCGGCATCCGCCACGGGCAAGTTACATACTGCTTCGACGGCGGGGACAGACTCGCCGAATTAACCGGCGAGGCCTATGCTCCTGACGAGCTGCTCGTTAGCCCATTAAACACCATGTGGTTCGTGCGCGACCCGGTAAGCACCATCGGCTCCGGCATCTCCTTCAACCACATGTATTGGCCCGAGCGCAATCGCGAAGTAGCGCTCTACCAAACGATTTTTAAATACCATCCCAATTTCAAGGACACGCCCTCGTTTTATCGTCACGATTCGACCTTCCATATTGAAGGGGGCGATATCATCAATCTTGATGCTCATAATGTCGCAGTCGGCATCTCTCAGAGAACCGAATCTGCAGCCATCGATATGCTCGCTCGTACCCTCCTGTGGAATCCCGACTCGAGCATCGACGCCGTATGGGCAATTGAGGTACCCGAGCGGAGCCTGTGTATCCATCTTGATACGTACCTAAGCCGGGTCGACTACGATACTTTTGTTGTCGACCCCCAGCTACTCGCGGAATCTCGCTCTTATCAGATTACGCGAAATCGGGCAGAGAATCTCTGCCAGATTCACGCCGTCGAAAAAGGAGTCAAGGAGGCACTGGCCGCCGCGCTCGGCATACCCGAGCTTCGTTTTATTCCCTGCGGTGGATCTAATCCCAATTTGGCAGAAAAAGAGTGCACGAATAACGCAGCCAGTGTGCTGTGCCTCCGACCGGGCAAAGTCTGTGTCTATGAAGAGAATCAAGCGACGAACGCTGCTCTTGAACAGGCCGGAATCGATCTTGTTCCCATTTCCATACACGAGCTGACAAACGGCTTTGGCGGGCCCAACTGTTTGTGCTTGCCACTTAGGCGTGATGAATAACATGGCCCAAGGGGATAACATTAAATGCCTTAGAACCCGCGAAGGCTTGACGCAGCAGCAATTTGCCGACATGCTCGGCGTTACCAAAGAAACGGTATGCCGTTGGGAACGTGGACACACCGCCGTCAAGGTGTCGACTCTCGATAAGCTGACCGAGCTTTTCGATGTAACGTTTGATGAGCTCGCCGCAAGTAATAGCGGCCTTGCTTCTGCCGGCTTAAGCTCGCGGCCTGAGAAAAGCCAGAACGTGGCCCAAAACGAAGAATGCGAAATCTATAAAATCGTACGCCGCAACGGTGGCTTTAGTCTTAAGAACAGTGGGCGCACCTTCGTTCCAGGACCCGTACTTGAAAGGCACCCGGGAGGCTTTCTAGTTCAGATGAACGGCAGCGGCATGTCACGCTGCTATCCGCAAAGCAGTGTTCTGCTGGTCGATCCTGTTGCTAAACCGTGGAACGGATGCACCGTCGTTGCCATGGTAGACGCATCAGCCATAGTTATTCGGCGATATGAAATTCGAGGGAACACGATTGCGCTGTCAACGTATTCCTATTTGACAGAAGAACCCAACATCACTCTGGACAGGCATCGCCTTCGTGTCTTAGGTGTCGTCGTTTGGTTTCAGGCAACTCACGATCTAACGTACTAGCCTCTTAGTCGTAAATCCCCAGGTGCCGTGCTTGCCCACGGCAAGAGCGTCCCCTTTGGCTAGTCATTTAAGAACGTCCCCAATGACCAGGTGAATAGCAAAAGCCCCGCAGTCGGAGCGGACTGCGGGGCTCATGAAGAGAGGCTAGTTTGTGGGCGCCTTGCCTGGCGCCCACGAGAGAGGCAATGGAGTAGAGGCTACTCGTGGATGCGGGTACCGGAGAGGCCGGCCATGGTCTCGGCGGCCTTGTCCAGGGCGCCGATGATGCAGGTGCGGCCCTTGCGGGAACGGGCGAACTTGATGGCAGCACGGACCTTGGGCTCCATGGAACCCTTGCCGAACTGGCCCTCGTCGGCCAGGCGCTCGGCCTCGTCGGCGGTGATGTCCTCGAGCTCCTCCTGGTTGGGCTTGCCAAAGTTGATGGCGACATGCTCAACGGCGGTCAGCAGGAACAGAACGTCGGCGTCGCAGTCCTCGGCCAGCAGCTCGCCGCCCAGGTCCTTGTCGATGACGGCGGGGACGCCCTTGTAGCAGCCCTTGTTCTCGTAGTCGCGGACGACGGGGATGCCGCCGCCACCGCAGGCGATGACGATGAACTCGTTGTCGAGCAGGTTGAGGATGGAGTCGGCCTCGACGATCTTCTTGGGATCGGGGGAAGCGACGACGCGACGCCAGCCGCGGCCGGAATCCTCGACGAAGACCTTGGAGGGATCCTCGGCCATGAACTCCTTGGCCTGCTCCTCGGTGTAGAAGGGGCCGATCGGCTTGGTCGGGTTCTTGAACGCGGGATCGTCCGGGTCGCACTCGATCTGGGTGACGACGGTGGCGGCGTGCCAGCGCTTATAGCGCTTGTGCATCTCGCGGCCGATGCCCTGCTGCAGGTGATAGCCGATGTAGCCCTGGGACATTGCGCCGCACTCGGGCAGCGGCATCTCGGGGGTGCCGATGGCGTCGTGGGCGGCGGCGAAGGCGTTCTGGATCATGCCGACCTGCGGGCCGTTGCCGTGGGTGATGATGATCTCGTTGCCCTGCTCGATGAGACCAAGGAGAGCGTGGGCGGTGTTGCTCACGGCCTCGATCTGCTCGACGGGGTTGTTGCCGAGGGCGTTGCCGCCAAGGGCGACGACAATACGATCGGGCTTGCCAAGAGGCTTAGACATTGCTGGAATCCTTTCTGTAAAAGGCCTACAACCCATTAATAACCCGCGTCCGTGCGATACGCGAGTTTATTAAGGTTTATATTCTCTTTATCGCTCATTTTATTCATTTTGAAAATAGCGGAACGGTGAACGGTCGTTTTTATCCGCTCAGCGTACAGAACCCCAGCTCAGGCATATCTACGCCATTTACGTGCAACTTTATTTAAATGCAGCAAGGATTATGTCGGATTATGCAAACTACATCTCTGCTAAACACAAAACAGACAGCGTAAAATCTTACTCGCACTATACGAGATTCTATGCACTTATAAGTCGAGTATGCACCCCTGCAAAAACAAGGGGCTTTTCATCCAGCAAAAGGAATAAAGAAGAGCTCCGAAAAGACGGCAACAGCCAAGTCCCCCATCCATCCCCAAAGTGGCGCGAGGTTTCGCGGCAAAGCCGCGAAACAGCGAAGGGGACGGAATACCCGGCCAACTACGTCCTTCATCCGCCCACACAATCCGAGGACGTAGTCGTAGCAGGATCCGAGGGCTAACCTTCGCGGACACTCCGCAGGACGAAAGAACCCCCGCCGCACGTAGTGCGCAGCGGGGGTTCTTTCATGTCCGAGGACGTCCGCGAAGGTTAGCCCTCGGATCCTGCGGTGGGAGACTTAGGCCTCGTTGTACACCGTCTTGAGCTTCAGCAGGTGCTGATAGCGGTCCATAGCGGCCTGCTCGTTCTCCTTGAAGAGCTCCTCGGCGCGCTCGGGGAAGGAACGCGTCAGCGAAGCGTAACGGGCCTCGTTCATCAGGAACTCCTGATAACCGCCCGCGGGCTCCTTGGAATCGAGCGAGAACTTCTTGCCGGCAGCAGCCTCGGGGTTGAAGCGGAAGAGGTTCCAGTAACCGCACTCGACAGCCTTCTTCATCTCGGCCTGGCAGTTCTGCATGCCGCCCTTCTTGATGGAGTGCATCTCGCAGGGGCTGTAGCCGATGATGAGGGACGGGCCGTCGTAGGCCTCGGCCTCGTGAATGGCCTTGAGGGTCTGAGCCGGGTTGGCGCCCATGGCGACCTGCGCCACGTAGACGTAGCCGTAGCTCATGGCAATCTCGGCCAGAGACTTCTTCTTGGTCACCTTACCGGCAGCGGCGAACTGAGCGACCTGGCCCAGGTTCGAGGCCTTGGAGGCCTGACCACCGGTGTTGGAGTAGACCTCGGTGTCGAAGACGAAGACGTTGACGTTGTGGCCGGAAGCCAGGACGTGGTCCAGGCCACCGAAGCCGATGTCGTAGGCCCAGCCGTCGCCGCCGAAGATCCAGAAGGACTTCTTGGTGAGGTAAGCCTTGTCGGCGAGGATCGCCTTGGAAGCGTCGCAGCCGCACTTCTCGAGCTCGGCAACGTAGGCAGCGGCAGCGGTCTTGGAGGCCTCGGCGTCGTTGACGGAGTCGATCCAAGCCTGGCCGGCGGCCTTGAGCTCATCGGACGGACCATCGGCAGCGATGATGTCCTGGGTAGCGGCGATCAGCTTGTGCTGAACGGCCTCATAGCCAACGGCCATGCCCAGACCGTGCTCGGCATTGTCCTCGAACAGGGAGTTGTTCCACGCCGGGCCGTGACCGTCCTTGTCCTTGCAGTAAGGAGCGGTGGCAGCGGGGTTGCCCCAAATGGAGGAGCAGCCGGTGGCGTTGGAAATGAACATGCGGTCGCCGGCGACCTGGGTCACCAGACGTGCATAGGCGGTCTCGGCGCAGCCGGCGCAGGAGCCGGAGAACTCCAGGTAGGGCTGCTTAAACTGGCTGCCCTTGACGTTGGCCGCGATGAGCTCCTTCTTCTCGGAGACGTTCTCGACCATGTAGTCCCAAACGGGCTGCTGGTCCATCTCCTGCTCGGTGGGAACCATCTCGAGGGCGCCCTTGGGGCAAACCTTGACGCAGTTGGTGCAACCCATGCAGTCGAGCGGGGACACAGCCATGGTGAACTTCATGCCCTTGGCCTTGGGGCCCATGGCGTCGAGCGTGCGGGTAGCCTCGGGCGCGGCGGCAGCCTCGTCCTCGGTCATCGCAAACGGACTGATGGTGGCATGCGGGCACACGTAGGCGCACTGGTTGCACTGGATGCACTTGGTCTCGTCCCAGTGGGGAACGACCACGGCGACGCCGCGCTTCTCGTATGCGGAGGCGCCCAGCTCAAACTGGCCGTCGGCGCAATCGACGAAGGCGGAAACAGGCAGGCTGTCGCCGTCCATGCGATCGATGGGCTCGAGCAGGTTCTTGACCTGCTGGGCGATAGCGGACTTGGTCTCCTCGGAGAGCTCGACGGGAGCGGCATCCTCGGCGGTAGCCCAGTCGGCCGGAACCTCGAACTTACGGAAGGCAGTAGCGCCGGCATCGATGGCCTTGTGGTTGGCGTCGACGATAGCCTGGCCCTTCTTCATGTAGGACTTGGTAGCCGCGTCCTTCATGTACTGCAGGGCGTCCTCGGCGGGCAGGACCTTGGCCAGCGCGAAGAAGGCGGACTGGAGCACCGTGTTGGTGCGCTTGCCCATGCCGACCTTAGCGGCCAGGTCGATAGCGTCGATCAGGTAGACGTTGACGTTGTTGTTCGCGATGTAGCGCTTGGCCACGGCGGGCATGTGCTCGGCGAACTCCTCGTCGCTCCACTGGCAGTTGACCAGGAAGGTGCCGCCCGGCTTGACGTCGCGGACCATCTTGAAGCCCTTAACGATGTAGCTGGGGTTGTGGCAAGCGACAAAGTCGGCCTTGGTCACGTAGTACGGCGAACGGATTGGAGAATCACCAAAGCGCAGGTGCGAGACGGTGACGCCGCCGGTCTTCTTGGAGTCGTACTGGAAGTAGGCCTGGACGTACTTGTCGGTGTGGTCGCCGATGATCTTGATGGAGTTCTTGTTGGCGCCGACGGTACCGTCGCCACCCAGACCCCAGAACTTGCACTCGATGGTGCCGGGGGCTGCGGTGTTGGGCGCATCCTCGGCCTCGGGCAGGCTCAGGTTGGTCACGTCATCGACAATGCCGATGGTGAACTCGCGCTTGGGCTCGTCCTTCTTGAGCTCCTCGAAGACAGCGAACGCGGACGCGGGAGGCGTGTCCTTGCTGCCCAGGCCATAACGGCCGCCGACGACCTTGATGCCCGTCTTGCCGGCCTCGTAGAGAGCGGAGACGACGTCCTGGTAGAGCGGCTCGCCGATGGAACCCGGCTCCTTGGTGCGGTCCATGACGGCAATCTTCTTGACGGTCTCGGGGAGAACGTCGACGAAGTGCTTGATGGAGAACGGACGGAACAGACGAACCTTGACCAGGCCGACCTTCTCGCCGTGAGCGTTGAGGTAGTCGATGACTTCCTCGAGCACGTCGCAGAAGGAGCCCATGCACACGACGACGCGGTCGGCATCGGGAGCGCCGTAGTAGTTGAACAGGCCGTAATCGGTGCCGAGCTTCTCGTTGATCTTCTTCATGTAGCCCTCGACGACGGCGGGAAGCTCGTCGTAGACCTTGTTGCAGGCCTCACGGTTCTGGAAGAAGATATCGCCGTTCTCGTGGCTGCCGCGGGTGTGCGGGTGCTCAGGGTTGAGCGCGTGGTCGCGGAAAGCCTGGACGGCGTCCATGTCGCACATCTCGGCCAGATCCTTGTAGTCCCACATGGCGACCTTCTGGATCTCGTGGCTGGTGCGGAAGCCGTCGAAGAAGTTAAGGAACGGGGTCTTACCCTCGATGGCGGCAAGGTGAGCCACCGGCGAGAGGTCCATGACCTCCTGGACGTTGCCCTCGGCGAGCATGGCGAAGCCGGTCTGACGACAGGCCATGACGTCGGAGTGATCGCCAAAAATGTTCAGGGCGTGGGAAGCGACGCAACGCGCGGAGACGTGGAAGACGCCCGGGAGCTGCTCGCCCGCGATCTTGTACATGTTCGGGATCATCAGGAGCAGACCCTGAGAAGCCGTGTAGGTGGTGGTCAGAGCACCGGCGCCCAGCGAACCGTGAACGGTACCGGCTGCACCTGCCTCGGACTCCATCTCGACGACCTTGACCGGGGTGCCGAAGATGTTCTTGCGACCCTGGGCCGCCCACTGGTCGACATGGTCGGCCATCGGGCTGGACGGCGTAATGGGATAGATTCCCGCTACCTCGGTGTACGCATACGAAACATATGCGGCCGCCTCGTTGCCGTCCATAGACTTAAACTTACGCGCCATATACCCCTCTCCTCTCATATAGGTATACAGGCCCCGGCGATCGCCGGGATGTTGGCGTGATGGGATTTACGCTGTTGCTTCCAATCATCTGGCAGGCAGGCTCAGCAGCAGGTACGTGGCGTGGAGAGAAGACATGCCGAGGCGAGGGGCAACTGATGCGCCCCACAGACCCGACCGCCCGTCTTGCACATGACCGAGCGCCGCAAAGGCCGCATGCCGGATGCTCCCGGGCACGCCCCGGCGATGGGAAGCGCCCGCAACGGAAATCCGCATGCGGGTTTATTGTACCCCGCCGTCAAGTGTAATTTCGGCAAATATAGGCGGGCGGTAAAGGTTTACCTCGGGTGACCGCCAAGGGCCAAAATGGCCTCTCCATCCCCAGGCGACCGGCTCTGGCGCGCCAAGGAGTGTCCCCAGCCGGCAGAAAAGGAACGTCCCTATCTGCCGGCTAGAGAGCACCGAAGAGGATGGCGTAGGTAGTGGATTCGCCGAGCTTGAGCTCGTCGCCGGGATTGAGTTGAGCGGAACGGCCGGGCTCGACCTGAATGCAGACGCGCGTGGCCCCGTTTACTACCACGGTTCCGTTGGTGGACGACAGGTCCTCGACGTGCCAGATATTTTGAGCATCGCACCAGATATGGGCATGGCGGGCCGAGACATCGTCGCCGACGTCGGTAATATCGCCCTCACCAGTGGCCAGCGCGCCAATCTCAACACCCTGCTCACTCGGCTGAATCCAGCGCGGGGCGCTCACGACAAAACTGTTTTGTACGCGCAGCAAGCCCAAGGGGTGCGCCGGGGCGGGTTCGCGTTCGCCCGCGGTCATCGACATGCCAAGCGAACGCGGCGTGGAGGTGCCTCCGCCACGGGTCGCGTGCGCGTAGTCGATGGCATAGTTCACCGAGGACCGCACATCCGCCGAACAGCCGACGGCGACAAACAGCACCAGCACGGCCTCGGCGCGCTCGGCGGGCATGAGTTCCGCCGCCTGGGACAGGCGATCGAGCGCGTTGCGATAGAGATTCGTGTCCTGGTGGCATTCTTCGAGCGCGCGTACCATCGGTTCACCTGCAGGACCGCACACCATATTGATCACAGCCGTGGAGTCCATGGGATTGCGCTGGCGCAGGGCCAGTTGCGACATAATACGCGCAGCCGAGGTACCGTATTCGGCAAAGTAGCGCTGCTGAAGCGTGCCGACCGGCGCGCGAACGATAAAGCGGGAAACCCAAGAGCGATCGGCGGCTCGGCTCTGCGGGCTGCGGCCGTCGGCGAGCGGACGGGACGAAAGCACCAAGCCGCACAGCTCGATATGGCTCAGATGCGCCGCGCGCTTAAAGATGTCAAACATGGCCCCGCATGGGGTGAGCTCAACTTGAGATGCCATGACCTAGGCCTCCTTGGTCGTAGAAATAGAATCGGACGATACTTCGACAGGTCCGCCAAAAGTACGGGCAGCTGCGGCTCCACCGGCAAGCGGAGTCGCCATCTGGGCTTTTGTGCGTCGCGGTGCCGAAACGGGAAGTTCAAAGGCAAAGCCCATCGCAAGCAAAAACCACGTAAGCGTATAGGTTGCAACCAGAGCGGCAACAAGGCCGCCCATCACGGCGCGTTGGGAAAATACGCTACATGCAGCCACAGCCAGCACCGGAACCTCGCAGGCAGAAAGCGCAAGCACACCCTGCAGGAACCCCGAGCGCCGATCACGCGCAAGTGCCCCCGCGGCAACGCCGGCTATGCCGGGCAGCGCCAACGCCAGTGCGGCAATAATACCCGGTAGCGACCCAGACCACACGAGCGATCCCAAAGTCGCCGTCACGCGAGCGCCCGACGCCAGCAGCGCGGCCGAAACCACGACCACAGCCCAAACCACGCCACAGACGACCGTCGCGCCGACCATCAGCGCGCGACGAACCGCGCGGCCGGACGCATCCATGGGGCACGGCGTGAGCGGCTCGCCGCGGAGCGAACGACCGACATTTTGCGCATAGTGGTCACAAAACGCCGAGAGCGCCGCCTCGACCGCCGCCGGCTCGGGACGATCTTTTTGATGGCTGGACAGCCAGGCCATCACCACGTCGAACAGCTGGGCATCGACAAACGCCAGCGCATCGCGTAGCTCTTCGGAATCCGGCTCAAGCCCTAGCTGCTGGGCCTGCTCGGCCGCGGCGAGCGCCACATCGGGCTCACGACGAAGCAGCTGAGTCAAATCACAACCGGGCGCATGGGCACCAATGGGATAGTCGGGCCGCGTGTCCATCTTGAGACGGTAGGGGCTCGCGATGTCGCGCGTCTTTTTGCGCGAACCCGAGGTGCCCGAAGTGCTCGGCGCGGCTTCGTATGGCGCGACGCCGGCAATGAGCTCGTAAACCGTGCTTGCCGCGGCATAGACGTCAATCGCCGGCGACATACGCAAAGCGCGCAGGTCGGGAATATCGTCGGTGAGCATCTCGGGCGGGGCGTAGGCAACCGTCGCGCGACGCAGCGTGGCATAACGCTCCGTAAACGACGCCTTGCCGCCGGTACCGGCCACGGCCGACGCAGGCTCGAGCGCCAGCGACGAGCCAAAGTCGATCAGGCACAGGTCAAAGGTGCCCTCGGCAAGCTGCCGGTCAAGCGGTAGACGCGCCGTGCGCACCATAATATTAGCGGGCGAGATATCGCGATGGACAAAGCCCTCGCCCACCAGGCTCATACGGCAGAGCAGATCGAACAGGTCGCGACCCAGACGCGCCGCCACAAGCGGCGACAGGCGTCCGGCATCGTCCACGGCAAGTCGCGAACGCAAGCGGGCAAGCGTCTCGCCCTCGACCCATTCCATGACAATTGCAGGCACACCGTCGACCTCGCCCCAGCCATAGAGGCGGGGAAAGCCCTTAAGGCCCGAAAGGGCGCGATGGCATTCGTATTCCTCGCGAAACGCCGCCTTGAACTTGGCGACCAGCGCCTCGTGAGCGGCATCGTCGTCAAACTCATCGCGCGTCGGCAAGATGAGCTGCTTGAGTGCCACGGCCTCGCCTTGGGCGTTGACGGCACGCGTCACGCGGCCGATACCGCCACGGCGCATGGTGGCATCGTCGGCAAACAGCATCGTAAAACGACGCAGATAGGCAGGCAGTTCGTCCTGACCGAGCGCAATGGCCGGCTCAAACCCGTCGACACGCGCCAGGCGCAGGCCGACCATGGGATCGCGACCGAGCGATTGTGGTGTGGTGGATGCAAGATCGGTCATCATAGGGCAAGCGCCGCCACGTTATTGTTGAAGTTACCGAGCGCGACGTCATCATCGCCGTAATGGCCGACCCATTGACATAGGTTGGTGTAACAGCCCCACAGATTGGCATACTGCTGATACCACTTTGACCGGGGCGAAAATGTCTGACGACCGAACTCGGCTCGAATGACAAACATCTCCCCGACCAGGCTGTCGCACGGCCTGGGATCTCCCGTAGAGTTATAGGTCGAGACCACGTCATTGGCACGAGAGACATAGCCGCCGAGCATGTTGTACTTGGTCACAAGCCAACTGTGAATGCTCTCTTCCTCAGCAGCGGAAAGGCCACCGGAGTTTGCATCGTTGTCAGTGTTGCCGCCCGTCGAGCCGCCGTTTCCAGCCCCTCCGGTAGAGGAGCCCGACCCAGAGCTGCCGCCCGGACTCGATGAATCCGAGCCGGAGCCAGAAGTATCCGAGCTACCGGGCTTTCCGGACTGTTGGGCGTCCTGCTCCTTCTGCTGCTCGACCTTATTCACCGTTGCCGCCACGCTATTGTTGGACAACCGATCGATGATCTTGGTGTTGGTGAGCACGATGGTTTTGCCATTGGCAAGCGTGACTTCGCTGTCCGGGGCCTCGGCGCCGTCCGGATCGTCGGTGCCAAACACAATATGCGCGACCACACTTGCCCAAGCATATCCAGTCGTGGTACCCAGATCACTTTTGACCTCATGCCCCACGCGCGGTTCGCGTGCGGCATGCGCCTGCATCATGGACGGCACGGTCATGCCATAGGCAGAAACGCCAGCTATGACCAGCACCAGCGAGCACGACAGCAGCGCGTACGCCCGAGGCGCCAGGCCCAGCCGGCGTCGCATGCGCACCGCGGCGCCGCGCTTTGTCTGAGTGCCACCGGGCCGCATGCGTTCTCCTCCAACAAAAACACGCCGCTCAGAAGCGGCGCATTCATTCGAATCCATATTTGAGTGTATCAGCGAACCCAAAAGGTTGCGCAACGAATGGGCAAATTAAGGATGCGAGCGGAAGCATCCATGCGATAAGCGGATACGAAGCATCTTTGTTGCACAACAAACTCACAGTCGCACGGGGAAATTATGACTACCCCGTGCGTCGCGAGGAAAACATACGGCAGGAGCAGGCTCGCCACCTAAATCGCGCGACGGGCCTCGATGGCGCGGCCAAGCGTAAGCTCGTCGGCATACTCCAAGTCGCCGCCCACGGGAAGGCCGCTTGCCAGACGCGACACCTCGACGCCCAACGGCTTGATGGTACGGGCCAGGTAGCTCGCCGTGGTCTCGCCCTCGATGTTGGGGTTGGTGGCGATGATGACCTCATGGATATCCTCGTGACCCAGACGCGCCAGCAGCTCGCGGATGTGCAACTGCTCGGGACCAATCTTGTCCATGGGACTGATCACGCCGCCCAATACGTGGTAGAGGCCGTGGAAGCTGCCCGTGCGCTCAATCGCCTGGACGTCGCGCGGCTCGCCCACCACGCAAATACGAGTGGTATCGCGCATCGGGTCCTGACAGATGGAGCACTCGTCGGCCGTGGCGTAGTTAAAGCAACGGCTGCAAAAGTGGACCTCCTGCTTAACCTCCAGGATGGCCTCGGCCAGGCGGCGGGCCTCCTCGGCATCGGCCTCGAGCAGGTAATAGGCGATGCGCTGGGCCGACTTGGGACCAATGCCCGGCAGACGGCCCAGCTCATCGAGCAGTTTTTGCAGACTGTGATTCGCACTCATATATATGCGTGTCTTAGAACGGCATGCCCGGGATGTTGAGGCCGCCGGTGATGGCGCCCATCTGCTTGTTGGCGAGCTCGTTGACGCCGCGGACGGCCTCGTTGACGGCAGCCATGATCATATCCTGCAGCATATCGACGTCCTCGGGATCGAGGGCATCGGGATCGATGGTGAGGTTGACGAGCTCCATCTCGCCGTTAACGGTCACCTTGACCATGCCGCCGCCGGCAGAGGCGTCGACGGTCTGGGACTTGAGGTTCTCCTGCGCGGCGGCAAGCTGCTCCTGCATCTTGCGAGCCTGCTTCATCATCTGCTGCATGTTCATACCGGCCATGATGGCTCCTTTACGTGCGGCCGCGCGACAAGCTGCAAGGGCAGCCGGAGCACGGCGGGACTTTCAAACTCAAAAATCGTACCACGGCGCGGGGCAAGCAAGCGGGGCGGACGTGTTACCTCAGTCGATATACACGTCCTGGAGTGCAAGCCGCACTCAAAGATTATGCGAAGTTGAATAATTCGCATCTGCATAATATTGAAAGCTAAATCTTGTAGAGCCGGAATCCGACATTTTATGCGTCCCACTAAATGGCTAAATGCCGAGCCACTACTCGAGGTGGCGCGCATGGCGGCAGGGTATAATTTGATTGCCATAGATAGCAATTTGGAGGTGCCCCATGAATGCCCCCGACGTGCTCCAAAACATCCGCTCAAAACACCCCGTTGCATATTTAGTTCTCTATCTTTTTGTCGGCTGGACATTGCTGGTTGTCATCACCCATGCCATAGCTTTTGGAGCAGAACTGCTGATAGCCAGCTCGGACCAGCCCATCGTCAAATGGGAAGCGACCGATGAGTGCACCGACGGAACCCGAACCGTTTACTACGACAGCCCGTCCCTCTACCAAGAGTTCAAGATCAAGATAAAGGACTTCAAGATTGTCGATGCCGAGCCAGGCGTTTATTCGGCAATCGGAGCAACCGCCAACGCCGAGCAAGTCGAGTACACGGACAGCCATGCGACGTATCGTATCGACCTCAGCATCCTAGGCCGACCGTCGCGTACCTGCCTGCTCGAATGCGAGATACGCGGCACCACGTTGCACATGTCCGAAATACAGATGCGCCCGGGCAAAGAGATCTATTCTTGAGCAGCGTACCCGCCCGCACGGTTACTCCACCGGTTTGAAGATGGTGGCCTGACCGAAGACGCTGCGGATGAGGTCTTTGGCCTCGTCCTCGGTCTGCGGGATGCTCGGGGCTGCGCCCTGGTGGCCGAAGGGGCTGCCGGCGCCGGGGTTGGACTCCCAGGGAGCTGCAGGAGCGTCCTCCTCTTTGGGGGCAGCTACAGCGGACTTGGGCGCGGGCGTCGCACCCGGCACGTCGAACGGAGGAAAATCGTCCCCGCTCGCATCGCCAGCGAAGCCGCCGGCCATGGCGTCGTCGTAGGGCACCTGCTCGGATTCCCACGGCGCGGACTGCGCGACAGGCTGAGCCTTGGGGGCAGCCGAGCGCTCGGGCGCACGGGGTGCGGGCTCGGTCGGGAGCTTACCCGTGGCAGGAGCACCGGCGGGGTTGTCGGAGCGTAGCCAGGGGGCTTTGCCCAGGTCAGACGACTTGGGCGCGGGTGAGGCGGGCTTGGGCGCGGGTGTCGGAGCAGCCGGTTTGGGCGCCGCGGGCTTAGGCGCCGACGGGGTCGATGCCGCTACCGGTGCCGTTTGCTGCTGCGACGCGCTGGCGCTCGAGAATGCAGGGGCCGCCGAGGACACGGGTTGCGGGTCCGCAGATGCCGCAGCCCGTGCAGATGGAGAATGCTCCTCATGTTGAGGAGCCGGCGTGCCACCCCCATCCAAGACATAGTCGACGGTACGACGACCGAAGACTGCGCAGACCGTCGGCAGGACCACCGATTGCGTGTCAGCGCGGCCGAGCATCTTGATGGCAAAGGTCGAGCCCGCAGGGAACGAGACGGTGAGCCTGGAGCCGTCGTCGGCCGTGGCGCGGGCGTTGAGCAAAAGCCCTGCGTAGGAAGCCTGACGCGCCTTGACACGCTCGACAACCTCGGCCCATTTGCGCTGGAGCTCGCCGGCATCCTCGACCGCGGGGGTCTCGGCAGCACCGGCGGCGGCAACCTGGGCGCCATTGTTGGGCTGGGGCTTAGGTGCCGGCACAGCAGCAGGTGCGGGAGCCGGAGAGATGGCGGGCTGGGGCTTCGGAGCCGGCGTAGGCTGAGATGCCGGCGCGGCGGGCCTGGGGGTCGACGCGGGCGCAGACTGGGTCGCCGGAGCGGCAGCACCACGGTCCCAAGGCATACCGCCCTGGCGCGCGGACGTAGCAGCGGGGGCGGCGGATGCCGCCGGAGTGGCAGCACGAGCGCCCGAAATGAGCGTCGGCTGTTGGGCAGCAGCGGGTACGGATGCTGCAGGCGCGGCGGCCTGAGCAGCAGCCACGCTCGCCGGCACGGCGCCGTTGGCAACCATGGCCTCCAGACGCGCCATGCGCTCGGCCAATGCCTCAATCGTTAAATCAGCCTCGGGACGTGCCAGACGCGTGCAGGCAATCTCGAGCACCAGGCGCACGTCGCTCGCGCCCCTCATCTCCAGTGCGGCATCGTCGAGCACTGTCAGCACACGGGCCAGGCGGTCGGCAGGATGCTCGCCAAAGGCAGCGGCCTCGGCAGCAAGCGCCTCGGCCTGCTCGGAGCCGCCCTCAAACAGCTCGGCACGGGCACCGGCAACGCAGGCAACGTACACGTCACGCACATGCGCCACCAGGTCGCGCGTCAGCTCCAGCAGGTCGTTTCCTTCCTCGACCTGCGCACGGATCAGTCCATAGAGCTCGGCAACATCGCGATCGGCAATGGCGCGGGAAAACTCGCCCAGAATCTGGTCCGAAACCTCGCCTAAAAGCGAGCGGGCGTCGTCCGCATGCACAGAACCGTTGCCAAAGACGCTCAGCTGCTCCAGCGTGGACAACGCGTCGCGCATGCCGCCCTTGGCATGGCGCGCCACGATAGCCAGCGCCTCGTCGTCGTAATCGAAGCCCTCCTGCTCGCACACGTATGCCAGGCGATGCTCAATATCCTCGTTGCCGATGCGATGGAAATCGAAACGCTGGCAGCGCGAGAGGATGGTCTCCAGAATCTTTTGCGGGTCGGTGGTGCACAGCACAAAGATCACGTGCGCCGGCGGCTCCTCAAGCGTCTTGAGCAGCGCGTTGAACGCCGCCGTCGTGAGCATGTGGACCTCGTCGATGATATAAATCTTGTACTTGCCGCGCACCGGGGCAAAGTTGACGGAGTTGATGATCTCCTCGCGCACGTTGTCCACGCCGGTACGGCTTGCGGCATCGAGCTCGTAGACATCCGGGTGGTTGCCCTCGGCGATGAGCTCGCACTCCTCGCAAGTACCGTCGGGCATGCAGCCGCTTGCACCCTCGGCGCGCGCCGCCTCGGCATTGCGGCAGAGCAGCGCCTTGGCAAGAATACGCGCCATGGTGGTCTTGCCCGTGCCGCGCGGTCCGCAGAACAGGTAGGCGTGGGACAGGCGCCCCTCGGTGATGGCGTGCTCGAGCGTCGAGACGATATGCTGCTGGCCCACCACGGAGTCGAAGGTGAGCGGGCGATACTTTCGGTACAACGATTCCATGGGTGCTCCCCCGGGTATACTGAGTCTTGTTGCCGCGACGGCCATGCGGTCGCACGGCATACTGCATTCATAATAACCCGTACGGCGAGCCCGCCGCGATAGGAGTCCAAAGAGCATGGCAGACGCAGAGAGCAACCTCGTCCCCTCCGAAGCAGCCGACCAGGTCGAGGTCGCGCTCGAGGAGCAGGCCGCAGCCGACGACGGCATCCTGTACCTCAACGAGTACCAGTACGAAAACGACCTGGTCACCGACTTCGCCCGCCTGGTCGCCTCGCCCAGGCGTCGCGGCTCCCTGTACGTCGCCGCCGCGATTGCCGCGCTCATCGGTATCGGCATGCTGGTGGCCGGCGGCAACTGGATCAAGTTTGGCGTCGTCCTGATCGTATTCGGCGCCTTTTTGGCCTGGTGGAGCAAAAACCTGCACCACACCCTCGCCCGCGACTTTATCGACGCCGTCGAGGCCGACGAGTCCATGGGTGGCCGCTATCGCCGCGTCGCCGCCAACGAGGACGGCCTGATGGTTTGGGGCAAGAGCGGCAAGTCGCAGTTCTTCCCGTTTGAAAAGCTCGACCACGTACTCGACGGCGAGCGCATCTTTGTGGCCATGTTCGCCGACCAGGGCGTGGCGATCCCTAAGGACACCTTCGTCCGCGGCGATGCCGAGCAGTTCGGTCCCTTCCTCAAGGCGCGCATCAACAAAAAACTCCGCATCGAGACCAAACGCAAGAAGATGAAGGCAGAAAAGGCCGCTGCCGAAGCCAAGCAGGGCGACAAGCCCCAGGAGACCAAACGCAAGCAGCGCAAGCAGAAGAACAAGAAGAAGCGGTAGGCCAGCCGACACCGAAGACGCCTCGCCCCGCGTCATTCCGGGCCAGGGCGCCTGGGATCGAGCGCGAGTGCCACCGATGGACCCATTTTGCCTAGCTCTCGAGTTACTTCACTTCAAACCTTAAGAGCCTTCTCTCTGGCAGATCGGTCATCTTCATCGTATAAGTCCCAGGAAAAGCCTTCTCAAAACGGACGGTCTCGTAACCTTCGAAATAGTCGTTGGTGTTTTGCATCATGAATGGGACGAGCAACTCGTTCTCCGCCCCAACCTGTACAGCAAACGCAGCAGAGCCGCCCAGAGCCGGCATTGCCTGCGTTATCAGATCGGTATTGACCACAAAGTCATAGTTTGGCGCAGACTCCGGCACCAAATGCCAAACATACGTTTTGATTCCGCCTTCGATATTGTCCTTATTCCTGACACGCATCTTTACGGCGATAACACACGTGATGTCGGCGTCCTTCAATTTCGTTTTCGTATCCACGATGCCATATTTTGAATAATCATCATGCGCACGCTTGAGATACTCGCGCGGCGTGAGCAGCTCTGCCCCGTCTATGCAAAACGAATACCCGTCAGTCGCCACATCCTTCGAACCCAGAAACGCCCCATCCATCGAGAGCCATTCGCCCTCCGCATAATATTTCTCAGGAATGACCGTCCGGTTCCCGTTAACGACGCTCACCCTCATGCCCGCAAGGCCGGTAGCAGCACAGCCGAAAAGAGCAAGCACCGACCTTCTTGTCCACAGGGTTTTCTTCATCGCGCTCACGACCTTTCCCGAACTTTCACAACGGCACCGTCGCGCATGCAGTAAACCCGATCGGCCAGCTCGTCGAGCACCTCTCCGTCATGGCTGGACAGAATAACCTCGCGACCCGTTGAGGCCGCCATCGCCACAACGCGCTTGAGCATTTCAACGCCCGCTTCGTCGAGGGCATTTGTTGGCTCATCGAGAACAAGTAGCTTCGGCTTTTCCATAATTGCCGCAGCTATCCCCAGACGTTGCTTCATCCCAAGCGAGTATGCTCGGAACTTCTTTTTTTCGTCTGCATCGAGCCCCACGAGCCGCAGGGCAGAGCGAATGTCCTCGGGGGTGGCAACGCCCTTGATCTGAGCGATGAGCTCCAGATTGTCGTAGCCAGACAGATATCCCAAAAAGGAAGGCGCCTCGATCAACATCCCCAGACTCGGCGGGAACGAGATGTCCGCCCCAAGCCTTTGGCCATCGATAGAGATTTCGCCTTCGGTAGGCTTGATCAATCCGCAGACCGCTCGCATAAGCATGGTCTTACCCGAACCGTTTATCCCCTGAAGCCCAACCACAGTCCCAGGGTCAACCTCGATGGACACGTTGCGCAGAACATCGTTTTTGCCCATGCGCTTCGATACGCCCCTAACGATCACGCTCATATCTTGTCCCCCTTTTCTATAAGGTCGGCCCTTCGAAACCACAGTCCGCCCAACGATAGGCATAACGACATAATCACAATTGAAAACAAGACGCTCGAGCCCGCCGCGATTCCCTCTTTGACAATTCCGCCCCAGCGCAACAGCATTAGGGCGTTGCCTAACAGCACCCAATGCCGCGCAAATGCCGAACAGATCAGGTAGCTCATTAAAACCACAAACGAGACCGACGGCCCAAGTACAAAGCCAACCGCTGCCTGCGCAAACGCAAGCGCCTCGAAAGCAAAAAAGAGACCTGTGAAAAACGGCAGCGCATCCGCCTCGCCAGCTTTGAGAAACCACGGCGCCAAATTAGCCAGCTGAAGCGACTCACCATGGACGACCGCGCAGAACGAGGCGCTCACCATCAAGCTCCAAATCACAACAGAGCAAACCACCACGAGCAGCGAAAATGCCGTTACCGCCGCCACCAAGATAAAACGCGAGACCCACCAAAGGGTTCTTGACCGGCATCGAACAAGCGCTTGCAAACCAAACCCGTGCAACGATTCGGTCGGATAATCGAGTGTTGTATAGAGAATAAGCAGAATGACAAATAGCCATCCTAACGGAGGCACAAACATGAGCCCGGGCCTAGGCTCAAACGGAGCGGATCCGGCAAACACGAGCGCGAGATTATCAGCAAACCCCAAGGCATTCGTCCGAACCCCATACACAGAAGACAAGCCGTAGGCGTACACCAAGTTCGCAACGGTCACTGCCGCAATCGCAATAAAAGTAAGGACGTTCTTCTTCAAAACGGTCCTCAGGTCCGCGGCGACCAGCCTAAACAGCATCAGACCACCTCGCGTCTTTTTAAGAATCTCGCGGAAATCAAAGAAAAGACGAACAGCAAAATGATTTCTGCAAACCCTGCTCGAATGTCGGGCCAGTTATTTAGTGATTCCGACCTGATGCTGTTAAGAATGTTGCAGTTAAAGCCGACGCATGAAAGGACGCTAAAAATCCAATCGTTAACAAAGTGCCATGCAACCATAATCAGATATGGAACGACCATCGCCTTGATTCTGCTGCGAAACACAACCGACAGACCAGTCACGGCCATGGATAGAACCCCCAGCGCCACCGCATCGAACAGCGTATAAACCAGCACGTATAACAGAGGCCGGGAATAAAACAGGCCAGAAAAATAGCTATGCAGATAGAGCCCGACGTAAGTCGATTCGTCGACCCGGGGGAGATACGCGGGAAACAGCATGGAGACAATCAGGAAGTTCGCGAGTAGAGGAATAGCCGTGACCGCAAACGCGGAGAGGAAAGCAGACAGCATCTTCACGTTCACATATGCATTTCTAGAAACACGCGTGCAGACCTGCGCCTCGTAACCGCTCAAACGCTCGGACAGGCATGACCACGACCCGGCCAACATGGCAAGCAACGGCAGCGCATAGAAAAACACTGATGCCGATAGCGGTGCATTTGCACTCACAACGATCCAGTTACCGAAGCTACTTTCACGCGTTTGGCCGAGGTATGCCTGGGCTTGCAAACCAACGCCATAGCCAAGCGATAACAGCTGCTTGCGCTCAGTCTCGAGCGTCCACCATGCCTCAATGGCAGCCGCCATCGAAATTGCAGTTGCAACCATAAGGGTCAACGCAAATATAGGATTGCCAAATATCTTGGACAACTCGTGCCGCATTAGATTTCTATTCAAGCGACATCATCCTCCCATCGATGGGATGGAGCCGAGCGACAGCGCCTCATGGCCTTCTCCAATCAAAAGCGGTTAACAATGCGTCGACGCACGGCAACCTT
>CAJKZO010000008.1:0-28437 GCA_905204365.1 uncultured Collinsella sp.
TGTGACCTCCCGGTTATCAGCCGGACGCTCTAACCAACTGAGCTACAGGTCCATCGCGCAAGGGATATATTAGACGAGTCGTTACGCGCGCGTCAACAACTTTTTTGAAAAACTTTGGGTGGGGTGTCGGCCCCGGCTGCCCGGCGTGAGGTTCAAAGATTTTCAAAAAAGCGGTCGGCGCGCAGTGCGCCGACCGCCGATATATGGGGTCTGATATTTTCTATCAGCTAGTTCCTCTTACTCGTCGAGGAGATCTTCTGGCATGTCGTCGCCGTCGCCTAGATCGACAGGGGTTTCTTCAGGGGCAGAGCCGTCTTCTGTGGCTTCGCCTTCGGGCTTCTCTTTGGCGGCTGTCATGCGGGCTACGGCGCAGATGCGGTCGTTATCGTCGACGGTCATCATCTTGACGCCCTGGGTGGCGCGACCGGTTTGGCTGATCTCGTCGGTCTTGACGCGAATGACCGTCGCGCCTTCCGTCACGATGAACAGCTCATGCTGCGGGCCCACCGTCTTCATGGCTGCGAGGTTACCCTTGCGCTCGGTCATCTGGATGGTGTAGACACCCTGACCGCCGCGGTTCTGCTCCGGGTAATCCGAGACCGGCGTGCGTTTGCCGTAACCGCGCTCGGTAATGACAAACAAGTCGCCGTTACCGTTGGTAATCTCCATACCAAGAACGCTCACGCCTTCCTTCATGCCAATGCCGCGGACACCGCTGGTATCGCGACCAGTGGCGCGCACCTGGTCCTCGGGGAACATAATCGCCTTGCCCGCGGTGGTTGCCATGATGATCTTGTCACCCTCGCGCACGCGACGCACAGCGAGCAGCGCGTCGTCGTCCCTCAGGTTGATGGCGATCAGGCCGTCGCGGCGGCTACGGTCGTAGGCGCTCATCACGGTCTTCTTGACCATGCCACTCTTGGTGGCAAACATCAGGTACTCGTCGGCGGGGAACTCGCGGCAGCTGATGACGCTCGCGATCTTCTCGCCCTCCTCGAAAGGCAGCAGGTTGACGATCGCGGTGCCGCGCGCCTGGCGCGTGCCAACCGGCAGCTCGTGCACCTTCAGTCGATAGACCTTGCCCTTGCTCGAGAAGAACAGCACGTACTCGTGTGTGGATGCGATAAACATCTCGTCGATAACGTCGTCCTCTTTAAGGTTGACGCCCGACACGCCCTTGCCGCCACGCTTTTGGGCGCGATAGGCGGCCACCGGGATGCGCTTGACGTAGCCGGTGTGGGTGATGGTCACGACCATGTCCTCGTCGGCAATCAGATCTTCGACGTCCAGGTCCTTCTCGACATGGCTGATCTCAGTGCGGCGCTTGTCGCCGAACTTCTTGGAAATCTCGCGCATCTCTTCCTTGATGACGCCCAGGATTTTCTCCTCGTGCGCCAACAGGTCCTCGTAGTAGGCGATGGCGCGGCGCAAGCCGTCCAGCTCTTCCTGAATCTTGTCACGCTCCAGGCCGGTCAGGCGGCGCAGCTTCATCTCGAGGATGGCCGTGGTCTGCTCGGGCGTAAAGCCAAAACGCTCGATCAGGCGGCTGCTGGCCTCAGAGTCGGTCTGCGAGGAGCGGATGATGCTGATGACCTCGTCGATATGGTCGAGAGCCATCAGGTAGCCCTCGAGGATATGGGCACGCGCCTGTGCCTTCTTGAGGTCAAAGCGGGTGCGGCGGGTGACGACGTCGACCTGGTGGTCGATGTAGTGCTGCAGCATCTCGCGCAGGCTCAGGCATTTGGGGACGCCGTTGACAAGCGCCAGGTTGTTGGCACCAAAGGTCGTCTGCAGCGAGGTGTACTTGTACAGGTTGTTGAGCACGACCTGAGGGATAACGCCCTTCTTGAGCTCGATGACCAGACGGATACCCTTCTGGTTGGATTCATCGCGCATATCCGAGATACCCTCGATGCGCTTGTCATTGACGAGCTGGGCGATTTTCTCCTGCAGGGTGCCCTTGTTGACCATGTAGGGAATCTCGGTAAAGACCAGGCGGCTGCGGCCGGTCTTGGTGGATTCCACGTGGGCCTTGGCGCGCACGGTAATGGAGCCGCGGCCGGTCTCGTAGCTCTGCCTAATGCCGGCGCTACCCATGATGATGGCACCGGTGGGGAAGTCCGGACCGGGCATGATCTGCATGAGCTCGTCGACGGTGGCGTCGGGGTTGTCGATCAGGTAGCAGGTGGCCTCGATCGCCTCGGTGAGGTTATGCGGAGCGATGTTGGTGGCCATGCCGACGGCGATGCCCTGGCTGCCGTTGACCAGCAGGTTGGGGAAGCGCGCAGGCAGCGCCACGGGCTCGGCGAGCGATTCGTCGTAGTTGGGCTGCCAGTCGACGGTATCCTTCTGCAAGTCACGCAGCAGTTCCATGGCGGGCTTTGCCAAGCGGCTCTCGGTGTAACGCATGGCCGCCGCGCCGTCGCCGTCGATGTTACCGAAGTTACCGTGACCGTCGATGAGCGGCGTGCGCATGGAGAACCACTGCGCCAGGCGGACCATGGCCTCGTAGACCGCGGAATCGCCATGCGGGTGGTACTTACCGATAACTTCGCCGACCGTCCAAGCTGACTTCTTGTGCGGGCGGTTGGGGTAGATGCCGCTCTCGTTCATCGCGTACAGGATGCGGCGGTGCACCGGCTTTAAGCCGTCGCGCACGTCCGGCAGGGCGCGCGCCGTGATGACCGACATCGAATACTCGATGAACGACTGCTTCATCTCGCGGCCAAACTCCGAAATCTGGAGCTGGCCGCCGTTGATATCCTCGCCGGCCGAGGCGCCACGGTCGACTTCGCCAAAGCTCTCCTCGAGCTCGGCGTCGTCTTCTTCCTCATCATCATCGGCATCGGGGTTATAGGCGTCCGGGTCGCCGTCCTCGCCCTGCTCAGCACGGGCAAGCAGGCGCTTCAGATCGTCGGGCATACCGGCATCGCCGGCCTCGTCCATACCCTCGTTATTGTTGATATCGTCTGCCACGTTACCTCCTCATGGTTTGCGTGGTCTAATTAGTTCCCTACCGCGGAGACGGCTTTTCCAGGTGCCGCAGATTCGCCCGAAAGAGGAGGGAAACGTACTTGGGTACGCGACCGACGATTGAGGGCGAAGGTGCGGTGGCTGGGAAAGCCGAACAGGTTAGGCATCTAAGAATCGTGCATCATGTGCATGCTTCTCGATGTACTCGCGGCGATAGCCGACCTCGGAACCCATCAGCTCGCGCACGGCGCGGTCCGCCACCACGGCGTCCTCGATCGACACACGCTGCAGGATGCGGGTCTTGGGGTCCATCGTCGTCGAGGCAAGCTGCTTGGGGTCCATCTCGCCCAGGCCCTTGTAGCGCTGGACGGTATAGCCCTTGCGCTTTTTGGTGATCTTGCCGTCCTTGGCCTTGCCGTCCTCGTCGTTATCGTCGGGGTTCAGGCCCAGACTCTGGATGGTGTCGCGCAGGATCTCGTCTTCGGGCTGGCGGCCGTTGGGATACACGTAGTGGATCTTGTTGCGCACCTTAATGCCAAAGATGGGCGGGCAGGCAACATAGACGTAGCCGGCATCGATCAGCGGACGCATGTACTTGTAGAAGAACGTCAGCAGCAGGATGCGGATATGCGCACCGTCGACGTCTGCATCGGTCATGATGATGATCTTGTGGTAGCGCGCCTTGGTGATATCGAAGTCGCCGCCGTCGCCGGCACTCGTCGTGACGCCGCAGCCGATCGCGGTAATCAGCGACTGGATGGTGTCACTCGAGAACGCTCGATGGTCACCAACGCGTTCGACGTTCAAAATCTTGCCGCGCAGGGGCAGAATCGCCTGGATGTCTCGGCGACGGCCGTCCTTGGCCGAACCGCCTGCCGAGTCGCCCTCTACGATGAAGAGCTCGGTCAGCTCGGCATCGCGCACCGAGCAGTCAGCGAGCTTACCGGGCAGGGACGCCGTCTCGAGCAGGCTCTTGCGGCGGGTCGCCTCGCGCGCCTTGCGGGCGGCATTGCGCGCCTTGCAGGCCTGCTGCGCCTTCTTGACGATCTCGCGAGCGGGCTTGGGATGCTCCTCCAAGTAATCGGCGAGGCCGTCGGTCACAATCTTGAGCGTGAGCGCTCGCATATAGGAGCTGCCGAGCTTTGCCTTGGTCTGGCCCTCAAACTGCGGATCGGGCAGCTTGACCGAGATAACGGCCGAAAGGCCCTCGCGCACATCGTCGCCGGTCAGGTTGGCGTCTTTTTCCTTGAGCAGGTTCTGCTTGCGCGCGTAATCGTTGATCACGCGGGTGAGCGCGGTACGGAAGCCCTCAAGGTGCATGCCGCCTTCGGGGGTGTAGATGTCGTTGGCAAACGACATGACGTTCTCGCCGTAGCCGCTATTCCACTGCAGGGAAACCTCGACCTCGCCCATCTTGGCCACAGGCGCGTCCGGGTCCGATTTGCCCTCGATGTAGATGGGCTCCTTAAAGGCCTCGGGGACGTCCTTGCCCTCGTTGAGGAACTTGACGAAGTCGATGATGCCGCCCTCGTAGCAAAACTCCTCCACGTGGGGAGTCGCCTCGCGCTCGTCGGTCAGCACGATTTTGAGGTTCTTATTGAGGAACGCCGTCTCCTGCAGACGGTTGTGCAGCGTATCGAAATCGTAGATGCAGGTCTCGAAGATCTCGTCGTCGGGCCAGAAGGTGACGGTGGTGCCCGTCGAATCCGAGGTGCCCACGACCTCCATCTTCTTGACGGTCTTGCCACGCGAGAACTCCATCTCGTAGGTGTTGCCGTCGCGACGAACCTGAACAACCACGCGCTTGGACAGTGCGTTGACGACGGAGATGCCAACGCCGTGCAGGCCGCCCGAAACCTTATAGGCCGAGTTATCGAACTTACCGCCGGCGTGCAAGATCGTCATGACGACCTCGAGCGTCGGGATCTTTTTAACAGGGTGCTCGTCGACGGGGATGCCGCGCCCGTTGTCGACGACCGTGATGGAGTTGTCGGCGTGGACCGTCACCTGGATCTCGGTGCAGAAACCGGCCATGGCCTCGTCGACGGAGTTGTCAACGATCTCCCACACCAGGTGATGCAGACCGCTGGCGCTCGTCGAGCCGATATACATGCCCGGGCGCTTACGAACGGCCTCGAGACCTTCGAGAATCTTAATCTCGCCGCCATCGTAATCGTTTTCGTTTGCCACACGTCCTCCTTCAGTCAAGAAAATGTGTACAGCCTTATTAGTTTATCGTAAAAAAATACCCTCGGGAACGAGGGTATTTGGCTCTACAAGGCCACCAGATGCGATTTAAGGCTCTTTTTTGCTTTGCACGCCCTTGGCCCACTCGGCACTGGCTCTCATGGCGTTCTCGAGGGCCTCGCGCAGTTTTTGGTCTTCGATGGGCGCCACTTGGCGCTCAATCTCGGTGCGCTCGGGCTTTCTTTGGTCGGCGTGCGTGGCCGGCGGGCGCTCGGTCGTCGCCGGGCGCAGGCGCGCCTTGGCGGCGGGCGGCGTGTGACCGGGCGCGGTGGTTTTGAACGCCAGGCCGTCCACATGCGCACCGGCGCGCTCCATACGCGCGCGGATGATCTCGCGCAACAGCGTCATTTCCTGCGTCCACGAGGGCGAGTCGAGATATACCAGCAGCTCATTGGACTCGGGCAGGTAGCGCAGGCCCGTCACATGCCGCCCCTCGCGCGTGCCCGAGCACACCGCGTTCCACGCGCGATAGACCGCGCGAGATTCCTCTGCAGCCTCCATCTGCGCGCGGCGCTCAGGCGTCGCGGCCGCCAGGATGCGCTGACGCTCTGCGTTCAAAAATCCACTGAAGGCAACCGTTTCGCTCTCGCGCTCGTAATTAGCACGTCTCACCCATGCCCACCACCTTGGCTCGATCAAGCAGGTCATCGGTAAAGTACCCCAAGTTGGTCGTGGTTATGACCGTCTGGATATCATCGCCGATCAGCCGCAGGAAAGCACCGCGGCGTTCGCCGTCGAGTTCGCTCATCACGTCGTCCAAAAGCAGCAATGGGGCGGTGCCCAGGATATCGCGAGCCACGGCCACCTCGGCCACCTTCCAGGACAGTACCAACGTTCGCTGCTGTCCTTGGCTGGCAAATGAACGAGCGGAGCGACCCGCCACGGTAAACTCAATCTCATCGCGATGCGGTCCCACCAACGTCACGCCGCGGCGAATTTCCTCGTCGGCGTGCTCATCAAGGGCGGCCAGCATGCGCTCGTACGCCCAGCCCTTCAGCTCTTCGCGATCCTCGACCTGGGGCAAATCCCCCAGCGTGGACGCATAGGACACGTTGGCGGCTTCACCGGACGCCACTTGCCCGTAGGCAGTACGCACATGGCCCGCCAGCCGGTCGAGCAGGGCCAACCGGTGCACGAGCAGGGCCGAGCCCGCGCGGGCAATCGAATCGTTCCACGCGCCGAGCATCTCGCGGCAGCACCAGGTCTCCTTGAGCAAGGCGTTACGCTGGGTCACGCAGCGCCCATAGGCGCTCGCAAGATCGGCATAGCGTGCGCTCAGCTGCATGCCAAAGTCATCGAGGGCGGCGCGGCGCACACTGGTGCCTCGCTTAACCATGTCCAGATGGTCGGGGCAAAACAGCACACTCGGCAGAACGCCGCGCACACCGGCGGCAGAGCATCTCTTGCCGTTGCGGCTAAACGAGCGCTTACCGTCCTCCGCGCTCAATCCCATATCAAGTACGCGGCCGTCGCCCTCGAGCCTCAGCTCGATCTTGCACGAGCCCGCGCCGTCATGGACGAGCTCGGCTGCGGTCGGATGCCTAAACGAGGCGCCGCTCGTCAGCAGCTGCAGCGCCTCTATGAGATTGGTCTTTCCCGCCGCGTTGGGTCCCGCAAGTATCGTCACGCCCTCGTCCAAGGCAAGGCGATAGCTATCGAAGCTGCGGTAGTGCGCGACGGAAAGATCGCGGGCGAACATGGTCATAGCGCAGCGCTAGATGCGGACCGGCATGACCAGGTACAGGTAGTTGATCTTGTCGTAGGACTTGAAGATGCCCGCTTGCGAGTAGCTCTTGAGCTCCAGCGTGATCTCCTTCTCCTTGGACAGGGCATTGAGACAGCCGAAGATGTAGTGGTAGTTGAAGGCGATGGTGCCCGACTCGCCCTCGGCCTCGACATCGATCGTCTCCTGCGCAAGGTCCTGGTCATTGGAAATGGAGGACAGGCCCATCTGCCCGTTCTCGACATCAATCTCGAACTTGACGGCGGGGTTGGCGCTCGCGATAACGGCCACGCGCTTGAGGGCGGCGTTAAAGGCGGTGACGTCAATCTTGACGCTCGTCACGCACGAATCGGGGATAAGCTGCTTGTAATTGGGGTACACGCCCTCGATGCGGCGCGACACATAGGTGGTGTTGCCGGCCTCAAAGACGACCTGCGTGTCGGTAGCCCCGATCATGATGGTCGCCTGGCTGGCCATGATGTTCAGTGCGTCGTTAAAGGCGTCAGCCGGAACGTTGAGCTCAAAGGAACCCTCGAGGGTCGAGGTCTCGACCTGCGTATCGCACACGGCCAAGCGGAAGGAATCGGTCGCCACCAGGCGCACGGTGTTGTTCTCGACCTTCATGTGCACGCCACCCAGGATGGGGCGGGCCTTGTCGGTCGAGGTGACGCGCCACACGCGGCCGACCATTTCGGACAAGATATCGGTCGGCAGCTCCACGGCACTCTCGATGGCATAGGCCGGAAACTCGGGGAAGTCATTGGCATCGAGCGTGTTCAGCCTAAAAGAGCTCTTCTCGCAACCAATCAGCACCTGGCGCTCGGACAGCTCAAAGGTGACCGGGGCATCGGGGAGGGTCTTGGTGATATTGGAGAGCATCTTACAGGGGATAACCATCTCGCCCTCTTCTTCGACATGCGCCGCGATGCGATGACGGATCGAGATAGTGTAGTTAGAGGTCTGGAATTCCAAGATGCCGTCTTGCGCCTTGACGAGCACGCCCGACAGGATGGGAAGGGTGGATGCCGAAGCGACACCCTTCATAACGACGCCGATGGCTTGTGTGAGCGAGCTCTGGCTGACGGTGAACTTCATCTTTTAATACCTTTCTATAGATATAAATATCTTAATAATAGTAATAGCACTGACGAAACTGTTGATTACTCCCAAAGACGCAGGTCAGACCCAGAAAGAGAATCGACAGCAACCTGTGTGCAACGGGGGTGGTTTTCCACGTTCAAAACCTGCGCAAAACTTTTCATCACCGCGGGTTGGGTTTTAGACACCTTATGCCCGTGGTTTCGACAAGTTTTCAACAGGTGTCTCTATTTCCCTACGAGCGCAGTGTAATTTTATCGCGCAGCGACTTGAGGTCTTCGGTGACGGTGCGGTCTTCCTGGATCATCTTCTGGACCTTTTTGTAGCTCGTGCTGACGGTCGAGTGGTTGCGGTTGCCAAATTCGGCGCCCACCGCCGTGGTCGTCATCTCGCACATCTCGATGGCCAGGTAGATAGCGATATGGCGTGCTTTGGTGATATTGGCGTTGCGACGCGGGCCGATGAGCTCCTCGTGCGTCACGCCGTACTGCTCTTCGATGACGGACTGAACCGTCTGGACGTTGATCTTTTTGGCCGATGTGTCGAAGTACTGGCTGGCGATGGCGTCGATATCGTCAAAGGTGAGCTCCCCGCCCTCGCGCTCGCGGTCCCCCGCCTCGCCGGCACAGCGCTCGCAGAAGCTCTCGAGTTCGCGGATGTTGGTGCCCGAGACCTCGGCCATGTGTTTAAAGTGCTCGTCGGTCAGGTGCCCGCCGTCGCCCCCATAGGCCGCCAGCAGCGAGTCGTCGCCTGCCTCGGGAGCGGCGACGATGGTGTTCTCGTAATAGCGCTGCAAGATCTTGTATTTCATCTCGTAGCTGGGCTCTGCGACCAGGCAGAGCATACCGGCGTTAAAGCGGCTGGTCAGGCGTTCGTCCATGCTCAGGTCCTTGGGGGCGCGGTCTGCCGCGATGACGACCTTCTTGTTGTTGCGGATGAACTCGTCCATGAGCTGGAAAAAGTAGTCCACGCTCGCGCGCTTGCCGATGATGTTTTGGATGTCATCGATGATGAGCACGTCCACACCGTGGTACGCCTGCATGATGGGGGCGTTGCTCTTCTTTTGGCGGTCGAACTCGGTCATCAGGTCGTCCAGATATGCCTGGGAGTTGGCATACTTGACCTTGATCTCGGGCGACTTCTCGGCGAGCTCGTTTTTGATGGCAAGCAGCAGGTGCGTCTTGCCCAGGCCCGATTTGCCGTAGATGAACAGTGATGTGCACGTGCCGCGCTCGTCCGCGAGGGCGGCAAACTTGAGTGCCGAGCGATAGGCATGGCTGTTCTCGGGGCCGTAGACAAAGTTCTCAAAGGTAAATTTTGAGTTCGCGGCGAGCGGGGCTCCATCCATATTCTGCTCGGCCGGCACGGTCGGTGCTGGCATGGATGAGGCGGGGGTCGCAGCTTGCGTGGATTTAGTCGGCGCTCCGCCCTTCATCTGGTTCATCATGCGACGAAAATCATCGGCCGAGAGCGTGTTCTTGATTGCAATGCCCGAATCCGCGCCCGCCGCTGCGTCGTGAGCGATGGGCATGTGCGTGACGGGTGCGTTCGTTGACGTCGCCGCCGCGGCCGGCAACGGTGCCATGGTTTCACGGGAAACATCGCTGCGCTGGTGCTCGATTGTCGGCACGTCGCCTGCGGAGGCCGGCGCCGCCGGGGAAGCAGCGGGAGCCGTGGTCGGCGCCGTCGCGGCAGCGGATTCCGTCGCGGCGCCTTGCGGTGCCACGATGTCGAGTGCAATCGGTGCAAAGGCGATTTCTTCCAGATAGGCCTCAATAGTCGGCTGATGCTTTTTGAGCTGCGCGATGGCAAAGCGCGAGGGGGCCTCGATCGTGAGCGTATCTTCGGTCAGGCTTATGGCGCGCGATTGCCCCAGCATGTTGATGAGGCGTGCATCTTGGCCGTCGCGCTGGCAAAAGGCGATGGCATCCCCCAGGATGATGCTTGCTTCCTCGTCCACTGTCTCTCCCGTTCTTTAGCTCTGAGCTCGCACGCGAGCGGCGCCGAGTTCGGTCAGATGGTATTTCTGGCCATGCTTGATGACCAAGCCGGCCTGCGCCAAGTCATTGAGCGTGCGTGACCAAGTGGGGGCCGAGTTTCCAAACGCCCTCGCCAGATCGGTTGCACCGCACGCTTGATTTTGCGCCAGATAGCCCAGCGCGGCGTTGCCGCGGTCGCTTACGAACACGTCCGGTTGTGGCTGCGCATACTGATTTGCTGCATTAGGATACATCATTTGAGCTGCTGGTTGTTGAGAACTCTGCATCGGTGGCATTTGCTGTTGAAAACTTTGAGGCCACTGTTGGTAAGGCTGCGGAGGCATCTGCTGGGCCCAAGGGCTGTACTGCTGCTGCGGCATCTGCTGGTACGGCTGCTGATATCCCTGCTGGTACTGCTGCGGGAACTGCTGGCCATACCCCAGTGGCGGCATCTGCTGATATGGATATCCCTGTTGGTACGGCTGATAGCCCATTTGCTGGCCACCCGGTGCCCCCGTCGCCTGCTGCATTGCTGCTGCATCCTGATCCGCCAGCGGCACGGTCTCTGGCATGTTTGGCGGCATCGACATCGATGTCGCCTGGGGCTCTTGTGTAGGAAGCATTCCGGGATGCTGCATCTGCCCCACGGGGGGCTGCATCTGCTGCGTTGCCATGGGCTGCTGCGCAAAAGCTCCCGGCAGGGGATATGTGGGCTGCTCCGTCTCGGGCCGCACGGCAGCACCGCGTCCGCCGGCGCGCTCGATTTCCTGCACGCGTTTAGGGTCCAGGCTTACCGTAACCACGGTGCCGTTGCCCATGTTGTCCTCGATGGATACGGCACCGCCGGCGTTTTCCAAATACTCCTGCACCATGGGAAACCCTGCTCCGGTTCCACGGATATAGCGCTTCATCTTGCTGTTTGCGCTGGTAACGCCAAAGTCGAAAGCACGTTCCTTGTCGTCGATGCCGGGTCCTTGGTCAGCAAAGCGGATGGTGTCTCCGCCGTCCAGAATCGAGATGATGGGCTCGGCAAAGTGTGCGTGGATAAAGTTTTCGACAATCTCGCGGATGACCATGAGCGAGATATGGCCACCTTGTTCTTTCATGCACTGGTAGACGGTGTTGGTCGTCTCTTCCAAATACGTGCGGACATCTTGCGGATCAATGACGATCACCCGCGGTGTCGACAGCATGTCGTCATAGACGGCGATGCGCGCGGCGTACATGGCTTTTGGCGCCTGCGTGGTCGTCTGCTCGCCTTCCGCACGCTCTTCGCGCACGCCGGTGATGTGCTCGTTGTCGGGTGCCGGGTCTCCGGAATCGACCATGGTGTAAAAGTCGTCAGACATGCCGCTCGCAATCTTTCAAAAGGTTTCGAACAAATAGTAGCTCACCGTGCAACGTTTCTCATCTTTCGACAACTTTTCAAAACTTGTTGAAAACTTTGGAAAACGGGCGAAAAGTTCTCAACATTGCCAACATGACCTGTTGAAAACTCGATGAAATATCGTGAAAGGTTGCCATGAGGCGCAAATTTCGGTTGTGCTTATGGGGGAACCGTGTGAACTGCGCAACCTTTTACCTTTGATTTCTTGACATTTGAACATTGATTTCCCTACAATCTTCAAGCTCACGTGTCTATATCTGCGTCCGCGTCCCCGCGGACACTCGAAATGCAGCAGGAGGAACTTAAGATGAAGCGTACGTATCAGCCTAATAAGCGTAAGCGTGCCAAGACCCATGGCTTCCGTGCCCGTATGGCCACTAAGGGTGGTCGTGCCGTGCTCGCCCGTCGTCGCGCCAAGGGCCGCAAGCGTCTCACTGTCTAGCAGCGATACACACATCTCGCATGAAGACTATTAAGTCTCGGCAAGATTTCGAGCATGTGTTCAGTCAGGGGCGTCGTTTCAATCACCCTCTGATTCGAATGACCATATGTGAATCGGTTGGCGAAGGCGACTCCGGAAGGGTCGCCTTCGTTGGTGCTAAGCGACTCGGTTGTGCCGTCGTGCGCAACCGATCTAAGCGTGTGATGCGCGAGGCCGCCCGCAGCTGCGGATTTCCCGTTGCGGGTTATGACATCATCTTGTTTGCAACTCCCAAGACGAGGGTTTCCTCGCCGCAGGAGATGGACAAGGCGTTGCGTTCGCTTATGAAGCGCGCCGGCGTTGCCGAGGAGGAGCGATGAGCAATCACGTTTTGCGACGTGTTGCCATCGCTCCTATTCGCATATATCAACAGGTTATTTCGCCCTTATTGCCTGACGCCTGCATTTATTACCCAACGTGCTCGCAATACGCCATCCAGGCGATTGAGAAGCACGGTGTTTTGAGAGGCTGCTGGCTTGCCGTGAGGCGCATCGCTCGTTGCAATCCCCTGCACGTCGGCGGTTATGACCCTGTGCCCTAGCGGGCACTCGCTATCGGAGGAAAACTTACATGTGGGATTGGATCGTTAACATCCTTTTCGAGCTGCTCAAGCTCATCCAGACCTTTGCGGTCGACTGGGGCCTGTCCATCATCATCCTGGTGGTCATCATCCGTCTGCTGCTGACGCCGCTCATGCTCAAGTCGACCAAGTCGACGGCTCGCATGCAGGTGCTGCAGCCCAAGATGCTCGAGATCCAGGAGCGCTATGCCGACGATCCCCAGCGTCAGGCCGAGGAGATGCAGAAGTTCTACAGCGAGAACAAGTTCAACCCCATGGCTGGCTGTCTGCCGCTGCTGATTCAGATGCCTATCCTGTTCGCCCTGTTTACATTGCTGCGCAACCTGCCGCAGTACTTTAACGACGGCACGTTCTCGTTCTTCAACATCCTGCCCGACCTGACCACCACGCCGAATGCTTCCTTTGCCGATGGCTTTATGGTTGCACTGCCTGCGCTGGTTTGCCTGATCCTGTTCGCCGTTCTGACCCTGATTCCGCAGCTCTATATGTCGCGCAACCAGACCGGCCAGCAGGCTCAGAGCATGCGTATGATGGCCGTTGTCATGACGGTCATGATGCTTTGGATGGGCTGGAGCCTTCCCGTTGGTGTTCTGCTGTACTACGACGTCTCGTCTGCTTGGCAGGTTATCCAGCAGATTTTTGTGACGCAGAAGGTCATCGACAAGGCGAAGGCCGATGAGGAGGAGCGTCTTAAGAACGCTCCGCTGCAGGTTGAGGTCACTCGTCGAGAGAAGAAGCCGCGCCCGCACAAGAAGAAGTAGTGGGATATCAATCTTATTTAGGTACCTAACTTTTGGAGTACGTTATGTCTGAAGAGATCATCGAGGATATGCTTGAGGAGGTTGCCCCGCAGGTCGCGGGCGATTATCCCGTGATTGCACAGCGCTACAAGGCTGGTGAAGAGCTGACCGATGAGGAGCTCGACACCATTGCCGATGTTGCTATTTCCATCCTGCGTTCCATCCTTTCGCACTTCGATGCCGCCAACTCTCCTATCGATGAGTATGAGGGCGACGAAGGTGAGCTGATTTTGGATGTAACGGCTCCCGACCTTGCTGTTCTCATTGGCCGTCATGGTCGCACCCTTGATGCCCTTCAGGTTATGTTCTCTTTGCTGGTGAGCCGCAAACTTGGCTTTAGGTATCCGGTTGTAGTGGACGTCGAGGGATACAAGAGCCGCCGTCAGGACAAGGTTGCCTCCATGGCTCAGTCTGCTGCCGAGCGTGCCATTCGCACTCATAAGAGTGTTTCGCTTCCGCCCATGAATGCCTACGAGCGTCGACTGGTTCACATTGCACTTCGTGGCAATGATGCCGTCGATACTCATTCTGAGGGTTCTGACCCTGATCGCCATGTGGTGATTGTTGCTCGATAATCTACTCGAGTTTATGCTAAGGGGACGTGGTTTCCACGTCCCCTTTTTTTGTCAAAAGTTCTCGATACGCTGATTTTTGTCAGAAAGGAGCTTTCGTTGTTAGTACTTACTGATCAGCAAGCTGACAAGATGTTGAGTCGTCTAGCTTTCTATTGCAAAGAGTATTCCTTGAGCGTAACTGATGTTGAGCTGAGGAAATGTATTCAGCATTTGGATTTGGTTCTAGAAACAAATAAGACAACCAATCTCACCCGTATTCTTAACGTAGAAGATGCTGCAGTACTTCATATCCTCGACTCACTTGTTTTGCTCCCCTATATCAACAAGGCTCCTGAGGGAGCTTTGCTCGATATGGGAACAGGTGCGGGCTTCCCTGGTATTCCATTAACCATAACCACGCATCGTAAAGCTACTTATATTGACTCTGTTGGCAAGAAGGTTGATGCGGTAAATTCCTTTGTCCATGCTCTTGGATTGAAACATGCCCATGCGGTTCATGATCGTCTTGAAGAATATGCTCGGAGCCATAAGAAGCAGTTCTCTGTTGTAACCGCCCGCGCACTGGCCCCTCTACCGATTCTTGTTGAGTATGCGGCTCCGTATCTGAAGGATGGAGGGCTATTTGTTATAACCAAGGGCAATCCTTCGGATGAGGAGCTTGCTTCCGGCATGTCAGCAGCTAAGATTTGCGGCTTCACTTTGCTTCTGAATGACGCAATTGATTTGCCTGAAGGCTTGGGTCACAGGGAGTTCATTGTTCTTAAGAAGAGTCATCCAGCATCTGTCTCATTGCCTCGTGCAAATGGCGTGGCAAAGAAGAATCCGCTTGCCTAGATGTTTCACGTGAAACATAATGGATACTAACAACTTGCAGTGTTTCACGTGAAGCATGGCGGTTGATATCGATTCGGAATGTTTCACGTGAAACATCCTCCGTTTGACAGCTTTAATACACACCAGGAGGGACCGTGGGATTTCGCGACGTTAAGCGTTCTAAGAGCGCAAAAGACACGCGTATCATTGCAATCATCAATCAAAAAGGCGGCGTCGGTAAGTCAACGACGGCTGTAAACCTTGCAGCAGCACTGGGTGAGCAGGGTCGTAAGACACTGATTGTCGATTTTGATCCGCAGGGAAACAGCACCAGTGGATTCGGAATTGAAAAAGAAGACCTTGATCACTGCATCTATGATGCATTGTTGAATGATGTGCCGGCAGAATCGCTTGTTCTTGATACAAATTGTAAAAAGGTATTCGTTATTCCGGCTACAATTCAACTTGCAGGCGCGGAAATTGAGCTCGTAAGCGCAATTGCTCGTGAAACCCGCCTCAAAGATTTGCTTGAGCCGATTCAGGACGAGTTTGACTTTATTTTCATTGACTGTCCTCCTTCGCTCGGCCTGCTTACTATCAACGCTTTGACCGCAGCAGACAGCGTTTTGATTCCGATCCAGTGCGAATATTACGCACTCGAGGGCGTTACGAAGCTGCTTGAGTCAATGAAGATGGTCAAATCACGGCTGAACAAGGGCTTAGACACCTATGGTGTGCTTATGACCATGTATGACTCGCGTACTTCACTATCGAATCAGGTTGTTGAGGAGGTTCAATCGTACTTTGGTGATAAGGCGTTTAAGACGCTAATCCCCCGTACGGTTAAAATCTCCGAAGCTCCGTCTTTTGGAGAACCGGTAATTACCTATGCACCTCAAAATAAGGGTGCAAAAGCATATATGAACCTTGCAAAAGAGGTGATCAAGCGTGCCTAGTGTAAAGAAACGTGGCGGATTGGGACGTGGACTCAATGCTTTGGTCTCAGAGGCCGAGTATGAGACCGGCGGTTCGGCTGCATCGGCTTCAAATGCCGCATCTGAAACAAAACTACCTATTGAGGATATCGTTCCCAACCCTAATCAGCCGCGAATTCACTTTAACGAAACTGAACTTCGCGAGTTGAGCGAGTCAATCCAAGAACATGGCGTTTTGCAGCCGCTTTTGGTTCGCAAGCATGGAAACGGCTATGAGATCATCGCTGGTGAGCGTCGTTACCAGGCGTCAAAGCTTGCTGGCCTTGAAGAATTGCCAGTCATCATTAAAGAGGTAAATGATGAAGAGATGCTGGCTCTTGCTCTTATCGAAAACCTTCAGCGTTCTGATCTGAATCCCGTCGAAGAGGCTAAGGGCTATCGCCAACTCATTGATGCCAGCGGGATGACCCAGGAGGCATTGTCGAAGGCAGTAAGCAAGTCACGCTCTGCAATTACAAACTCGCTGCGTCTTCTCGATCTCCCCGAAGTAGTTCAACAGATGATTTTTGAGGGCAAACTTACTGCTGGTCATGCACGTGCGATTCTTGCAGTTCCCTATGAGGACGCGCGTATTCGACTTGCAGAGAAAGTTGTTACAGAGGGCCTTTCCGTAAGAGCGACAGAAAATCTTGCTCCGTTGTTTTCTGCCGGAGAGACACCTAAGACGCCGAGGCCTGCAACGCCTCAGTCTTTTAAAAAGGCTGCCCGCGTGCTTCGTCAGGTTTTTAATACCAACGTGCGTGTGAAGAGCTCGCGTGGAAAGAATAAGATTGAGATTGAGTTTAAAGACGAGGAAGAGCTCTCTCGTATTCTTGGCGAAATGATTCAGTTTGATCAAGGAGGCCAAGATGAGGAATAAGATTTTAACAGCGATTGCATTGGTGACGACTGTCGCGGCTGGTGCCTTTGCTGGCTATAGGATCGCTACAGACGATGAACTTCGAGGTCGTTTGCTTCGTAGCGCGCAAGATATCGTCGATACTTCCAAAAAGAAAATGGATGTTATGACAGAAGATGTTGCCATGCGTACTGCTCAGGTAACGAAGAATCCCAAGATTAATCAAGGTTGGGTCAGCAACCAATGGGAAAATGTAGGCTATTAGGTACCTAACAATTACTCAGCATATTTTGAGGGGTCCTTGTCTGATTCATGAGACAAGGACCCCTTATTTTGGCCGTAAAAATGGGACAGGTAGCAGCTGATTCAAAATTAAGGTCAATAAATGAAACGACCCCGGTTGCATATTCTGTAACCGGGGTCGTTCGATGTTTCACATGAAACGTTTTGGGATGCGACTCCCCTATGCGTTCTTCTGAACTTTGAAGCGCTGCTTCAGCTGTCCGCAAGCGGCGTCAATATCGTTACCACGGGAGTTACGAATCGTGGTCTCGATGCCACGGGACTCAAGACGACGCTGAAGATCCTCAACCTTATGAATCGGCGACGGCTTGAGCGGGCTACCCTCGATGTCGTTAAGCTGAATGAGGTTAACGTGGCACAGCGTTCCCTCGCAGAAGTCGCAGAGCGCCTGCATTTCGGGATTCGTATCGTTGACGCCTTCGATCATGGCATACTCATAGGTCGGGCGGCGGCCGGTCTTCTCGGTGTAGAGCTGAAGCGCTTCGTGAAGGCGAAGCAGCGTGTACTTCTTAACACCGGGCATGAGCTTATTGCGCGTCGACTGGATGGCGGAATGCAGGGAAACGGCAAGCGTGAACTGCTCGGGGATGTCGGCAAATTTGCGAATACCGGGAATAACGCCGCTGGTAGAGACGGTGAGGTGACGAGCGCCGATACCGATGCCATCGGGGTCGTTGAGGATTCGCAGCGCCTTGAGAACCTCGTCGTAGTTGGCAAACGGCTCGCCCTGGCCCATGAAGACAACGCTCGTGGCGCGCTCGCCAAAGTCGTTGGATACATGAAGTACCTGGTCGACGATCTCTTGAGCGGTCAGAGAGCGCTTGAGGCCGTTGAGACCGGTAGCGCAAAAGGCACAGCCCATGCCACAGCCTGCCTGGGTGGAAACGCAGACGGAAAGCTTGTTACGACGGGGCATGCCGACGGTCTCGACGGAAACGCCGTCGTGGTACTCGAGCAGATACTTGCGCGAGCCATCTTTGGAAACCTGCTTGGTGAGTTCAGTCGGCGTGTCAAAGGCAAAAGCCTCTTTAAGCTGCTCGCGGAAAGCCTTGGGAAGGTTGGTCATATCGTCAAACGAACAAACGTTCTTCTCAAAGACCCATTCGATGAGCTGCTTCGCGCGGAAGGCGGGCTGGCCAAGCTCGGCCACGAGCTCGCGAATATCGTTTTGGCTCAAGTCGCGAATGTCCTGAGATTTAGTCCTGGGATTCATGGAAGCCTTTCGATTTTGGGGAAACGTAGAGGGTATCGCTACAATATGGTATCAGCTGCAGAAATTATAGAGGAGGAGTCTGCCCATGCCGGGTAAAAGCCTAGAGAACATGCACGTAGCGGTCTTGGCGGGCGGTCATTCCGCTGAGCGCGAGATCTCGCTCAATTCGGGAAAGAACGTCGTGGTTGCCTTGAGGGAGGCCGGCTACACTTCGGTGGAGCTGCTCGACACGGCTGCCGATGATTTTATGGTAACCATGGCGACCGGCGGCTTTGACGTGGCGTTTATCGCCATGCACGGTGCCGGCGGCGAGGATGGCGCCATGCAGGGCGCCATGGAGACCCTGGGTATCCCCTACACGGCCTCGGGCGTGCTTGCCAGCGCCTGCGGTGCCGACAAGGAGGTCTCTAAGCTCTTGTACGCCAAGGCGGGCATCCCCATTGCCCCCGGCCTCGCGCTCGAGGTGGGCGATGAAGTCGATATCGATCATATCGTCGAGGTTTGTGGCGAGCGCTGCTTTGTGAAGCCGGCCGTCAACGGTTCCAGCTATGGCATTTCCCTGGTCCATGAGCCCTCCGAGCTGCCCGCGGCAATCGCCAAGGCGTTTGAGTACGGCGACAAAGTGCTGGTCGAGAAGTGCATCGAGGGTACCGAGATCACCGTCGGCGTGTACGGCGAGGACGACGTGCGCGCTCTGCCGATTGTCGAGATTCGTAAGCCCAAGGACTGCGAGTTCTACGATCTGGACGTGAAGTATGTCGACCCTACGGACATCCATCGCATTCCGGCGCAGATTTCACCCGAGAATTACACTCGCGCTCAGGAGCTTGCCTGCGCTGCTCACAAGGCCCTCGGTTGCCTGGGTATCTCGCGCAGTGACTTTATTGTGAGTGAGGACGGCCCCGTCATCCTCGAGACCAATACCATTCCCGGCATGACCGATACGTCGCTGTATCCGGATGAGATCCGCCACACCGACGACATGACGTTCCCGCAGGTCTGTGACAGCCTGATCCGTATGGGCCTTCGTCGAGCGGGCATTGCATGCTAATCGAGGACGCGGTTTCGTCAGGAACGCCGCAGTTTGTCATCGACTCCTATGCCACGCTTGCCGAACGCGCCAAAACGCAGTCCTTCGGCCTTATCGAGGAAGATGTGATCGTCCTCGATACCGAGACCACAGGTCTTTCGGTGCAGGACAACGAGCTGATCGAGATCTCGGCGGCCCGTCTTTCGGGCCGTGAGATCGTCGACCGTTTCGATACCTTCGTGCATCCCAAGCAGCTGATTCCCGCCGAGATTACCGAGCTCACGAGCATTACAAATGCCGATGTGGCAGATGCCCCGTCGGCCGTTGAGGCCGTCGCCGCTCTCGCCGATTTTGTCGGTGGTTGCCCGGTGATCGCACATAACGCCACGTTCGACCGCTCGTTTATCGAGTCGGTCAAAGGCGGCGTCAACGTGAGCGATATTTGGATCGATTCGCTGGCGCTGTCGCGAATCGCGCTTCCGCGCCTGGCCTCGCACAAGCTGTCTTTTATGGCCGATCTGTTTGGCTGTGACTCGGTATCACACCGTGCCAATGCCGACGTCGACGCCCTGTGTGGCGTATGGCGCGTGTTGCTCGTGGCGCTCACCGACTTGCCCCAGGGCCTCATGGCGCGCCTAGCCGACATGCATCCGGATGTGCCTTGGTCCTATCGTCCTATCTTCTCATTCTTGGCAGGGCAGAACCCTGGTTCTATCTTCTCTCTCAGCGCCGCTCGTGCTGACGTTCTCAAGGCCGATCGCGCCGACGATCGGGTGGACGCCGACGAACTGCCGGTCCTCAAGATGCCGAGTCGTGAGGAGATTGAGGCAGACTATGCGCCAGGTGGCCTGGTCAATCGCATGTATCCCACCTACGAGCCGCGTGATGAGCAGATCGCGATGGCGCTCGAGGTCCGCGATGCGCTGGTCACGGGCACTCATCGTGTAATTGAGGCGGGCACGGGCGTCGGCAAATCGATGGCCTATCTGGTGCCTTTTGCCGAGGCAACACGCCGTAACAACATCACGGTTGGTATTGCGACCAAATCGAACAATCTTGCCGACCAGCTCATGTACCATGAGCTGCCAAAACTTGCCGAGCAACTGGACGGTGGCCTGTCATTTTGCGCTCTCAAGGGCTATGACCACTATCCGTGCCTGCGCAAGCTTGAGCGCATGAGCCGCGGCCAGGTCGAGATTACCACCAAGCGCGATCCGGCGGACACGCTCACGGCGGTCGCGGTCATTATGGCGTACGTCTGCCAATCAGCCGATGGCGACCTCGACTCGCTCGGCATTCGGTGGCGCAGCGTCAACCGCCCCGACTTTACGACGGCCTCGCGCGAGTGTGCTCGTCGCCTCTGCCCGTTTTTCCCTGATAAATGTTTGGTCCACGGCGCTCGCCGTCGTGCAGCGCATGCCGACGTGGTGGTCACCAACCATTCCCTGCTGTTCCGCAATGTCGCGGCCGAGGGCAGGATTTTACCTCCGATTCGTCATTGGGTAATCGACGAGGCCCATTCCATCGAGCGCGAGGCGCGCCGTCAGTGGGCGCGCGTGGTGTCGGCGGACGAATCACGCGTTCTGTTTGAGCGCCTGGGTGGCTCGAGCACCGGTGCGCTAAGCCAGGTTTCCCGTGATTTGGCAACCTCCGAGGGCTCTACGCTCTATCTGGGCCTTACTGCCAAGGCGACGTCGACGGTTGCGCGCGCGAGCATGGCAATCGCCGACGTGTTCGATGGCGTTCGCGAGCTCGGCCGCCGTGCCCGTGGGGGTTATGACAATGCCAATCTATGGATTGGCCCCGAGCTGCGCGAATCTGACGACTGGCATGATTTCTTACAGTCGGCCTACGCTGCCATCGATGCATTGGAACAAGCTGACAAGAGCGTCGACGCGCTGGTGCAGGCCGTCGCCGCCGGCAAGCCCGAGGTTGTTGTCGACCTGGGCGATACCTCGCGCCGCCTGCACGAGCTGGTCGAGAACCTCAAACTCATCATCGACGGCACCGATGAACACTACGTGTATTCGCTGCAGGTCAATCGCAGGTTGCGTGCCGGCGGAGAGTCAATGACCGCAGAGCGCATCGACATTGGCGAGGCCTTGGCAACCGAGTGGCTGCCCGAGGTTCACACGGCTATCTTTGCCTCGGCGACCATGACGGTGTCCAAAAGCTTTGAACACTTTAACCACGCGGTCGGCCTCGATCGCATCGGTGCTTCAACATCCTCATCGCTGCACTTGGACTCGAGCTACGACTTCGATTCGAACATGGCTGTAGTCGTTGCGGGCGATATACCCGATCCGCGCGATCGTGAGAGCTATCTTACGGCGCTCGAGCGCGTGCTGGTCGACGCCCATCTTGCCATGGGCGGATCGGTGCTCACGCTGTTCACCAATCGGCGCGACATGGAAGACCTGTACACCCGCGTTGAGCCCAAGATGGCCCGTGCGGGTCTGGAACTCAACTGCCAGCAGCGCAACTCATCTCCTCGTCGCCTGCGCGACCGGTTTATCAACGAGCCGACCTCGTCGCTTTTTGCGCTTAAGGCCTTCTGGGAGGGATTCGACGCCAGCGGCGAGACGCTGCGCTGCGTCATCATTCCCAAGCTGCCGTTCTCGAGCCCCACGGACCCGCTCTCGTGCGAGCGCAACTTGCGCGAAGACCGCGCTTGGGCGCGCTATTCGCTGCCCGAGGCGGTGCTCGAGGTCAAGCAGGCGGCCGGCCGCCTTATCCGCTCGTCGACCGATTGCGGCGTGCTGATTCTGGCCGACCCGCGCCTGGTGACGAAGGGCTACGGAAAGAAGTTCTTAACGTCGCTGCCCACGAGCTCCTACCAGCGCATCGAATCGGCGCAGATCGGGCACTATCTGCAACTGTGGCGCGCACGCCACGAGCGGCGGCGCTAAAGCGGACAGACGAGGGTTTTTGCCATATCGCACAGACGCTTTGACAGGGCGGGGTCATCCAAGATGCGGATGGCTCCGCCCGCTGCGATTATCTGGCTCAGTAGCCAACGCTCGGAGCCGTAATGCACGGTTACCGTTGCCATGTCTGTCCCGCTGCGCTCGATTAGGGTGATGCCGGCCCAGTCCAGATGCTCCGCCATATCGAATGGCATCAGGAGCTTTGCGCTATGCTGCGTCCGGGCAAGGGAATCGTGGAGGGATGCGACGTCCGGTGCGTGAGACACGACGGAGTCTTCCGTCAAGGTGAGTCCCTCGATTTTATCCATGCGATAGGTGCGCTGCTCATCGACTGCGATGTCCCAGGCAATCAAGTATGTTTGGTCGCCGTTTGCCGTAATGCGCAAGGGGTCGACCAGACGCTCGCGTGGCCGTGCATCGTCCATCGAGCGATACGAGATGCGGCAGCGAACGCCGTCCTGAATGGCGCAGCTCAGCTGCTGCCAGTGCGACCCGTGGTTGACGGTGTCAAAGACGCGCTGGTTATAGCCGAGCTCTTCGGGTAGAAGAGCATGCCGAATCCGGGCTGCCGTCTGCGGCTCGATCCCCAACGATTCAAGTTCGTGGTTGAGCACAGCGCCCTCGGCGGCACTCAGGCGCAACGGTAGAACACGCCCGGCGTCGCCGGTGAGGGCCACACGCTCGCCGCGGCATTCGCAGATGATGCGCGCGCCCGATTCTCGGTCCGCGAGCGTCGAGACGATCTCGAGAATCTCGTCGAGCGACACCCCTGTGATGTCAAAGCGGCTGCAAATCTCGGCTCGTGTCATGCCGCTCTCGCCGGCGGCGTAGAGGGCCTCCATAATGTCGATGGCGCGCGAGAGTCTCTGCTCGCTGGTGAGTTTACGCACGGGCATGCTCGTGCACCGTCCTTTCAATGAGGCGGTTCCACGCCTGCTTGAGCGATTTGGGGGCCACGGGCCTCATGCCGTCCACGGCGTGGGCCATGCAAAATGAGGCGGCGGCTTCAAGGTCACGCACGTCAACGGTCCAGGTCCATCCCGCATCGGTGTGTGCGAGCTCACCTTGCCCGCGCGTGAGGCCGTTGATCATATCGATCTGCGTCTGAGGGGCGAACGAGAACGTGGCTGCAACGGGCGGTCGGTCGGCAAAATCGAATTCAAAGAACAGATAGTCGTTGAGGTTGAAATCCGCAGGGATGGCGTAGGCTTTCGAAGGTCTCCAGGCGCGAATGATGCGGTCGCAGCGGAATGTCCTGATATTGTCGGTGGCATTGTCGAGGCCGCAGAAGTATGCCGCACCCTCGCGCTCGAACATGCCGTAGACGCAAACGGTCCGCTCGCGTTGCTCGCCGCGTCCGTTTTGGTACAAAAAGCGCAGCGCGCAACGCTCGGCAAAGGCACTCCATACCGCATCGACGGCGGGAGAGCGGCGGATCGGTGCCTCTCCTGTCGTCGACACGCCGGTGAGGTAGGCAATCTTGGAGCGAATGTCGGCAAGCGGCGCGGCAAAGGTGGATGAGCCTGCCGCGAGTGTCTGGTCGATGGCATTGAGCAGGATGTCGGCATCGTCTGCGGTGATGAGACCGCCCGCGGCAAACGTGTGCTCGCGGTCGATCGTCCACGCGCTCTCCTCGGTTTCCTGCGCTCCGGCAGCACGAACCTCCCTGATAACGATGCCGCGTTCGAGCAGCTTGTCGCGATCGCGGCGGAACTTGCGCTTGTCTGAGTCGATATTGCCCGAGCCGTATCCCAAATCGGAATCCAGGACGATTTGCTCGGTCGTCAGCGGTTCGGGAGAACTGTTGAGTACAAAGAAAAGGTTGAGGATGCGCTGAGCCGTTTTATCGAAACCGGGCTCGGCTGCCCCCTTTTTAATTGTCGCGGTCGCGTCGCTTGCCGTCATAGAATCCTCGCATGAGAAGGTCGTTTGATGCCATGATTTTAGTCCGATATGGAGATTAGGCTATATCCTTGTCCGCTCGCGGCGTTAAGATGGCCCGAATTCGGTCGTTTGCGCTCGCTCGGGGTATACTTTCGACTATATACGGTTCTAATGTGCATGCATTGGGCCTATTTGTCGGATTATGGATGTGGAGCGCACATGGCGAACACCCAGAACTATATTAACCACCTGCTGCAGAACACCGGCATTACGCCGGCGTGCAGTGAAGAAGAGCGCCTGGCTGCCGAGGATATCGCTCAGATTTTCCGCAACCACGGCTTTGACCCCGAGGTGCAGGAATTTAATGCTCCCGCGCCCAGCAGGTTGGCGTTTGCCGTTACCGGTATCCTGGCGTTTGCCGGCGCCCTGCTGATGGGCATCGGCGGCGGTATCGGCTTGGTCGGCACCTTGCTGGCCATTGTCGGTGCCGTGCTCTACGTACTCGAGCGCACAGGGCATCCCGTGGTTTCGCGTCTGGGAAAGACCGGTGTGAGCCAAAATGTCATCGCCTATCACAAGGCCTCGGGCCCGCTTGCGTCTCCTCGCAACCGCCCGGTCGTCGTGGTGGCCCACTATGATTCCCCCCGTGCCGAGCTCCTTGCTCGCGAGCCCTACGCTCCGTATCGTGCGCTCATCGCCAAGCTCCTGCCTGTCGCCACGATCGCGCCCGCGGCTGTCGCCATCCTGCGTATCCTGCCGCTCCCCGGCGTGCTCAAGGTACTGCTGTGGGTTGTCGCGATTTTGGCCTCCCTTGTGGCACTGGCCAACGCCGCCAATATCATCTCCAACCGTTTTGTGCTTCCCTACACGTCTGGCGCGGTGTGCAACAAGTCCTCTGTTGCCGCCATGCTCGGTGTCATGGACAACGTTGCCCCCTATCAGGGCGCAAACGAGTTCCCCGATGACATTCCGTTCGATACCTATTTTGGCGAGCAGAAGCGTCGCGCCGAGGAAATGGCGCGCGCGGCGGCCGAGTATGCCGCGGCCCAGCAGCAAAACGACTACGGTAACACCATTGAATATGAGGAACCTTCCTACGACGAGGACGAGTTTGGCCAGCCGGTGGCGCCTGTCGACGCACCCGAACAGGACGAGACTTTTGATGGACAGATCGATGGTTTTGAGGGTGCCTCTGCCGACGAGACGCTGATCGGCGTTATCGCGCCTGAGGCTCAAGGCCAGACTGCCCAGGCCGAAGTGTCCACCGAAGAAACGTCCACCGTCGAGCCGGCGGAGGAGCCCGCGGTGGTCGAAGCCGCCGAGCCCGAGCCCAAGCTCTATCGCAATGCCGCCGGCAATATCCGCTTTGGTTCGGATGCCATCCGCGCGCTCGGCATGCTTCCCGAGTCCTGCACGCTCGATTACGAAGAGGGCGAGGAGCCGACGTTTGAGCCGGAGCCTGCTCCCGTTGCACAGGAGCCTGCGCCCGCGGCCAATACGGCTGTTGCTCCCGCCGAGCCGGTCGCTGCCCCTGTTGCTGCCGCGGAGCCTGACGATAAACCCGTGCTCGATTCTGCAGCTGGTCTGGATATTCTGGCGCCTGCCGCTCCGGCACAGGTTGAAGACGAGACCGCCGACGAAGACTATGACGAGTATCCGCAGCGCGTGTCCTATGAGAGTGACACCGATTTCTCGGCCGAGCTTCCCTCGACAACGCCCCATGACGATATCGCTTCCGCGTTCTCCTCGATTGGTGCCAGCGCTTCTAGCTTCTTTAAGGGCGCCCTTGCGAAGGGCAAGAAGTTCGTCGACGACTTTGAGGAAAAGCGCGCCGCTGCCCGCGAAGCCGCCGAGCGGGAGGCCATCGCCCAGCAGCAGGCCGCCGAGGCCGAGCGTGAGCGTGCGGCACAGGAGTTCGAGCAGAGCGAGAACGAGCAGCCGAAGCCTGTCGATGTCGCCGACGCCACGACGTCCTCTGAGGCGCAGCAGCCGGTCGATGGCACCATGTCATTTGATGCGACGATGACGTTTGAAAAGCAGGGCACCGCAATTGCCGAGTCCCTTCCCATCTCTGATGATGCCCAGGACGCCGCCGATGATTCGGTTGTCGACGAGGCCGATTCCGTTGAGGCCAGCGCACCCGAGCAGGTCGGGGCTCCTGCTATGGAGCAGAAGCCCCCTGCGATTGACGAGGCTCCCAAGACGGATGAGTCCAGGCCTTATTCTACGCAGATCTTTACCATGCCCGCGCCGAGCGACCCCGGTGCCACGGTGGCCAATGTCGCTCCCACGCAAGACGAGACAGTTGACTCTCTCATGGCGCAGATTTCGTCTCAGGTGCCTTCGCGCCAGCAAATGAATATCCCCGATCCGGCCTCAGCGCCTGTGCCCTCTTCGTCACCGCTGGCCTCGGTCCCCGATCCGTCGCTGCCTTCGATGCAACAGGCCAACGCCGCGTCCCGCACGTCGCTGTTCGATCTTCCCGATCCTTCGGCACAGACAAATGACCCCTTTGCGACGGCGCAGGGCCCCGAGCCCACATCGGCACCGGTCGCGACCCCCATACCCATCTCCCCGGGCGCACAGCCGCTCGAGACCATCTCGGCTCCTGCTTCGACGGGCGCCAAGCCGCAGAAGCGTGGCCTGGGCGGCTTGTTCGGCCGCAAAAAGAAGAACGAGCAGGACAGTATGAGCGACTGGCTGGGCGTCGAGGACGATTACGATGCCAAGAAGTCTGGCCGCGGCATTGGCTCGTGGGATAACTTCGAGGATGACGACGACGGTTGGAAGGGCGGCGCCACCTCTTCCGATGGTGCCTCTGCCGAGGATATGCTCTCGGCCGTTGCCTCCATGGGTGACGATGAGCTGCTCGGCCACGATATCTGGTTCGTCGCAACGGGCGCGTCCGATTGCGATGGCGCTGGCATGAAGGCGTTTTTGGCCTCGCATCGTGACAAGCTCCGCGGTGTGTTCTTCATCAACCTCGAGTCTATCGGTGCCGGCAGGCTTTCGGTGGTAACGGTCGAGGGCGAGCAACAGCTGTTTAAGGGCGATCGCCGCATCATGAATCTTGTCAGCAAGGTGTGTAAGTCGTTCCACGTCGATTGCGGTGCATTCGAGATGCCCTATGCAAAAACCGATGCATCCTCAGCGCTCGAGGCGAGCCGTCGCGCCCTTACGATCGCCGGTGTGGACGGCCCGCGCCTTGCCTGCGCTCGCACCGAGGATGACCTGCCGTACAACGTCAATCCGACCAATATCGCTACGGTGTCCGAGGTCGTGACCGAGGTCATTCGTCGTTCGTAGACAGATCCGCTAAGGAGTCAGCGTGTTTTCGTACATCAAGCGCCATTGGCCCATCTATCTGATTTTGACCCTGATCGCTATCGCATTGGGTTTTGGGGCCGCGTATGTCGTCGGCGTTAAGGGATCGACGCCCGAGACAACAATGAACAAAGAGGTGGACCAAGAGCATAGTTTGGGCGCCGACGGTATTTCCGAGTCCGATCAGGCGGCCATCGATGGCGGTTCGTCATCTGCTGAATAGCCGATTCATCGTTTATGCCCAAGGCGGGTGAGCCGGGAGACTGGCTCGCCCGCTTTTTCATCGTGCTAGCGCTTCTTTATGGTTGCCCTAAGGCGAGCGAACCATATGGCTGCAGTGCCCGAGGTCAGGAGTGCGGTGATGCATGCGGCGACAGCAACAGATCCTGTTGCCGGCAGGTTTTGAGGCTGGGCGCACCGTTGGATGACGCGGTCCTCATCATGCGCCTCGAGTTTATCGCCACCGCCGTTGCGGCAAAGATCGACGCGCGCGCTGTTGACAAGTGCGGTTTGGGGCGTATAGGACGACGTTGCCTGCATATGCACGACTGCGCCTCTGACATCCGAGTTTAGGGCCGCCTTGGCATCGTCAAGATCGTCGTGCTCGTCTTTCAGGTCATCTCGGGTCCAAGAGCCCGCCTCGCTTCTGGTTGTAAAGTCGGCGGCTACCGCACCGTATTCAAAACGGATGCCCGTGATGACGACGTCGTCTGTAAGATCAATCTCTTTCGTATCGAGCGTGACGGACTTGTCCGTCGGGATATCTGCTTTCCATAGGTGCCACCCGTCGTAATCGACGAGACGCACATCGTCGCCCAGCAGCTTTGTAACCTCTTCCGTTTCGAGCCATGGATTGCGATGCCCGTCGTCAAGCGTTGCATTGGCCTCCTTGCCCGAATCGCTTGTTCCTGCCGGAGATGTTCGATACCACACGTTGCACAGCCCGTTAAGGTCGCCGGTGGCGACGGGGGTTTCAACTGAGATCAATCTCGCTGTATCGTTCTCGGCACACTCAAGATCATCGGTAATTGTGAACTCATCAACCCAGGTAGCTGAATCGTTTCGAGCGTCGATGGTATAGGAGAAAAGTCCATTCGTATTGGTTTGCGTCGCGGCGCGATTTTTACCATCGCCGTTGGCCAGCAGACCCTTCCCGATAGGTTGGACAAGCTCCTGACGTTTGTCGACCTGTCCTTTGATCTCGATGGGCGTATCCTTCATCGCGACGGATTGGACTTCTCCCGTATCCTTTATTTCAAACGTTATC
>CAJKZO010000009.1:0-26603 GCA_905204365.1 uncultured Collinsella sp.
ATAGGCACGAAGCTCGTTCGCGCAATCCTCAAGGGAGATACAGGCATCCGAAAGCGCATCGGCAATATCGCCCAGTTTGCGATCGACGGTAGCCATACGGGAAAGCTCCGCCACGGCACTGTTCACGGCATCGAGCGCTCCTCCTTCGGCGGCTAGCGATGCATGGGCATCGTTAGCCGTGGCAACCAGTACCTCGGCATGTTCGGAGCGCGGCAGCAGTTCCTCGAGTTCCTCGTACTCGCCTGGCTTGGGGTCGACCTCGGTGATACGCTCGAGGGCAAAACGCGCTTCCTCGACGCGACTCCCCTGCGCACGCGAGGCCTCCTCGACGCGACGGACCTCCTTAGCGGCCACGCGCGAGGCTTTAAAGCAAGCACGGTAGTGCTCGAGCGCCTCGAGCGCCGGGCGCCCTGCCCAGGCATCGACCATGGCAACATGATGCGCCGGATCGAGCAGGCGCTGGTGCTCGTGCTGGCCGCAAAGATCCATCATCACGCCGACGCGCTCCGAAAGTTCACGCACGCTGGCGATGCGACCGTCAATCTTCACGCGGCTGCGGCCCTCGGCAGAAAGGCTGCGCTGGACCGTGAAGCCCTCCGTGTCGTGCGGTCCGTCAAACAGGCGTGCCTCGACGCTCGCCAGCGTCTCACCCTCGCGCACCGTCGACGAATCCGCGCGTTCGCCCAAAATAAGCTTGAGGGCCGAGAGCAGCGCGGTCTTGCCGGCGCCGGTCTCGCCAGTCAGGACAGTCAGGCCGGCACTCGGCACCAGTGTCGCCTCGCGAATGAGTGCAATGTTAGAAACCTGCAGCTCATCGATCATGACGGACTCCGTAGAATACGCGGCTCACCGAGTTATAGAAGCTCTCGGGGCCGTAATCGAGCAGCAGCACATCTCCGGGCCCGCGGCGCACCGCCACGCTCTCGACCGTGCCATCGCAGGTAATAAACTGTCCATCGATAGCGATCGCCGGAACGCTCGGGCGATCATCGGACATAAAGATTTCGACGACATCACTCGGCGAAGTCAAGAAGGCACGGGCCTGAATGGTGTGCGGCGCAATGGGTACGCAGACCATGCCCGTATAGTCGGGGCTCACGATGGGGCCACCGGCACTGAGTGCGTAACCCGTAGAACCAGTCGCCGTGGACACGACCACGCCGTCGCCACGCAGTCGATCGATATGGTGGCCCGACACCGTGATGTCGAACTCGACCATATCGGACAGCGGACCGCGGGTAAGCGCCATGTCGTTGAGGGCGAAGGTGCGCACGACATCCTTCGTACCGTCTTCGCGCACGGACACGATATCCGCGGCAATGGTAGCGCGACGGCTCACGTGCAGCTCGCCGGACAGGGCGTCGCTCACGACCTGCAGAATGTCGCGCTCCTCGGGGCTCGCAGCAGTTAAAAAGCCCAGGTGACCATAGGAAAGACCGAGGATAGGAATCTCGCGATGGTTGAGGATGCGGGCAGCGCGCAGCAACGTACCGTCGCCGCCGAGCGTAATGACCAGATCGGAGCCGTCAATATCAGGCGTGCTTTGAATCTTCGATCGCTGGTCGGCAGCCCATGCGACCTCATAGCCCTGGCGCGTCAGCCAAAGCTCGAGCATCAGACCGCTCTCGACCGCCTCTTGCTTGTAGTAATTGGGAACCAGAAAGACCTTCATAGCGTTGCAGCTTTCTCGCTCAAAACCGATACCTGGGATTGCAGCTCATCGTCGGTACGTTCACCGGGAGCAAATCTCGTGCCGTACAGGAAAAACTCAACGTTTCCCTTGGCACCATGAATGGGTGACACGCACACATCGACCGGGAACAGCCCCTTGGAGGCAAAGAGTTCAACTGCCGCAACGAGTGTATCGCGGCGCACGGCGGGATCGGTCACAATGCCGCCCTCGCCCACCAGCGCCGCCGGAGCCTCAAACTGCGGCTTTACGAGCGTGCAGAATGCACCCGTAGGAGCCAGGCACGACAGCACCGCATCGATAATGTTCGCGATGCTGGTAAACGAGACATCACACACAGCCAGGTCGATGGTGCCGGCATAGCCAAGCTCAGGCAGCTGCGTCACGTTTGTACGCTCATGCAGCGTCACGCGATCGTCCTGACGCAACGACCAATCGAACTGGGCGCGACCCACGTCCACCGAGACAACGGTCGCAGCTCCGCGCTTGAGCAGGCAATCGGTAAAGCCACCGGTAGAGCAGCCCACATCCAGACAGACAAGGCCCGTCGGATTGATGCCAAACGCATCAAGTGCGCCTTCGAGCTTAAGACCGCCGCGGCCAACATAGGGAATGCGCCCCTTCACGTGCAGCGACAGGCCCGGGGTCACCTTAAGACCCGGCGAAGTCAAGCGCTCGCCGCCACTCGAGACCAAGCCGGCCATAAGAGTGCGAAGGGCATCCGCGCGATCGGCGCAGATGCCCTGTGAAATCAGTTCGTCATCGAGACGCACGCGTTTCATGAATGCCATCAACCATTCGTATCCGGAGATGCGGCCTAGCTATCCTGGGATTCGTTTGCTGCATCCTCATCGTATTCCTGCTCGAGCTTGTCGGCCTCTCGCGGCGTCAACTCAAACTTGTCGACCATATCGACCGCGCGAAAGCCCAACTCAATCGCTTCGTCAAACAGATCGAGTGAACGCTCCAAGGAGGTATCCTTGGAGCGAACGGTAGCGATGATCTGATCCAGACGGTCCGAGATCTCGTCGAAGTTACGGACAGAACCCTCAGGCATGACTACTCCTCGACGGAGTCGGCCTCAGCGGCGGCCGCGCCCTCGGCCAGCTCGCCGGCCGCGGCCTGAGCAACCGCAACCTTTGCGGCAGCCGCGGCAGCCTGCGCCTCCTCGCGAGCACGATCTTCGGCCAGCAGCTCCTGGTACAGGTCCTCGCCCGGCAGCTCCTCGCTGCGAGCGATCTTACCCAGCACGCCGTTAACGAACGACGCGGACTGGTCGGTGCCATAGGCCTTGGCAAGCTCGACGGCCTCGTTGATCACGATGGCGTCCGAGACCTCCTCGTCGGTGAGGAAACGCATCTCGTAAACGGCGATACGCAGCAGGTTGCGGTCGGCGCCGGGCATGCGCATAAGATCCCAGTTCTTGGCAACAGAGCGCAGAGCACAGTCGATGCGGTCGATATGCTCATAGGCACCGCGGCACAGCTCCAGCGCATAGGGATCGAGGGGACCCTTCGAGATCAGGAAATCACCCTCGAGGACGCGCTCGAGCGGGCTGTCAGTGGCCTCGGCCTGGAACAGCAGCTGCAGCGCCTGACTGCGGGCAAGCGTACGCCCGCGATAAACCTTAAGGCTCAAAGGTTACTCCTTGGGGAAAACGAGGCCGTCGATGCAAACGTCAACGCGCTCGACCTCAACGCCAACCTGGGCATCAATGGCGGCGACCACGGCGGCGCGAACGGCCTCGGCGAGTTTCTTGAACGGATAGCCAAAGAACACCACGACACGCACGGTGAGTGCGAGCTTGTCGCCGACGACCTCGGCCTCGACCGCCGGCTCGGAAGCCGGGGCCTTGGACGAGAGCATCATGGAGACAAGGTTGGTGGCAAGGTCCTTGACGCCAACGGAGGCGATGCCCTCGACATCGGACACGGCGCGCGAGACGATGGCGGTCAGAACATCGGGCGAAATGCCGATGCCGTCAATCTTGATTTCCTGGGGCATGAGTCCTCCTAGAAGAGTTGGTTGCTAGACGCGGGAGACGAACTTGCCGTCGCGGGTGTCAACCTTGATGACCTCGCCCTCGTTGAGGTACATGGGGACCTGGATGACAGCGCCGGTATCGATCGTGGCCGGCTTGGTGGAACCCTGGACGGTGTCGCCCTTAAAGCCTGGGTCGGTCTGGACGATGGTGGTCTCGATGAACATCGGCGGGGTCACGCCCATGAGCTCATCGTCGGCGAAGAGCAGCTGGCAGACGTCGTTCTCGCGCAGCCACTTGGAGTTCTCACCCACCATGTCCTCGGGAACGGGAACCTGCTCATAGGACTCGTTGTCCATGAAGATGTAGTCGGTACCATCGTTGTAGAGGTACTGGAACTCACGGGTGGTGAGCATGACGCTCTCGAACTTGGTGCCGGCGTTGCAGGTGTTCTCGACGACGCGGCCGCTCTTGATGTCGCGGGTCTTGTAGCGCACAAACGCGCCGCCCTTGCCCGGCTTGACATGCTGGAACTCGACGATGGTGTAGACCTTGTCCTTGATGCGGAGACCGAGACCGTTCTTGAAGTCGGCGGTGGAAATGGTAGGCATAGCGACCTTTCTTGTTATGGGCAGAACGCACAAGCGTCCAAATTACATACGACAGAAATTATACACTTGCAGACGGCGCCTGCAGCGAGCGCATAAAAAGAGAACGCGGGGCGTCCGAATCGATCCGAACGTCCCGCCCCAAACTATCTACCGAAGTAGACTAGCAGTCGATAACATGCAAGTCGTGCGGGGTCTTGGTGAAGGGCTCGTAACCGTTCTCGGTGACCACGCCGTAGTCCTCCAGGCGCACGCCGCCCACACCGGGCAGGTACACGCCAGGCTCCATGGTGACAACCGAACCGACCTCGATGATGTTCTTGCTGCGGTTGAAGTTGGGCAGCTCGTGGATGTCGATACCAACGCCGTGGCCCAAGCCATGGTTATAGTAATCGCCATAGCCGGCATCGCCGATGATCTTCTTGGAGAGCTTGAAGATGTCGTTGCCCTCGACGCCCGGATGGATGGCGGCGACGCACTCCTCGTGCGTGCGGCGCACGAGCGCGTACAGGTCGAGCTGCTCCTGGGTGGGCTCGCCCATCACGACGGTACGAGTCATGTCGGAGCGGTAGTCGCAGTATCCCGCGCCGTAGTCCATCAGGACAAAGTCGCCCTTCTCGATCACGCGGTCGCTCGGGACGGCATGCGGGTTGGCGGTGTTGGGACCGCTCGCCACGATGGAGCCAAAGGCAAGGCTGTCGGCGCCGTTGGCGAACATAAAGTTCTCGAGCTCGTTGCGAACCTGCTTCTCGGTCATACCGGGCTTAATAAAGCCGAGCATGTGCTGGAAGGCGGCATCGGTGATCGACTGTGCATGGCGCATGAGCTCGATCTCCTCGGCATCCTTGATGGCGCGCATCTTGCGGATGTCGTCGTGCATCAGCGGCAGCATGCAGGCGACGGAACGGTCCTCCAGGCCGCGCTGAATGCCCTGGTAGAAGTTAATCTGCATATCGTCCTCGACAGCGCAGACGCGGCACTTGTTGGCCGCGATCTTGCCGGCGACCCAACCGGGGATGGTGCCCTCATCCATGTCGTAGACCCAGGGGCTGCCGGCGGGCGTGTTCTCCTCAAAGCTGTTGAGGTAGCGCGAATCGGTGTGGAACAAGCACTGGTCGGCCGTAATAAACGCAGCGTGCGGGAACTCGAAGGTGTAGTCGAAGACGCCCTTCACGCCCGTAAGCCAACGAAGGTTGGCCTCGTCGCGCACCACGATGGCGTCGTAGCCACGCTCGGCCATCAGGGCACGGACACGCTCGATACGACCGGCAGGACCGGCAGCAAACTCAGACATGCAGATTCCTTTCTTGTTGTCTCTATATAGACGGGACGGGTCTCAACCGAACGACGGAATCGCATGCGATCCGCAACCGATTGGAAACCCGCCCCTCAACATGATACGAAAGACGATGGATGTCAATAAATCTTAGAGAAGTTCTTTGCGTGAAGCCAAGTAGGCGTGAGCATGGCGCTCAAGAACCTCGTCCTCAACGCTCGTTAGGCGAATGGCGCCGAGCGCCGCGGGCAGAGGCAGCATGCTGCGGTTTGAGCGAGCGAACAGCTGCTTGCGGAACTCCTCGATAAACGCGGCGGGTTCCAAGTCGAAGGCAAGCTCCTCGATGCCAAAGTCCTCCAGGCAGTCATCGACCTCAAACACGTAATCGATATCGAAGTCGCAGGCATCATGTGCTAGGCGCGCCTCAAAGCGCATGCCCTCGGACAACAGCTGGTAGGCAGGGACCTGCGAAGCGGCATCGCCCAAGCAGGCGCGCAGGGTACGCTCCCCCGTCTTGCCAAAATCGAGCGCATGGCGGGCGCTCGGGTTCGTGGCCGTCAGCACGTCCTTGCGGGCAGTCTGAGACCATTGAACGGCATTGACGAGTGCGACCTCCTCGCCCGCGAGAATCTCGGGGACGGTCTCAGTAAACTGATTCCAGCGGGACTTGCTGCTCGAAAGCATGGTGCCAACAAGTACCACATAGCCGAGCTTGAGGTCTTCGGGGTCCGCCTCGCGAACAAGGTCGAGGTCACACACAACCAAACCCGGTTCGGGACGGAACGCGATAGCGGGAAGGGCATTGGCCGACGAGGCAATGAGCGGCTTCATGGTCGTCGCGACCGTGAGCATGGCGTCGAACGTCGTCGGCAGCAAGGCGCACTCAGTGCGACCGCACCACTGATTGGCGCACCAGCTAACAACCGAGCAGGTTGCGGCATCGCCAACGGCGACAACCAGATCGTCGCAGGTAATGCCGTTGGCAGACAGGGCGCCAAAGATCGCATCAGCATCGGCCAGCGTGGCACCAGCAGGCGAAACCTCGAGGACGAGCGGCGACACGGCAAAACCGGCGTCGACCAGCGCATGCTCGACGACCTCACCAAAACGCTCGGATGTGACATAGTTCCAAACCACCATCGCGCGCTTGGGCTTGCCAACGGCCGAGGCAAACATGCGCGACAGCTCATCGAACGCGCCCAATCCGACACGGACATCGACGCTGCGGTTTTGGAAATTGATCAGTTGACGGCGAATCATAGCAGCCCACGCTCCAAAAGCATCTCGGCACAAAGGTAGGAAACGTCCTCGAAGGACTTGTTGCGAATATCAAGGGTAAGGTCGGCGGCCTGGCGATACAGCGGACGGCGATGCTCAAACAGGCGCGCGGCATGCTCGGGCGAACGGAAATCGGGGCGCGTGTCGGACCGACGAATCTGGCGAATCGAATCCTCGAAGTCGCCCTCGAGGTACACGCACGTACCCATTTCGTGCATCAGCTCAATATTCACCGGCGTTTCGACGATACCGCCCCCGCACGAAACCAACAGGCTGCGCTCGCTTTGGAGCGAACGGAGCGCCGAGGTCTCGAGCTCGCGAAAACGATCCTCGCCCTCGGTCTCAAAAATCTCGGTCACCGACTTGCCGCAACGGCGCACGACCAGGCGGTCGGTATCGATAAAACGCCGCTTGAACATAGTACCGACGTTGCGCGCGAGCGTCGATTTGCCCGCGCCCAAAAAGCCGATAAAGAAGATATGGTCGCAGCCGTGTTTGATGTGCTGAGACATGGCGAGACCTATTCCTCGCAGGGAAGGTCGCGCAGGGCCCGGCGCTCAAAGATACGGAAGATCTGCGTGTACCACAGGTCCTGGGTTGCCTGCGGCTTAACCAGGATAGTATCGACGCCGGCGAAGTTGCCACTCCACACGTCCGTGTAGAGCTGATCACCGATCAGCACCGCCTCGTCGGCCGTGGCACCGAGGCGCTTAAGACCCGCCTTGAGGGCAAACGGGGCGGGCTTCATGGCGTGACTAATGGCCTCGAGTCCCAGCTCGCGTGCCGATGCCATGACCTGGTCGCGATGCCAGTTGTTGGACACCATGCACAGCTTAAAGCCTTTGGCGCGGGCGGCATCGAGCCAAGCGGAAACCGCGGCGGGAACCTGCTCGGTGTCGCGCGGCACCAGGGTGTTATCGCGATCGAGCAGAATGGCGCGTTTGCCGTCGGCCCACAGGGTATCAAGGTCGATGCGATCGACCGAGGCAACGTATCGTTTGGGGCTAAAAATCCTCATGCTAATTCCAAGACTGTTGATGCTCTTCGTAGGTTTGCGAGAAGTACTCCTCGTCCTGCGTAATGTAGAAATACAGGTCATCGGAGTCGGTCGGCTCAAGCGTGGCCTTAAGTGCCTCGAGCGACGGAGAGCAGATGGGCGTGGGCGGCAGGCCCTCATGCTTATAGGTGTTATACGGGCTATCGCTCTGCAGGTCGTCGGCGGTAACCTCGCCACCGGTGACATACATCATGGTTGCATCGCTGTTGAGATAGCGCAGACCGTCGAGCTTGCCGGCAAGGCGGTTGTAGAAGACCGAGGCCACGTGTGCACGTTGATCGGCGTTGAGGCCCTCGCGCTCAACGATAGAGGCCAAATTGACAATGTCGTAGTCGGACATCTCCACACCGTAGCGCTCCTTGATCTTGGCTTCGCAGCTCGCAAAGTCAAGCGACTTGTACTCGGTCTTAAACTGATCGAGCATAGCGCGAATAACGTCATCGGCCGTCGGCGAATCACCCAACGAATAGGTCTTGGGGAACAAGAAACCCTCGAGCGAGTCGTTGGCGGCGCCCTTAAGGAAGCTATAGTCGTCCATGTAGTTGGAGGCCTTGGCCTGGTTGAGGAAGTCTTCCTTAGAGATACTGTCGTAGGCCTGGGCCACACGGTCGGCGACCTGATCGACCGTTAGACCCTCGGGAATAGTCAGCGCATTGGAGCCCGCGTTGGGGCCTTCCATGAGCTGCTGAACAACCTTGGTCGCATCCATGAGCGTGGTGAACGAATAGGTGCCAGGCTTGAGCGACATATCGGCGTTGAGCTTTTTCACCGCCGCATAGTAATCCTTGGGATTTTCTACGATATGGTTCTCGGAGAGAATCGACGCGATCGTATCGCCCGAAGCACCATCGGGAATGGTCACCGTAACCTGCTGACCAGCCGTGACCTTCGTATCCTCACCGGCAAAGAAGCCTTTGACGGCCGGCACGACAAAGAAAACGCTCGCGACAAGCGCAAGCACCGCCACCACAACGCCAATGATCATGGGAACCGGAGAACTCTTCTTTAGAGCACCGCGACGAGCGTGCGTGTTGTAGCTCGAGCGGGTCGCCGGAACAACGCCATGCGAGCCGCGAGCATGATGCGAATGCGATTGGGGGGGCTGCGTTCGCTGGTTAGGTGCCTGCTGCTTAAAGCGGGTACCGCCTGCAGGCTGGGCCGTACGAGCAGTGGGCTGCTGAGCAGCGTGAGAGGCCGAATGCTGAACCGAACGAGCAGAAGGCTGCTGACCCGTCCGTTGAACAGGTTGGGCCGAATGAGAGAAGGACTGCGCCGGGCGCGCGGCAGGCTGAGCTGCACGCTGCGTCGGCTGTGCCGGACGCTGGCCAGGCTGGGCAGGGCGCGACGCCGGCTGCCGTGTACGATTCTGCTGGCGCGGATCGGAAGCGCTAGGCATGCGAAACCTCCTCGTTTTTACGATCGAGCCACGTCTGCAAAAACAGGCTGGCGGCAATCATGTCGATCTTGCCCCTCATCTGCTTTTCGTTGAGGCCCTGCTCGCGCAGGATACGCTTGGCCTCTTGCGAGGACAGACGCTCGTCCTCAAACTCCAGCGGAAGATCGAGCTCGTCGGCAATCTTTTGCGCCACAGCGGCAACGCGCTCGGCCTGAGGGCCGGGCTCACCGGCCATGGTCAGGGGACGTCCGCTTACCAGGATGTCGGGCTCATAGTCCTCAACCAGGTAGCGGAACGTCTTGGCCATACCGGTGACCTCGGCGGCCGGGAGCACCTTGACAGGCATCGCCATCTTGCCATCACGGCTCGAGACGGCGATGCCAATCCTGGTCTCCCCTATGTCCAGCGCAAGCGCGACCACAGTGACTTCTTAGATTCTTAGGCGCCGAGCGCGGTCTTAGCGGCCGCGAGGGCATCGGCGATGCCGGCAGCATTCTTGCCACCGGCCTGGGCCATGTTGGGACGGCCACCACCGCGACCGTCGACCAGGCCCGCGATCTGCTTGATAACGTTGCCGGCGTGGAACCCGGCCTTCACGGCGTCATCGGAGCCGGCAGCGAGCAGGGCCGGAGTGCCCTTCTCGGTCACGCTCGCGACGACGCAGGCGACAGGGCCGGCGACCTTCTGGTGAACGGTATCCCATACGTTGCGCAGGTCGGCAGCCTCAAGGCCCTGGAGCTCGGCGACAACGAGCTTGTAGCCATCGAGCTCGACGGCGCCCTCGATGGCGCTAGAGATGGCGTCGGAGGAGCCACCGGTCAGCGCCTTCTTGAGCTTGTTGGACGTCTCGCGCAGCTCGGCCTGCAGGTTCTCCACGCGAGCGGGAACCTCGTCGACGCGGCACTTGAGCGCAGCGGCGGCGGCGTCAACGAGCGCCAGGCGGTCGGCCATATAGTCGAGAGCACCCTTAGAGGTCACGGCCTCGATACGGCGGACATTGGAGCCCGTAGAGGACTCGGAGATGATCTTAAACAGACCGATCTCGGCGGTGTTGGCGGCATGCGTACCACCGCAGAGCTCGCGGGAGAACGGCTGGTCCTCGGCGCCTACGGAGACGACGCGGACGACGTCGCCGTACTTCTCGCCAAACAGAGCGACAGCGCCGGCAGCCTTGGCCTCGTCGATACCCATGACACGGGTCTCTACCGGCTTGGAAGCGAAGATCTGCTGGTTGACCAGGTCCTCGACAGCCTTGAGCTGCTCGGAGGAAAGGGCCTCGAAGTGCGTGAAGTCAAAGCGCAGGTGTTCGGGCGTCACCAGCGAGCCGGCCTGGGAGACATGCTCGCCCAGGACCTGCTTAAGGGCGGCGTCAAGCAGATGCGTAGCGGTGTGGTTGCGGCGCAGGAAGCCACGACGCTCGGCGTCGAGCGCGGCAGTCACGGTAGCACCGACGGTCAGCATGCCCTCGGCAACGTGCGCGACATGAGCATACAGGCCGTTGTGGTTCTTGGTATCGGCAACAGTCAGCACAACGCCCTCGGCGGAAAGCACGCCGGCGGCGCCCTGCTGGCCACCCATCTCGGCATAGAACGGGGTGCGGTCGAGCACGACCTCAACGTCCTCGCCGGCGGCAGCGGACTCAACGGACTCGCCGCTGCGCACGATGGCAACAACCTTGGCGCCCTCGATGACGTCGTTGTCATAGCCGTCGAACTCGGTCGCGGAGACCTTGTCGGAAAGCTCGACCCACACGTCGTTGAAGCTGCCCCAGGCATCGCCCTTGGCGTTGGCGCGGGCGCGGGCTTTCTGGTCCTCCATGCAAGCGGTAAAGCCATCCATATCGACGTCGTGACCGGCGGTACCGGCGATCTCGACGGTCAGATCGATGGGGAAACCAAAGGTGTCGTGCAGCTTAAAGGCGACGTCGCCCGGAAGGACGGCGCCGTCGGCGAGCGCGGCCAGGGCCTCGTCCAGGTAAACGCGGCCGTTGTCGAGCGTCGTGGAGAAACGTTCCTCCTCGGAGGCGACGATGCCCTTAACGAGCGCGACGTTCTTAAGCAGCTCGGGATAAGCCTCGCCCATCTGAGCGTTGACCTCGTCGATGAACTTGGTCAGGAAGGCACCCTCGATACCCAGCAGGCGACCGTGGAACACGGCACGGCGGAGCAGACGGCGAAGGACGTACTCGCGACCCTCGTTACCGGGGAGGATGCCGTCGGAAATCATAAAGTCGACGGCACGGGAGTGATCGGCGATGATACGCAGCGAGCGGCTGGCACCGGAGTAATCGTCGGCGTCATAGGTCTTACCGCTGATCTCCTCACCGAGCTTGATGAGGTGCTGCATCAGATCGCCATCGTAGTTGGCGGTCTTGTGCTGCATGATGGCGGCCATGCGCTCCAGACCCATACCCGTATCGAGGTTGCGGTGCGGCAGCTCCGGCATGGAGCCGTCCTCCTGACGGTCGTACTGGGTAAACACAAGGTTCCAGAACTCAAGGAAGCGGTCGCAGTCGCAGCCGGGCTTGCAGTCGGGGCTGCCGCAACCGACCTCCTCGCCCATATCAAAGTAGATCTCGGAGCATGGACCGCAGGGGCCGGTGGGGCCAGCGGCCCAGAAGTTGTCGTCCTCGCCCAGACGCGAGATGTGATCCTCGGCAACGCCCAGGGAGCGCCACACGTCATGGGTCTCGTCGTCCTCGGTAAAGACGGTGAAGTAGAGGCGGTCGAGCGGCAGCTTGAACTCCTTGGTGATGAGCTCAAAGGCCCAGGCGCAAGCCTGCTCCTTGGAGACGCCGCCAAAAGAGAAATCGCCGAGCATCTCGAAGAACGACAGGTGACGGCCGTCCTCGCCGATGCAGTCGATGTCGTTGGTGCGGACGCACTTCTGGCAGGAGATCGCGCCGATCTCCTTCATGGTCTTCTTGCCCTGGTAGTACTCCTTAAACTGGTTCATACCGGCGTTGGCAAGCAGCAGCGAGGGGTCGTCGGGGACAAGGGACGAAGAAGGATAGAGCTTAAGACCGCGCTCCTCAAAAAAGTTGAGGAACTTAGAGCGAATCTCGGCCGTAGTCATTGACGGGTAGTCAGCACTCATAGAGGGAATCTCCTCGGTTTCACATCGAAACAGTTCAAACGTAACGATATTACCATCCCGCCGCGCAAGTGCAAAAAAGAGGGCCGCCAAACAGCGACCCTCCAGCGAAAGTGCATGTTATTTAGGACTAAGCAATCCTTTAAAAAATAGTTTTAGTAAAATACCATATAAGAATCATCAGGAAGGAGCGAACGATGAATACCAAACGATTTGTCCTGAATGCACTTCTGGTAGTAGCACTTTTAGCGCTCTTGGCCTTCTCCTGCTGGTACGCAAACCAACCAGCATTTGGCTACGTATTGTATGCAGTAATGTCCGGCGATAAGGCTTATTACACTCTACGCGCAATTGACGTTCTCTTTTTCTACGTAGCCGGCCCCTTATCAATCGCTTTGCTCGCGTTTCTTGTCATTTACAACTTCAAGAAACGCTAATAGGACCTAATTAGAATCCGAATCGTCCATGGAGCCGTCGATGCCGGTTTTGGTATCGTCGTCCGAGTTGGAGTCATCGTCCTTGGCGAAGGGATTCTTGAAGAAGCCCGTGGCATCGGGTTGCAAACCCGAGAGCTTGATCCAGGGATTATCGAACTCGGGCTTAGGCATCGCCTGGGCCTCGGGCGCGGGCTCGTTGCCGATAAGCTCGGACTCGTAGATGAAGGTGTCGTCGCCGAGCGCGTCGTAGGCGGCGACCGGGTTGCCATCGGCATCGCGATACGGTGTGCCCTTAAACACGGCGCCGTCATAGGCCACAAGCTGGCGGCCGGTCTCATTCTCGAAGTAGTACACGAAGATACCCTTGAGGGCCGCGCACAGTGGGATGGCAATAATCATGCCGATGGGGCCCATGAGTGCCGAGCCAATAACGAGCGCCGTGAGGCTCATGATGGGATGCACCTGCACCGCGCTCTGCATGACCTTAGGCGAAATCACGTTGTCGGTGACGTTTTGCGCGATCATTGTCACGATGAGCGTCCATAACGCCAACATGGGGCTGAACATGAAACCAAGCACTGTGGCGATTGCTGCGCTCACCCAAGGACCGACGACCGGAACCAAATGCATGATGCCGGTAAAGATAGCCATGAGCGCCGCATACGGATGGCCGATGATCATAAAACCGATAAAGGCGAGGAAACCACCGCAGATGGACGTCACGACCATACCGCGCATATAGCCGCCGACAGAGCGAGAAAGGATGGCGACCATAAAGCGGTACGAGGTCTCCTTCTCCTGACCGATGATGGTGCAAATCTCGTGGTGCATGCGAGGGTAGTCGCAGGCCATCCAGTACGCAAGCACCAGGCCAAGGAAGATCACGAACAGCTGCGAGGCCGTATTGGTGATGAGCGGGAACACACCGCGGCCAAGCTCGGCGGCAATCTGAGACACATACTTCGATGCCACGGTAACCAGGGACGAAAGATTATCGTCCAAATACTCCTTGAGCGGCGTGTTGTTGAGCGTCTTGGCATGCGAGATCATCTCGTTGAGGTCGCCACCCGCAACACGAAGCTGCTCGGGCAGGCGGCTCAGGACTTCCATGATCTGACCAAAGAGAATCGGCGACAAGATGCAAACGACACCGACGAGCACGGCAACAACAACAATAAGCGCGATAAGCGAACCGATGCCGCGGTTCACGCCATGGTGCTCGAGCCAGTTGGTGATCGGGGACATCACAAAAGCAATGATGGAGCCGACGGCAAGAAACTCAATAACCGGTGCCAGGATGCCCATAAGGTTAAAGATGACAGCGGCGATGACAATGCAGCCGACAACAGCCCAAATGCGCAGCGTCAGAATGCGGGTGTCGCGCAGCACGCGATCGGTTTGTTGGGGGTGCTCACTCATGAACGAATCATCACTCCGTCGGGGTCGATCTTGTCCTGAATCTTCTTAAGCGTGCGGCGCAGCAGGCGCGAAACCTGCACCTGAGAAATGCCCAGCTTCTTGGCGATCTCGATCTGGGTCATGCCCTTCACAAAGCGCAGCTCGATCACCTCGCGCTCGCGCGGCGAGAAATCGCGGATGGCTTCCTCGATCACCAGGCGGTCATCGGTGAAGTCGAGCTCGTTGTCATCGTCGGCGTAACGGTCGAGAATCGAGGGCGCATCGTCGGAATCGGACGCACCAGGAGCCTCGATGGGCACTGAGGTATAGGCCGAAGACGATTCCATAGCCTCGAGGACCTCATCGACAGTCACATCTAGATACTCAGCGATCTCCTCAACCTTGGGCGAACGCTGCAGCTCGTTGGTAAGTTTGTCAGTAGCCTGGTTGACCTTGGCCGAGAGCTCCTGCAGACGGCGCGGCACGCGCACACTCCAGCCCTTGTCACGGAAATGGCGTTTGATCTCGCCCAAGATAGTGGGTGTCGCAAACGTCGTGAACTCGAGTCCGCGCTCGGGGTCAAAGCGGTCGATAGCCTTGAGCAGGCCCAAATAGCCAACCTGCATCAGATCATCGAGCGGCTCGCCGCGGTTCTTAAATTTGTTGGCAAGAAACCTTACCAGGTTCATGTGGGACATGACGAGCTGCTCGCGTGCGTCCGGGTCACCGGTCTCTTTATAGCGACGAAACAGCTCGCGGGTTTTCTCCTTGTCCCAAGCGGTCTTACCGCTCCGGGAACGTTCGGTCATATTAGATATCCGCCTTGAGGTCGAGGGAAAGCGTCAGGGGCGCCGCAGTCTTTTCGTAGGAATCGCACACGCTCGCCAAAATGAGCTCGGCATACACAGCGGCCTGGTCATCCTCGTCGACGGTGGCCTGGTCGCCAAAGGTAAAGGTCATGCCAACGTGAGATTCGTCGACATCGAATTTGATCGAGATGTCATCGGAATCAACAGCCGTGCAGCCGAAAATAAATGCTTCCTCGGCAGCCATACGAATGTCCTCGATGCGATCGACGGACATGGAGCAGAGCGCACCGACATTTGCCGCCGTCATGCGCACAAGGCGCGCCAGACGCGGGTCGCCAGCAACGGTCAGCGTAATGGGGCAAGTTGCTTCGCTACTCATCGCAGGACTCCTCGGTGGTCTCGGCGGGCGTGTAGGTGTAATACTGGGCCGCTTTAGCAGCAGGCTTCTGTGCATCATTGTCACCAGCAGCGACATCGTCCCCGGCTTCGCCAATCAGGACACGCTCGGTCGGCTGCTCGGCTTCTTCGGAAGCGGAAAGCTTGCGCTCGGCGTCGGCCGCGGGAGTCTTCACCTTGTTAAAGAGTTTCTGCACGGCACCGGCAGCGGAGTCTGTCACACTCGACACGGCATTGCTGGCCTCGGCCATACTGCCGGTGACCTCGGAAATATCGCGGACGACCGCCTCGACTTCTACGAGGTTGGAGGTAAGGGCATCAACTGCCGTCTTGCTCGACTTAAGCAGCGGCTCCATCTGGGCAAGTGCCGGCGTAAGCTCGTCGACAGCGCCGTCGAGTTTTGCCACCACCGGCTGCGCCTCGGCGATGGTGTTGTTGAGGTCGTTCACGGTCTTATCGAGCGAGTCGACAACGTTGCGGGTCTTGCGCAGGGTAAGCGCGAGCTCAACAATAGCCCACACGCCGGCAATGGCAAGCACCAGCAGGGCGATTTGAATGGGACTCATACAAGCCTCCCGAAGGAATCGAAATACAGACGCCTTTCATGGTACCCCAAAGAAGGGGAAGATACCCAAAGGGAATGTGCGAGGTGCCAAGGACCTACTTGGGTGCATTCCCGCTGCGGTCGCGCTCGCTTTGCTCTACGCGCCACTCTTCCCAGCCGCGCCCGGCAGGCTGCCAGAACGCACCGCGCTCCAGCCCCTCGGGCAAATAGCGCTGATCGACCCAGCCTTCGGGATAATCGTGCGGGTATTTATACACACCGTAGTCGTCGCTGCCTGGGCGATGGCGATCGCGCAGATAACTCGGCACCTCACGTAAACCGCTGCTATGAATATCGGCCAACGCCGCGTCAATCGAGGCCTCACATGCGTTTGACTTAGGCGCCAAGCACACATAGAGTGCAGCCTGAGCCAGGTTAATGCGGCACTCGGGATAGCCAATGACCTCGGCAGACTTAAACGCGGCATGTGCCACCAAAAGCGCCTGCGGGTCGGCGTTGCCAACATCCTCAGAAGCGTGAATCATAATACGGCGAGCGATAAACTTAGGATCCTCACCAGCATCGATCATGCGCGCGAGCCAATAGATCGTGGCATCGGGGTCGCTACCGCGCATGGACTTGATGAACGCGCTGATGATGTCGTAGTGCATGTCGCCGTTTTTGTCATACGTAAAGCCGCGACGCGGGTTGGCGATCTTCACGTCATCCACGGTGATGGGATAGCGCTCCCCCGCCGCGGGCGCTGGCGTTCCCTCGGTATCGGGACGCGTGACGGCAATCTCGCTCGCAAGCTCGAGTGTCGTGAGCGCCGAGCGAGCGTCACCCGCTGCCAGCGTGCAGATGGTCTTGACCGTATCCTCATCGACCGAGAACTTGCCGTTCAAACCCTGCGGCGCCTCGAGCGCACGCTCGATAAGCGTGGCGATATCCTCGTCTTTAAGATGCTCAAGCTCCACGACGCGACCACGTGAGAGCAGTGCCGAGTTAACCTCGAAGTACGGGTTCTCCGTCGTAGCGCCAATCATAATGACGGTACGGTTCTCAACTGCATGCAGCAGGGCATCCTGCTGCGACTTGGAGAAGCGGTGAATCTCATCGATGAATAGAATGGTGCGGCGGTTGTACGTATTCAGGCGTGTCTTGGCCTCGTCAATCACGCGACGCAAGTCCTTCACAGTGCCCGTCACGGCGCTGACCTCGACAAACTCGCTCTTGGTATGGTTGGCGATAATGTGGGCCAGCGTCGTCTTACCCGTACCGGCCGGCCCGTACAGAATCACGCTCGAAAGCACATCGTGCTCGATCGCGGCACGCAACCATGAACCCTTACCGACGGCCTTTTGCTGGCCCACATACTCGTCGAGCGAATTGGGGCGCATGCGCACCGCAAGCGGCGCATTCTGAAAGGAACGCTCGCGCGTCGAAGCAGAAAAAAGGTCGTCCATAGTCATCCCGTGCATCAATCAAAAACGTTTTCCACTAACAGTATACCGATTTTATACGAACTACCGTTCGTTAATATAGGTACGGTGTGGAAACTCCAGACCAGGGAACAGCTTGCTCGTGAGCTCGCAGAAATGACCGTCCGTCATGCTCGCGATATAATCCACCACGGCTTGATCCTTGTCGTCCTGCCAGGCATAGGTGCGATCGTAGTAGGAAAGCTGCTGCTCAATGCGCGAAATATGGTGTTTAAAGATGTAAGAGGACTCGTCGCCACTGTTTAGATCCCGCAGGCAACGGTCGTAGAGCTTTACGAACGCCTCGCGCAGCTCCGCCTCGGAATCGCCCTCGATACCGCCCTTACTGTAGATCTTCTCGTAATTCTCCCGCTTGGCACGGCGAATTTCCTCAAACAGGTCCTCGCTCATCTCGATGCGCGGCTTACCATAGCTGTGCTCAACGATATCGATGGAGGCATGCGTGAGGATCCAACTGTTGTAGGCACCGCCCCGGCCATCATCAAAGGCGTCGGGTGACAGCAGGCCTGCCGCAATGGCGTCTTGGCGATCGCGCCCCACATAGGCAAGAATATCCGAGATGCGAACGACGCAGCCCTCGAGCGTCATGGGACGCAGATGCTCAATTGCGCTATAGCCCGTGGCAATGCAATCCTCAACCGTCTGGTCAAACTGGTCAAAGGAGCCCATGTCCGAGAGCTCAAACACGCGCTGCTCGTACTCGCCGTTATGGCATAGCACGCCGTCGAGCGTCTGGAGCGACACGTTGCGGCCATACAACGCGTCGAGCACGCGGACCGACTGCACGTTATGGAAAAAATAACGCCCCGTACGCTCATGATAGATATCGTTGAGGAAGCGCTCACCGGCATGGCCGAAAGGCGTGTGTCCCAAGTCATGACCCAGGCCAATCGCCTCGATCAGATCGCAATTGAGCCCCAGGGCGCGACCGATATCGCGCGCAATGCGGGAGACAAGCTGTACGTGCAAACCGCGGCGTGAAAGATCATCATTGCTACGGAAGCTAAAGACCTGCGTTTTGCCTGCATAACGGGTGTACGCCGGAAGATGAAGTATCTTTTCGGTATCGCGCATAAACGCCGGACGCATAAGCGTGCCTTTGTCGGCGGCGCGATCAATACGACGAATGACCTGATCGTCGTTGCAACGATACGGGTTGACATAGCCCGAAGCAAGATCGGCGGCAATGCGCTCGACAAGTTCGGGCGACAACGCCGAGGGAATACGGTCCATGCGCGCCTTAATGACGGCCGTTTCTTGATTAATTGCCATGGCATGCTCCTTAAGAAGGATGCGCAATCGGTTACAAAGTGCAGCCCACGACCTCGATTATGGCAAAAATCGGCACCAAAAACGGGAGCAATGGCAGGGAGCGCGATTTTGTGAAGAGGCAGGAGAGGGCCAGAGCCAGGAGTGCGACGGCAAATGCCACGATGCCACCCATAGGGTCGAGCGTGCAAAGCGCGAAGAGCGCCTTGGCATCCCCCATGCCGATGCCCGGGATTTGGCGAAGACGACGCCAGAGGGACTCAGTCAGCACGAGAGCAAGATTGACGATGACCGCAAGACCGGCATGTTCAAGCTCCGTGTTAACGCCTTTGGCGTTCCAAACGCCCACTAACGCCGTCACCGCACACGCACCGGCAAGCTCATTGGGAAAACGTCGCCGACGGGCATCAATCGCCGCGCCGGCAAAGATGCAAATCCAAAACGGGATATAAAACATCGAGTGCCTCCTCGAGCTGCATCGCAAAAGCAAAAACCATCACAAAGGTGCCGGTCTCCTTTGCGGTGGTTTTGGAGGTGGTTATTTGGCGCCCTGCATGACCTCGTCGAGGGTAACGTTTACGGCATGCTGGGTAGGAACCCAGTCGACCTTCAGGAACAGCGCGGCCACCGTGATGGGAATATAGCTGAACATAAAGATCGGGAAGGTAAACAGGTTAGTCACAAGACGCCACTTTTGCGCGCAGTGAATGTGCTTGTACTCAAAGATAGTTGTGAGCAGCGCCAGGATAAAGAACGTCTGATACATCATGGCGAAGGTCATAATGAGCGAAGCGGCGCACGCCTGCATTTCGACTTCGGTAGCCAAGAAACCATGCGAAAGGCCACCCACAATCAAGAACGTCGCATTAGCGAGCATCGAGATCAAGGACAGCAGCATACCTGGGGCGATGGTCATAAACATGTCGTAAGCGGCAAAGCGATGATAGCGGAAGGTCGATTTGACCAGGTGCTTACCGTAGGTAAAGAACACCTGGTAGAAGCCCTTGGTCCAGCGCATGCGCTGTTTCCAGGACGCCTTAAACGTCACGGGCTGTTCGTCAAAGAACTCCGCCGGCGCATAACCGATGCGAATGCCGTGAATGGCACAGAACGTGGTGAACTGGATGTCCTCGGTCAGCGTGTGGAACTGCCAGCCGTGCATGCCCTCGATAACACTGGCGGAGATGAGGTAGCCCGAACCCGAGACGGCGCAGGACGTCTTACAGATATTGCGCGCGTTGTTGAGAAAGCGCGCCTCACGCAAATACCACGTAGCATTAGCCGCCGAGATCCACGAGCTGCCGAAGTTCTTGGAATTGCGATAGCTCGTGACCACATGGAAGCCCTGGTCAAAGGCATCGTTCATCTTGGACACGTAATCGCGGGATATGACGTTGTCGGCATCGAAGATAAAGTAGCCCTCAAACGTGTCGGGATACTCGTTGAGAATGCGATCGAAACCAAAGTCCATGACCCAGCTCTTACCCTTACGGGCCAAGTCGTTACGCTCATAGACGATGGCGCCCGCCTCGCGCGCGAGCTGCGCCGTGTTGTCGGTGCAGGCATCGGCGACCACGAAGACCTCGATGAGCTCGGACGGATAATCCTGGTCCTTGATGGAGCGAACGAGGTTGGCGATCACGGCCTCCTCGTTATGCGCCGCGATAAAGAAGGCATAGCGATGGAGTTTTTTGGCCTTGGGAGGCGCGACCTCGCCACGAAGAGCGCCAATGACAAAGAAGACCACCTGGTACAGAAAACAGACCGTGAGCAGCGTGACGACAATCTGGTTGAAGATCACGATGGGTGTGTTGGTTTGTAAAAAGGCGAGCATGCAGGCTCCCAGCAACGCGTTACGTAAACAACCGTATATCTTACCGCAGGCTTACCGAGTTCAAGAAACCACCTAATACTGGCTAGGCTTCGAGAAGACCGAGCTGCGGAACGATTTCATCTCCAGCGGCCGTGCGACCGAGCGAGCGCGGAGCCAGATCATCGAGAACCGCAGCGAGATCCCACGGCAACTCGTCGCGGCACTCAATGCGCTCCCCCGTCACGGGATGGTCGAACGCCACGCGCCAAGAATGCAGGAACTGCCTGGTCAGGCCCTGGTCGGCGCGCGCATCGCACTTGCCGTAGAGCGGATCGCCCACGCAGGCGTGGTTGATATGGCGCATATGCACGCGAATCTGGTGCGTGCGACCGGTAAACAGGTGGCACTCGACGAGTGTGTAGCCGTCGTCAAAACGCGTGGAATCGAAGCGCTCAAGGACCTTAAAGGTCGTAATGGCCTGGCGCGCGAAAGGATCGTCCGAAACCGCCATCTTGACACGGTCACGGGTAGAACGGGCAATGCCGGTGTTAATGGTGCCCTCATCCATAGCGATATGACCGTGAACGAGCGTGATATAGCGACGGTCGAGCGTGCGCGTACGGATGAGATTTTGAAGCGCGCGCTGGGTGTCGTCGTCTTTTGCCGCAAGCATAAGGCCCGAGGTATCGCGATCCAGGCGATGCACGATGCCGGGGCGGTCCTCACCCTGCACAGTACCAAGATGATCGATGCCGCAGTGGTAGACCAGAGCGTTCGCAAGCGTGCCGCTCTCGTGGCCATGGGCGGGATGGCACACCAGGCCGCGCTGCTTGGAGAGCACGATGAGGTAGTCGTCCTCGTAACGAATATCGAGGGGAATGGCCTCAGGAATCACGTCAGTCGGATCGTGCGGCTCGGGCAGGTCGACCGAGATGCGGTCACCGGAGCGCACGGCATACTTTTTTGACAGGCAGGTCTCGCCGTTCACGATTACGGCACCGCCCTCGATCAGATGCGCGCAGGCAGAGCGCGTGGGACAGCCATCGTTGGCGCCCAAATAGGCGTCAAGACGCTGACCAGCGGAATCGTCGGCAACAAGAATATGGATGTCGGCCATTAACGCTCATTCCTTTCGCGAATCTTGCGGGCACGCTCCCCACGCTGCTTGGCTTTGCGCTTGGCGCGGGCCTCGTCACGGGCGTTAAGCTCGGCAGTCGCATCGACATCGCGGGCCGCAGGGCTCAAGAACATGTAGCCGATGAGGGCAAGCACGACGCCTACGGTGATGCCGATATCGGCCACGTTAAAGACGGGAAAGTCAATGAAGGTGGTGGCAATAAAATCGGTCACGAAGCCAAAGGCCAAACGATCGATAGCGTTGCCGATGGCACCGCCCACAACCATCGCCATGCCCACAACCTCAAGATGGGCGAGCTGGGGTGCACGAACGAGGTACACGGCAATAGCGACAATGACCGCCAGCGCCAGCACGGCAAACGCGATGCCATGCCCCTCGCCCATGCTAAAGGCAGCACCGATATTGCGGACAAACATAAAGTCGATGACACCGGGGATGACGGTCACATGCAAAGCGTCGCCCACGGCACGAACCGCAAGCTTGGTCAGCTGGTCAACAAGCAGCACAACCAGCGCCACCCCACCAGCAACACCCAACCGCCAACGCAAAGGCGGCGTCATATCCCCAGTACGACCCAAAGAAATCCCCTACCCTCAAGAACATCGAATACGTTCAACGCAAATTATTATCTTATATTGACCAGCAAGGAAATAGTCGATGATTCGTTACCGACAGCGAAAACCCGCCAGAGCGAGCAAGGTGCCTTGAAGCAAGGCGGCATAGACCTTATGGTCATGCCGCCGAAGCTGAAAGGCAGATTGCCGCTCTGGCGGGTTTGCAGCGTCAACCGGTTACGCGGTTTAGTAAAACCGCGTAACTAGAGTGCTTCGGCACAACGTTTGCAGATATGCGCGTGGCCGTTGTACTCGCCGACGGTGGTGCGATAGTTCCAGCAACGGTCGCAGCACTCGCCCTCGGCAGCCTCGATAGCGACGGAAAGCTCCTCGCCCTGGGTCAGCTCAACATCGGAGACGATGTAGAACTCGGCCAGGTCGACGGCCTTGTCGCCGGTCAGCAGCGCATACATCTCGGCGGGAACGACCGCCTTGACGCGGACCTGCTGACTCTTGGTGAAGGTGCCGGCGGAGCGGGCATCCTCAAGGGACTTGGTCACGGCGCTACGGAGCTCGAGCGAGGCCTCGAGCACGCCCTCGAACTCATTGGCCTCGTCGACCGTGATAGGCGACTTGTACCAATCGAGCATCGCGGCGTACTTCTGGTGGTCGACGCAGCCGGCGGGCGCATAGGCCATGGCCTCGTCGACGGTGTAGGACAGGATCGGCTGCAGGTCGCGCATGAGCATCGAGAAGAGCTCGGCCAGCACGGTTTGAGCGCTGCGGCGCTCGAGCGAGCCGGGCTTGTCGCAGTACAGACGATCCTTCAGGGCGTCGAGGTACACGTTGGAAAGCTCGGTAACCACGAAGTCGTAAAGCGCACGGTAAGCACGCGGGAACTCGTAGCAAGAGTAGGCATCGTCGACCTCGGCCTGGACCTGGGTCAGGCGGGCAACCATGAGCTTGTCGAGCGGCAGCAGGTCGGCAAAAGCAACGCCATCGGTCTCGGGCTCAAACTGACCCTCGAGCTCGGAGAGCAGGAAGCGCAGCGTGTTACGGAAGCGACGGTAGGCATCGGACGTACGAGCGAGAATCTCGTGGTCGATGGAAACATCGGAGCTGGTGTCGACGGAGGCAACCCACAGGCGGATGATGTCGGCGCCCATCTCGTCGCAGACCTTATTAGGGTCGATGACGTTGCCGAGCGACTTGGACATCTTGCGGCCCTGGCCATCGAGCGTGAAGCCCTGCGAAACGACCGCCTTGTACGGAGCATGGCCGTTGGCACCCACCGAGGTAAGCAGCGAGCTCTGGAACCAACCACGGTGCTGGTCGGAGCCCTCGAGGTACACGTCCGCCGGGTACTCAAGCTCGGGGCGATACTCACAGACGGCCTTCCAGGAAACGCCGGAGTCCCACCACACGTCGAGGATGTCCTTATCGGCCTTGAGGTGATGGCCGCCGCACTTGGGGCAGACGCAGGCCTCGCCCAGGTAGCTCTCGGGAGCGTCGGTGAACCAGGCGTCGGAACCCTTCTCGTGGAAGAGCTTGATGACGGCGTCGAGCGTGGCGTCGTTCATGACCTTCTCGCCGCAGTCGGCGCAAGTGTAGCTGGGGATAGGCACGCCCCAGTTGCGCTGACGGCTGATGCACCAATCGGGACGCTGCTCGACCATGGCACCAATGCGATTGGCCGCGTGAGCCGGATACCACTTGACGTTCTCGCGGACCTCTTTGCCAGCCTGCTCGCGCAAACCGGTCTTGTCCATCGAGACAAACCACTGGTCGGTAGCACGGAAGAGCACCGGGTGCTTGCAGCGCCAGCAGTGCGGATAGCTGTGCGTGATCTTCTTCTCGAGGACCAGGGTGCCGCGCTCGCGCAGGAACTCGACGATGTGCGGGTTGGCCTCATCGGTATCCATACCGCTGAAGGGACCACCGGTGCCAAACTCCTCACCGGTGTAGAACTTGCCGTCGTCATCGACCGGCATGCAAATGTCGGTGATGCCCTCCTTGAGGCAGGCAAAGTAGTCGTCGACGCCGTGGCCGGGCGAGTTGTGGACGATACCGGTACCGTCATCGACACCAACGTAATCGGCCAGCAGCGCCACGCCCTCAACGCCGTCAAAGATCGGTTGCTTGTAGTGGATGTGGTGGAAGGTCTCGGCGGGAACCACGTAGGGCTTGCCGTCGACCATAACCGGGGTGTACTCCCAGCCAAACTCCTCGCAGCACTTGGGAGCCAGGTCCTCAAGCATGACCTCGGCACGACCATCGTGCTCAACGGCGACATAGGCGGCGCCGGGCTTGAGGGAAACGGCCTGGTCGGAGGGTATGGTCCACGGCGTAGTCGTCCAGATGATAAAGTCGACCGGGCCGTCGAAGTTCTCGAGGCCGGCGGGCTTGGAGGTCATCTCAAAGCGCACGAAGATGGAGGGGCTCGTCTCGTCGGAGTACTCGATCTCGGCCTCGGCCAGCGCGGTATGGCAGTGCTTGCACCAGTGAACCGGCTTGTGACCGCGATAGATCATGCCCTTATCGAACATGGCCTTGAAGACCTCGATATCGGCGGCATCATGCTGGTGATAGAGCGTCAGATAGGGGTTGTCCCAGTCGCCGAGCACGCCCAGACGACGGAAACCGGCCTTCTGAAGCTCGATGTTCTCGACAGCGAACTCGTTGCAGAGCTCACGGATCTTGGCCGTGGGGGTCTGGTTGAACTTCTCGGTGCCGAGCTTCTCCTCGACCTTATGCTCGATCGGCTGGCCGTGGCAGTCCCAGCCGGGGACATAGGGAACCTCATAGCCCTGCATCATCCAGTAACGGTTGATCATGTCCTTGGAGATCTTGTTCATGGCGTGGCCGATGTGGATCGGACCGTTGGCGTACGGAGGGCCGTCGTGCAGCACGAACTTCTTGTGACCCTCGTTCTTCTTCAGAACCTGCTCGTAGACCTTGTTGTCCTGCCAGTCCTTGAGTCGCTTGGGCTCGGACTTGGAAAGACCGGCACGCATGGGAAAACCGGTCTTGGGCAGATTCATCGTCTGCTTATACTCGTTTGCCACGGTACCCCTTTCTTGTCATGGGCGCGCACGCCCTCTGGGCACCAAAAAAAGCGCCCGTCCCTGCAAGCTGGGACGAAGCGCCACAAAACGGGCTGCACGCCCGCAAAAGCTCTTCGCTTAACCACCCAGCTTAGATGCCCTCGCCCGCGTATTCGCGCGCTCGCATCCGTTACTCGGCTGGCCTGTATCGACGACCACCTCGGCGATATCTACTAAGACGTGCCTGTGCGGCGCGCCCGTTGGGACCGCAGCTCCGGGGTGATTTTCATCGGTCGCATGCACGGGTTCTCAGCGCTCCCCGCTCTCTGTAGCATGCGGACGGCCGACTACTCGTCCCCATCAACGCTCACGCGGTGTATGGTAGCACGGTCAGCGCCATCGAAAAACCCTCAACACTGGTTTTATACGTTCGAAATTTCTCGCTATTTCAGCCCTTCTCTAGGAGCAAAATACCTGAAAGCACTCTATCGAACGAAAGAAGGTTGCTATGCGCACGATTGGAATGAGCGACTACACCGTTGGCGAGGATTGCTTTGACGAGCTGCCCGCCGCACTGGCGGAGTACGGCGCGAAGAAAGTCGCCATCATTGGCGGCAAGCGAGCCCTGGCTGCGGCGCTGCCGGGAATCGAGGCGGCACTTGAAGGTACCGATGTCGAGGTCCTGGAGACGCGCGTCTATGGCACCAACAGTACGCGTGCCAATATCGCCAAGGTCGTGAACTCCCCTGCCTGCCAGGAAGCCGACGTGCTCATCGCATGCGGCGGCGGCAAGGCGCTCGACACCGTCAAGACCGCAGCCATCGAGCTCAAGAAGATCGTCTTCACCGTCCCGACGATCTGTTCTAACTGCTCCGCCGCGACCGCCATTGCCGTCGTGTACAACGACGACGGCTCGCTCGAGGGCTATTCGTACCCCAACCGACCGGCGCACATCTTCATCAACCCCAAGATCATCGCCGAAGCTCCGGCGGAGTACTTCTGGGCCGGCGTGGGCGATGCCCTGTCCAAGCAGCCCGAGGTCGAGTACGCCACGAGCGCCGGCAACTTGGAGCACACGGCAGGCCTTGGCCTGGCACTCGCCCACACCTGCTCCGAGCCGCTGTTTACCTACGGCGTTCAGGGTCTTGAGGACGTGCGCCAGAACCTGTCAAGCGAGGCCGTCAAACAAATCGCGCTCGACATCGTGGTCAACACGGGCTACGTCTCCAACCTGACCAACCAGAACGATTACTACTACAACTCGAGCGTGGCGCACGCATTCTACAACGCCACCTGCAGCATTCCGCGTGAGGGCACCAA
>CAJKZO010000010.1:0-26346 GCA_905204365.1 uncultured Collinsella sp.
TGGATGATGTAGCCGAGCATAAAGACAAAGGCCACGCCGCTGATGAAGCCGCCTACGAGGGGAAGCCCCGTGAGGGCGCCGGCGATCACGCCGCCGATGGCTGCCATGGCGTAGCGGTTTTGGCTGTGTCCGACCATGCGGGCGATCGCGCACCCCGCAAAGGCACTCGACACCAATGCGATGCCGATAACGCCGCACAAGAGGGTTCCGGCAAGCGACAGACCAGCGATAGAGATAATCAGCAGTAGGACGGCGGGGACGATAGCAATCGTGCCCAGAAGACCGCTCACCCACAGGGGCATGGGGCGCTGGTGGAGCATGCCGGCGGCGCTGGCGGTCGCGCGCGGAAAGACGAGCTCGAGCAGCAGAGCGACAAAGCAGGTCGAGAGTGCCGCGGCGACGATACCGCCGATGACATCGTTAACGGTGGAAGTATCCTCGTTCTCGGTGCGGTCGATCTTGAGCGCGCCTACCTCGGCCCCTGCGGCACGCTCGGGGTCCTCGGAGACGTGCGCGTTCACGGTGCCGGTGATATGGGCGTTCTTGCCCAGGATGAGCTTGTCGGCCCAAACCTCGACATCGCCCTCGACGGTGCCATCGATGGTCACCGTATCGCCTGCCAGCGCTGCCGACTTGGTGGAGCCTCGCAGGGCAACCGTCTCGCCTGTCGCGTAGAAACAGTTGGCGGTGCTGCCGGCGTTGAGAACAACGTGCTGGCCAGCGACGGTCACGCTGCCATCAACCGTGGTCTGGGCGATATCAATCGTGCGCGCCGCAAGACGAACGGCGCCGCCTACCGTGCAGTCGCGAATTGAGAGGGTATCGCCCGCAGCGATGATATCGTGGTTGATGGACGCATCATCCAAGTTGAGGGCCTGACCGGCCCAGTACAGGTCACCCTCGACGCCGGACGGATTGGCGTCATTGTCGGTCGCAAGGACATTGCCTGCGGTGTCCGTGCCGGCGAACGACGCCGTGGGAAGCGCGGTGATCGCCAGCGCGATGAGCGCGAATGCCATAAGCAGGCAGCGACGCATCTTGTGTGACGGCGTCGCCGCGGTTTGATTGAAAGCCATGGTTGATCCTTTTGTTAGGTGTTCGGCATATACCTAACAGGGTACCCAACGTGCGGGCGCTCTAAAAGAACCTCTCGGTTGTATTTCGAAGGATGAGCCCGCGCTACCTACTTTTTGCGATGCAAAAAGCGCGCGATGTCTTCTTCGGTGGGGCTTTTGATGTCAAAGCGCAGCGAGAGCCAGCGCAGACCCATGGTCACGACAACGCATACGACCAGCGCGGCGACATTGCTCATGATGCCGCTCATAACGAGACACACATAGCTTGTCGATCCGGCGATGGCAGCGATGGCATAAAAGTTAGTACGTTGGAAAATGCCCGGAACCACGCCCATAAAGCCGTCGCGCAACATGCCGCCGCCCACCGCGGTAAAAAAGCCCATCATGATGCACACCGCCGGCGCAAAGCCGTAGACCAGCGCCTTGTCTGCTCCAGTGGCAGCGTAGATGCCGACCGAGATGATGTCGAGCAGGGGAATGAGTTTTTCGGGTTTGTCGACGATTGCCGGGAAAATATAGATGATGGCTGCCGTGGCGATGGAAAGCGGCAGCGCCATCGGCTGGTTGAGGATGTAGACGTTGCCCACCTGCAGCGTCATGTCGCGCAAGAGACCGCCGCCCAGACCGCAGACCACCGCGAGCGCGACCGCGCCCACCAGGTCGAGCTTGTGCTCGCGCGCAACCAGCACACCCGAGATCGATGCAGCGACAACAGCGAACATCTCGAGCCAAAACGGAATAGCGACCATGGCATCCGATGCATGTGAGGTAATGGTCATAGCGGCGACGACGGGCAAGATGGGGTCCTTTGGATTACGGATTTGGACAATGCCCGTACATAGTACATGTTCGGCGCCGATTGCGACCCTATTGCTCGGCAAACGGTCGGGACTGAGCGCGGGCGTGGCGCTGCTGGAATGCCGGGGATCCAAAACATGTACGTCACCCTCCAAAAACGACATTTTTTGACATCTTTGGAGGCTGACGTACATGTTTGGAGTGAGCTCACAGCATGAGTGAGTTAATTTACTCACATCCGGTATATTCCCCCACTTCAACGGACATAAGAGTTGGATACCGGCTCAGAGCGAGAGGCCCTCAATGGATACTCCTGTTCTCATTTCGCATAAAACCGCATGGCTTGTCCATCATGCGCCCCAGAATTTGGTTCAGTCTCTTGCGCGGCACGACTACCAGATAGGCGTACGAGGCATCTCCACCCAGCAACGCGTTGCGCGCATACGACAGGCCCTTACCGACTGTGGCATTCCGTCCGATATGCTCAAAACTATCGATATCTCGGTTGTATTCGAATTCGAGCGAATTCGCACCAAAGGCGTCATTTGCCACATTCTTGGACAAAATCTTCCCTACGAGCATATTGACGAGTTGACGCCCGGAATCTTCATCACCGACGAAGCCTTCACCTTCGTGCTCGCTGCCGAGTGGATGGATAGGATCGAATATCTCGAATATGGCTATGAAGTTTGCGGCGATTATCGCATGAGGCTCAATCCCGCCGACCCTTATACCGAGCAACCAGCCACCACCTCCAAGGATGAAATAACCGAACTGCTCGATCGGCACCCCGGCAAACCCGGTGCCACACGTGCACGGCTCGCGCTCAGGCACATCTACGATTACTCGGCCTCGCCTATGGAGACCGCTTCGGCAATCGCCCTCTCGCTCCCAACAAGCGAAGGCGGGGTTGGCATCCGAGGTATCGAGCTCAACAAACCGCTCGAGATCCCTCAACGTCTCTGGCATTGCGCCAAAGCTCGAACACTCAAAATCGATGCGCTCGTTACCTACAAGCGCAGGGAGCTCGGTATCGAATATAAGGGCGGCTTTCACGATGAGTTCGAGCGCAAGGGGGCAGATGCGGAGCGAGAGGCCGTTCTCTCCCAAATGGGATATCGAATCGTTACGCTCACTTCGGCTCAGTTCGGTAGCCAGCTCGCCTTTCACCGCGCCATGAACAACATTCGCGAAGCACTCGGCATGCCTCGCTGTACCGACACCGGGTACCAGCGAGAGCAAAACGAACTACGCAAGGCGCTTATCCGCAACTGGAAAAGCATGCGAGACGAAGAGGCACCTTCCGAATAGTGCCACTCCCGTGAGCTCAATCCAAACGTGTACGTCAGCCTTCAAAGATGTCGAAAAATGTCGGTTTTGGAGGGTGACGTACATGTTTGGGGAAGCGTGGGATCGAGACGTATTTCGATAACAAAAAAGCCCCCAATACTGGGATCTTTCTCAAGCAAAATGGCGGAGGAGGAGGGATTCGAACCCTCGTGACCTTATACAGGCCAAACGGTTTTCGAGACCGCCGCATTCAACCACTCTGCCACCCCTCCGCGTGGGGTAAAAACAAAGCAGGCTCGAAGGCCTGCTTTGGAATTAACTGGCGGAGAGTCAGGGATTTGAACCCTGGAGACGCTTTTGACGCCTACACGATTTCCAATCGTGCTCCTTCGGCCACTCGGACAACTCTCCGTTAAATGCGAAAGTCAGTATACACGAGGAATCGCAAAGTGCAAACAGAAAAGTTGGCATTTTTTGAAACGCTTGGCTTCGTGACGGGATCTAGGAGAGCAAAAACGGGCTCTGACCAGCATGGCTGCATGTGGCAAATTGTTCAAAATGGGTATTTATAAACGACGTGGCAGCAATTTTAAAAATCTTTGAACGGTGTTGTGAACCACTGGTATGCATTTCGCGACCACAGCCTTGCAATTGCTGACCTGCAGTTTGATTTGGTTTGTCCCCGCAGCGCCGTATCTTGTCCACAGACCCGTCAAGCATTTGGTCAGCATTTGGTTGGAAGACGCATGAAGTGCCGTGTGAGTATGGACATATGTGGAGGTCATGAGGTTGTAGCTGCATATTCTTGCAGCCTGGGAGGTTGAAAGATATTATTACCAAGTCTTTTCCTGCTTCAGGCGCACCTTCACGACCTGAAGCCACATTTGCCCAGAGGAGGTGACAATATGAAGGCTTATGAACTGCTGTTCTTTGTTGACCCGTCGCTCGACCCCGAGACTCGTCTCGCTGTTATGAAGCGTATCGATACCACGATCGCTGAGGGCGCTGGCAAGGTCGACTCCGTTGACGAGTGGGGCAAGCGCAAGCTCGCCTACGAGATCAACGACCTCACCGATGGTGACTACACCCTCATCAACTTCCACGCAGATCCTACCCAGATCGCCGAGCTTGATCGCGTCCTGCGCATCACCGACGCTGTGGTCCGCCACATGATCGTCCGTCGCGACGACCAGGAGTAAGACTGTCGTTTTGGACTGGGCTTGTGCCCCAAGAGGAAGTAGTGAGTTATGAGCATCAATCGAGTGAACATCACCGGTAACCTCACGCGTGATCCCGAGCTGCGCGCCACTGCCGGCGGAACCCAGGTTCTGTCCTTTGGCGTCGCCGTGAACGATCGTCGCCGCAACCCGCAGACTGGCGAGTGGGAGGACTATCCCAACTTTGTCGACTGCACTATGTTCGGCACGCGCGCCGAGGCCGTGAGCCGTTTCCTGGCAAAGGGAAACAAGGTCGCGATCGAGGGCAAGCTGCGCTACAGCTCTTGGGAGCGCGACGGCCAGCGCCGGAGCAAGCTTGAGGTCATCGTCGATGAGATCGAGTTTATGAGCTCCCGTGGTGGCCAGGGTGGCTACGATCAGGGCGGTTACGCGCCCGCAGCCCCTGCAGCGCCCGCACCGCGTCCTGCCGCACCGGTGGCTACGCCGCCCGCGGTCGACGTCTACGATGAGGACATCCCGTTCTAAGGGCTGTTCACCTATTTTTGAGTGAGAGGCGGCTTCGGTTCGCCGAAGTTGCCAAACGAAAGGTATTTTGACATGGCTAATGATTTTTCTGCACGTCAGCCGCGTCGTAAGTACTGCCAGTTCTGCAAGGAGAACACTGAGTTCATCGACTATAAGGACACTCAGCTTCTCCGTAAGTACATGACCGACCGTGGCAAGATCAAGCCCCGTCGCGTCACTGGCGCTTGCACGCAGCATCAGCATGACATCGCCAACGCCATCAAGCGCGCCCGCGAGATGGCTCTCCTGCCGTACACCGTCCCCGTGGTTTCCTCTCGTGGCAACCGCGACCGCGGCTAAGAAGGGAGACGCATCATGAAGGTTATTCTTCTCGATGAGATCAAGGGCAAGGGCGGCGAGGGTGACGTCGTAGAGGTCGCTCAGGGTTACGCTGAGAACTTCCTGTTCCCCAAGAAGCTCGCTGTTGCCGCCACCAAGGGCAACCTCAAGCAGCTTGACGAGCGTCGCAACAACATCGCCAAGCGCGAGGCCGTCCGTCTGGCTACCGCCAACGAGACCAAGGCTGCCTTCGAGGGCAAGACGGTCACCGTTGACGTCAAGGTCGGCGACGAGGGCATCCTCTTTGGCTCCGTTACCGCCGCTATGATCGCTGACGCCATCAAGGCTCAGCTCGGTATGGACATCGACCGTAAGCGCGTCGAGCTCGGTAAGCCCATCAAGGTTGCCGGTGCCCACACCGTTGCCATCTCGCTGTACCGCGAGATCAAGGCCGAGGTTGTCGTTCTCGTCGGCGTTACCGCCGAGGAGCTCGCTGCCGAGGCTGAGGCTGAGGAGACCGCTGAGGTCGCCGAGGCCGAGACCGCCGAGGTCGAGACTGAGGCTGCTGCCGAGTAGCATTTGCTGCAACGCAACAATCTTGTTCTAAGAAGGGCGCTCTGGGAGACCAGGGCGCCCTTTTGTTTTCTACGCTTAGCGAGCGCCATGGCAGGCGTTGTGGTGAAGTCCCAAACGCGGGACCGTTCATCCGTTTCGTTCGGTGATGATTGCCGGGGCGCGGCCCGTTTTGGGACCGTGGCTGATACTATGGATGCTCGCAAGCGATATGAATGAGGATGCTCATGGCATATGACGAAAGGGAGATGGGGCTGACGGTCGAGGACCGTGGCTCCAAGTTGGGTCTCCCTCAAAACCAAGATGCAGAGGCCAATGTACTGGCCGCCATGCTGCTGTCGCCCGAGGTGGTCGAGGAGGCCCAGGTCGAGCTGCAGCCCGATGACTTCTACCGGCCCATTCATAAGACCATCTACACCGCGATGGTCGATATGTACAACAGCCGCATTCCCATCGACTCTATCTCGCTGATCGATTACCTGCGCAGCATCAACAAGCTTGATGCCGTGGGCGGCGAGGCCTACATTTTGGAGCTGATGGGTCAGACCCTGTCGCTCGTGAACTGGCAGCACCATGCCGCCATCGTCCGTCGCGACTCGATGCTGCGCGAGCTGATCGGTGCCACCAACGAGATCAACGCCCTGGCCTATAACGCCCCTACCGACACCAAAGAGGTCGTGGAGCTGGCCGAGAGCAAGTTGCTCAAGGTCACGGCGCGCGAGGTCAAGTCGAGCTATAAGACACTGACCGAGTTTATGGTCGAGGCCTATAACGAGGCCGAGGAAGTGTGCAAGGCCGGCGGACAGGCCGCGGGCGTGCCCACCGGCTTCCCGTCGCTCGACCGCATGCTCATGGGTTTCCGCGAGGGCCAGCTCATCATTATCGGCGCCCGCCCTGCCGTGGGTAAGACGTCGTTCGCTCTGAACTTGGCGCTGAATGCCGCCGCTGCGGGCTATACCGTCGGCTTCTTTTCGCTGGAGATGTCGGGCAAGGAAATTGCCCAGCGCCTGATTTGCGCCTACGCCATGATTTCAATCAGCGACTTCCGTACGGGCCGCATTAGTCCCGAACAGTGGGCCAATATCAACGAGGCCACGCAGACCTTGTCTAAGCTCGACATCCTGATTGACGATACGCCCGGCACCACGGTGACCGAGATCCGCGCCAAGAGCCGCCGCATGCTCCACAATAAGGAGAAGGCCATCATCATCCTGGACTACCTGCAGCTGGTGAGTCCTCCGCCGGGGCGTCGCTCCGAGAGCCGTACCGTCGAGGTCTCCGAGATGTCGCGTGGTTTAAAGATCATGGCCAAGGAGCTTAAGATCCCGCTCATTGCGCTGTCGCAGCTGTCGCGTCAGGTCGAGTCCCGTACCGGCAAACGCCCGCAGCTGTCCGACCTGCGTGAATCGGGCTCCATCGAGCAGGACGCTGACATCGTTATGTTCCTGGACCGCTCCGCTGATGAGGCCGAGGCCTCGCGTGACGATCGACCCGACGAGGGCGTTACGCGTATCGTCGTGGCCAAGAACCGTTCGGGCCCGATCGGCGACGTCGACCTGATGTTCCTGCCGGCATCCACCAAGTTCTATGAGCTTGATGGGGCACATGCCGAGGAGTAGGACAGGCGCCCGTTGCACGGGTATACTGGGAATGTTTTGTGCTTCTGCGTGCCGGCATGGCGCGTAGACAGGCCATGAATGTAAGGAGTAAACATGCCGTCAACCGTTTTGGTCGGTGCCCAGTGGGGCGATGAGGGCAAGGGTAAGATTTGCGACCTGGTCGCCGGCGACTTCGATGCCGTCGTGCGCTACTCGGGCGGCAACAACGCCGGTCACACCATCGTCGTCAACGGCAAGAAGTACGGCCTGCACCAGGTGCCCTCCGGCATCATGTATTCCGACCACGTGTCGGTGATCGGTAACGGCTGCGTCGTCAACCCCAAGGTTGTCCTTGAGGAGATCGACATGTTCGAGGCCGACGGCATCACCACCAAGAACCTCAAGATTAGCGGCAACGCGCATGTCATCATGCCGTACCACATCGATCTGGATGGCGCCTTTGAGCAGAAGCTCGGCAAGAAGAACATCGGTACCACCAAGCGCGGCATTGGTCCGTGCTATCAGGACAAGATGGCCCGCATTGGCCTGCGCATGCAGGACATGCTGGACGAGACGCTGTTCCGCGACAAGTTGGAGACCGCTCTCGCCCGCGTGAACCCCGAGCTCGAGCTCATCTACAACCTGCCCACCTACACCGTGGACCAGATTTGCGACGAGTACCTGCCGATGGCCGAGCGCCTGCGTCCCTACATCACCGAGACGAGCCTGCTGCTCAACAACATGATCGATGAGGGCAAGAACCTGCTGTTTGAGGGTGCCCAGGCGACGCTGCTCGACATCGACCACGGCACCTATCCGTACGTGACGTCTTCCAACTGCACCGCCGGCGGCGCCATCACCGGCTCCGGCGTGGGCATGAAGAACGTCGACCGCGTGCTGGGCGTCATGAAGGCCTACATCACCCGCGTCGGTTCGGGCCCCATGCCCACCGAGCTTTCCTATGAGTCCGAGGCCGGCCACACGCTGACCGAGGAGGGCTATGAGTACGGCGTGACCACCGGTCGTCGTCGTCGTTGCGGCTGGTTTGACGGCCCTATCGCCAACTATGCTTCGCGCGTCAACGGCCTCACCGACATCGCCGTGACCAAGCTCGACGTGCTTTCGGCCTTCGACACCATCAAGGTGTGCGTGGCCTACGACGTCGATGGCGAGCGCTACACGAGCGTGCCCGAGCATCAGGTGCGCTTTGAGCATGCCAAGCCCATCTACGAGGAGCTCCCTGGCTGGAAGTGCGACATCACCGGTTGCCGCAGCTTTGACGAGCTGCCGCAGGAGGCTCAGGACTACGTGGCGTTTATCGAGGATCTGGCACACACCCGCGTGACGTTCATTGGCGTTGGCGCTGGTCGCGAGCAGATCATCAACCGATTCTGGAAGTAATCGGGACTATTTGGTTATTGCGATATACCCCTTTGCAGCCCGGACGGGCGGCCGAGGGGTATATTTGCTTGCAAAGGGCTCGCGCGGAGCGGGCCATTCATCCATAGAGGAGGCACCCTTGAAGGCGGACACTCAAACCATCGACATCCTGTTGTTGGGCAGCGGCGGCCGTGAGCATGCTTTGGCAGCTAAGCTCGCAGCATCACCGCGCGCCGGCAAGCTCTACATTGCGCCGGGTAACGGCGGCACCGCGAGCTGCGGCGAGAACGTTGTTCTCGACGACTGCGATCCTGCGGCCGTGGCGGCGTTTGCGCAGAGCCACGGATGCGGGCTCGTGGTAATTGGCCCCGAGGCTCCGCTCGTGGCGGGCGCGGCCGACGCCGTGCGCGCGGCGGGTATTCCCTGCTTTGGCCCGGGTGCCGAGGGCGCCCAGATGGAGGGCTCCAAGCTGTTCTCCAAGCAGCTCATGGAGCGTGCGGGCATTCCGACGGCAGCCTATGGTTCGTTTACCGACGAGGCTTCGGCTCTCGCCTACGTGCGTGAGCAGGGCGCCCCGCTGGTCGTCAAGGCCGACGGCCTTGCCGCGGGCAAGGGCGTTATCGTGGCAACCGAGCTTGCGCAGGCCGAGGAGGCCGTGCGTGAGTGTTTTGGCGGCACCTTTGGTGATGCCGGCAACACCGTGGTTATCGAGGAGATGCTGACCGGCCCCGAGTGCTCGCTGCTGGCCTTTACCGACGGCAAGACCGTGCGCCCCATGGCTACCTCGCAGGACCACAAGCGCGCGCTCGAGGGCGACGAGGGCCCCAACACCGGCGGCATGGGCGTCTACAGCCCGGTGCCCATCGTGACCGACGAGGAGCACGCCACGATGGTGAAGGTCATGGAGCAGACCGTGGCCGAGCTCGCTGCCGAGGGTATCGACTACCGCGGCTGCCTGTACGGCGGCTTTATGCTCACGCCTGCCGGGCCCAAGGTGCTGGAGTTCAATGCCCGCTTTGGCGACCCCGAGACGCAGGTCGTGCTGCCGCGCCTTAAGAACGACCTGGTCGAGGTCATGCTGGCTTGTGCCAACTGCGAGCTCGATCAGATTGAGCTCGACTGGCGTGACGAGTGGGCCGTGGCCGTTGTCCTGACGAGCGCGGGCTATCCCGGCAGCTACGAGAAGGGCAAGGTCATCACTGGCATTGAGGATGCCGAGGCCATGGAGAACGTGACCGTGTACCACGCGGGCACTGCCGTGGTGGACGGCCGGCTCGTGACCAACGGCGGCCGCGTGCTCGCCGTGACCGCTCTGGGCGACACGTTCGAGAACGCTCGCAACCTTGCCTACGAGGCCTGCGAGAAGATTGATTTTGAGGGCAAGACCCTGCGTCACGACATCGGCCTGCGCGCGCTGCGCGGCCGCGACGCCTGGGATGCCTAAAATCCGAGAGGAATGAGACGGATGGACGAGAAGAACGAAGAGCTCGTGGACGCGCAGATCGTCGAAGAAGACAGCCGCATGTATGGGCACGCCGAGGGCGAGCCTGGTGGCGAGGTCGCTGACGAGCCGGCGCTGGTGCTGGGCGATGACGACCCGCACGATGCCGAGCTGCACGAGAAGATTCTTTCGGAGGAGTGCGCCTGGAAGGGCAAGATCCTCGACGTCCACCGTCTTGAGGTTGAGCTGCCCAACGGTCATCGCAGCGCCCGCGATATCGTTCGCCATCCGGGTGCGGCGGCCGTTGTGGCACTGACCGAGAGCGGCAAGATCGTACTGGTGCGTCAGTACCGCACCGCCATCGACCGCGTGACGGTCGAGATTCCTGCCGGCAAGCTCGATCCAGGCGAGGACCCGCTCGATTGCGCCAAGCGCGAACTGCATGAGGAGACGGGCTTTAGGGCTGGTCGTATTCGCTTTTTGACGTCGATTGTCACGTCCTGCGGTTTTTGCGATGAGATCATTCATATCTACCTAGCCACCAAGCTCGAGTTCGACGCGCCCAACCCCGATGATGACGAGTTTGTCAACGTGGACCTGGTGCCGCTGCACGAGCTGATCGATGCCGTGCTCGACGGCAAGATCGAAGACGCCAAGACCGTCGTGGGCGCCTTGGCTTGCGACAGCATTGCGCATAGACTAGGCGGAGCCGAGCTGTAACGAGTGGGGATAGCCCTGGGACAAGAACTACTGATTACTTTGTTCCAGGGCCTTATGTTGCTGATATTTCTTTGAGGACCACATGCTGAAGCGTTTTCTTTCGTATTACAAGCCCCAGATGGGGCTTTTTGTTGCTGATACTGTTTGTGCTCTGGTGCTTGCCGCCATTGACCTGGCGTTCCCCATTATCCTGCGCAATTTGACCGGTGGGCTGTTTACTCAGGGTCAGACTGCCATTATGCAGGCGCTCGGCATGATCGCGGTGGGCTTGGTGTTGATGTATGCCGTCCGCTGCGCCTGCCGCTACTTTGTGAGCTATTGGGGTCACGTGATGGGCGCGCGCATGGAGTCCAAGATGCGCGAGGACCTGTTCGACCAGTATGAGCGCTTTAGCTTTGCGTACTTCGACCGCAACAGCTCGGGCGACATGATGAGCCGCGTGGTCAACGACCTGTTCGATATCTGCGAGGCGGCGCACCACGTGCCCGAGTGGATCATCATCTGCGGCATCGAGATTATCGGATCGTTTGTGATTCTCTTTACCATCGCCCCGGTGCTGGCGCTCGCCATGGCCGTGGTGACGGCGGCGTTTGCGGTCATCATGTTTTGGCAGAACATGCGCATGCGCGAGGTCTTTAGCGACAACCGCAAAAAAATCAGCGGCATCAATGCGCAGCTGCAGGATTCGCTGGCGGGCATGCGCGTGGTCAAGAGCTTTGCCAATGAGGAGACCGAACGCTTCAAGTTCCGCGCCTCCAACAATCGCTATCTTTCGTCCAAGGAGAACATGTATCACGCCATGGGCGTCTATACCGCGACGTATGGCCTGCTCTCGGGTGTGCTCTATGTGATCGTGGTGCTGCTGGGCGGCTGGCTGGTCGCCCAGGGACAGCTGCAGGCGGTCGATATGGCGACCTTCGCGCTCTACATTTCGCTGTTCTGCACGCCGCTCGAGACACTCGTCAATTCGGCCGAAACGTATCAGAAGGCTATCGCCGGCTTTAGGCGTATGGACGAGGTGCTCTCGACCGCGCCGGATATCCAGGACAAGCCGGGCGCCACGGATCTGCAGGTGACTGCCGGCGCCGTGGAGTATCACGACGTGTGCTTTAACTACGAGGATGTTGAGCTGGGCGAGGGCGATGCCGACGAGCGTCCCGTTATCGACCATATGGACCTGTCCATCAAGCCCGGGCAGACCATCGCTTTGGTTGGCCCTTCGGGCGGTGGCAAGTCCACGACCTGTTCGCTGCTGCCGCGCTTTTATGACGTGGCTGCCGGATCCATTAGCATCGACGGCCAAGACGTGCGCGATGTGACGCAGCAGAGCCTGCGCCGTGCCATCGGCCTGGTGCAGCAGGATGTCTATCTGTTTGACGGTACGATTGGCGAGAACATCGCCTACGGCAAGCCGGGCGCTACGGCAGGAGAGATCGCCGAGGCCGCCCGTCGCGCCAACATCGATGCCTTTATCGAGTCGCTTCCACAGGGCTACGACACCGTGGTGGGCGAGCGTGGCAGCCGTCTTTCGGGCGGACAGAAGCAGCGTGTTGCCATCGCGCGCGTGTTTCTCAAGAACCCCAAGATCCTGATCTTGGACGAGGCGACGAGTGCTTTGGATAACGAGAGCGAGGAGGCGGTCCAGGAGTCGCTCGAAGAGCTGGCACGCGGCCGTACCACAATCATCATCGCCCACCGTCTTTCGACCATTAAGCATGCTGACGAGATTGCGACTGTTGAGCATGGTCGCGTTGTGGAACGTGGCACGCATGAACAGCTTCTCGCCCGTGGCGGCACCTATGCCCGTTACTATCGAATGCAGTTCGAAGGTGCGCGTGCGCACGAGCTCGACTGATTGATATGACAGGAAGTTTATGGCTGACAAGAACCCTTTGACTCCGGAAGAAGTGACGGAGTTATTCTCCGAAATCGATGCATCCGGTGTCTTGGATCCCACGCTTGCCAAAAAGCGAACTGAGCGCATGCGTGAGAAGGAGGCCGCGGCCAAGCGCGGTGACAAAGCGGCGCTAGCGCAGCTGCGCAGCGAGGACCGCGCGAGCCAGGCAAAACATATCGACCCGCTGTCCGAGGACGATCCTTCGGGCTCGCAGGTGAGCCATACCATTACGAAGACCGCGATGGCCGTGGTCATCGGTATTTTGGTGCTGATCGTGGGCATGCAGATCGGCTACGGCGTGATGCGCCGTCTGAATACCGCCAACCTGTCCGAGAGCGTTTCGGTTGATACCGTTTCGACGGCGCTGAAGGGCGGCCTTGAGTGGGGCAACGGCTTTACGCAGTTCCCGCTCGACTTTACCGTCGATGAAGCCGATGAACGCACGGGCACGGTCGAGGTGACGGTGTTGGACACGTCTTCTGCCAACGAGCTCGAGCTGTTGTCCAACGGGCAGATTCAGGCCGCGGCGCTTGCGACCAACGCGCTGCTCAACGATAAGATCGACCGCGTGGTGTATAACGTTCACGCCTATATCGACGAGGATAGCAACATTCAGCACGATTCCTTCTTTGGCATGTTCCCCGCGCGGGGCCACCAGAGCGCCATTTTGACGTTCGTGTGGACCAAGAGCTCATCCAACGCCACGAGTATCGACTGGAAGATGCGCATCGTGAGTATGGATGACACCATCGCCGAGCGCATTCAGAAGCAGGTGAACTCGGTGTCGTCGTTGATTGAGGATCCGGTGGTGAGCCAGACCAAGATTGACGAGGAAAAGACCGAGCGTGACCTGGAGCATCGTCTGCATGGCCGCGAGATTTTCCGCGGCGGCAAGCCCGATCGCACACCGTCCGAACTGCTGGAACAGGACAAGAAAAAGTAAGACGCCATCATCCCGCGTGAGCCACAAGCCCCGCGGGATGATTTTTTAATCCCCGTCCCAGAGAAATCATTATGCATAGAAAGTCATAATTATCATTTCGTAAACATTTCGATGAAATTAACGCCATGAGGCATGCTTGCGGTTACAATACCGCGAGGCCTAACTACACACCTTTAAGCCGGTCCTGTGAGACCGGGAAGGAGAATTATGGCGAACAACCATACCGCGGGCGCTGCCGCCCGCACCTTCGCGCCCAGCGAGCTTTGCCAGCGTATGCTGGCCAAAACCAGCAAGGGCACCTGCGGTCCCTGCATCCTGTATCTTGAGGATGGGACCATTTTTTATGGACGTGCATGCGGCGCCGAGGGCACCGCGACCGGCGAAGTCTGCTTCAACACCTCACTCGAGGGCTACTTTGAGGTCATGACCGACCCGAGTTATGCCGGCCAAATCGTAACCATGACCTATCCGCAGATCGGCAACTACGGTATCGACGAGACCGACGTCCAGTCGGCCTTCCCCGGCGACGCCGTGCGCCCTGCGAGCGCTCCGGCTATGCGCGGCATGATCGTTCGCGACATGTGCACCACGCCTTCTAACTGGCGCTCGACCGTCAGCGTGCCGGAGTATCTGCGCGCCCACGGCATCGTCGCTATCGAGGGCGTCGACACCCGCGCTCTGGTGCGCCATCTGCGCGACAATGGTTCCAAGATGGGCATTATCTCGACCGAGATCTTCGACGTCGACGAGCTTGCCGAGCGTCTGGCCGCAGCGCCCACGCTGGTAGGCGAGAACCTGGTCAAGACCGTAAGTTGTCCCGTACCTCACGAGTTTGTGGCCGCCGATCTGCCTGCCACGCATGGCTTTGCGCTTTCGGCTACCGCTCCTGCCCGTCACAAAGTGGTCGCATACGACTGCGGTGTGAAGCGCGGCATTCTGGAGGGGCTGGTCCGCGCCGGCTGCGACCTTACCGTCGTGCCGTGGGACACGCCTGCCCAGCAGGTGCTCGACATGAATCCCGACGGCGTCTTTTTGTCCAATGGCCCCGGCGACCCCGACGCCGTGGTGGAGACCTACGAGCAGGTGCAGCAGCTGATCGGCAAGGTGCCGGTCTTTGGTATTTGTCTTGGTCACCAGATGATCAGCCTGGCCTGCGGCGCCCAGATGGAAAAGCTTAAGTTCGGTCACCGCGGTGGCAACCAGCCGGTTATGAACCTGGTAAGCCGCCGTGTGGAGATCACCGCGCAAAACCATGGCTTTGGCCTGCTGTTCCCCAGCTTGGGCAAGCTTGTCCCCGAGCTTTCCGGCGGCGAGACCGAGCATGCGGCCGATGGAGATCTGCGCGTCTGGGTGCGCCGCGGAATCGCGCCGGTCGTGATGAACGAGCGCTTTGGTCGCATTCGCCTGACACATGTGAACCTCAACGACGGCACCGCCGAGGGCATCCAGCTGCTCGACGCACCGTGCTTCTCGGTCCAGTACCACCCCGAGGCCTCGCCTGGCCCCACCGATGCCCACTATCTCTTTACCGCCTTTACGCGACTCATGGACGGCGAGGAGAACTACCTGGACATCGACACCGCGAAGGACCGCCTTGCCGGCTGGAACTTTGCTGAGTCCGAGACCGCTGAGACCGAGGAGAACTAACATGCCGAAACGTACTGACATCAAGCGTATCCTCGTCATTGGTTCGGGCCCCATCGTCATCGGCCAGGCCTGCGAGTTCGACTACTCCGGCGCCCAGGCCTGCAAGGTGCTCAAGGAGGATGGCTTTGAGGTCATCCTGGTCAACTCCAACCCGGCGACCATCATGACCGACCCGGGCTTGGCCGACCGCACCTATGTCGAGCCCATCACCGCCGAGTTTATCGAGCGCGTAATCAAGAAAGAGCACCCGGACGCGCTGCTGCCCACGCTGGGCGGCCAGACCGGTCTGAACGCCGCCGTCGAGCTGGCGAAAGACGGTACGCTCGACAAGTACGGCGTCGAGATGATCGGCTGCGACCTGGCCGCCATCGAGCGCGGCGAGGACCGCAAGCTCTTTAACGAGGCCATGGCCGAGATTGGCCTGGAGGTCGCGCGCTCGGGCTATGCCTACAGCGTGGCCGACGCCGAGGCCATCGCCGAGCGCGTGGGCTATCCCTGCGTGCTGCGTCCGAGCTTTACCCTCGGTGGCGCCGGCGGCGGCATCGCGCACACCCACGAGGAGCTCGTCTCCATCGTGAGCCAGGGCCTTGAACTCTCGCCTGCCCACGAGGTGCTGGTCGAGGAGTCCATCGAGGGTTGGAAAGAGTACGAGATGGAGGTCATGCGTGACCACGCCGGCAACGGCATCATCGTGTGCTCCATCGAGAACCTCGACCCCATGGGCGTGCATACCGGCGACTCCATCACCGTGGCGCCGGCGCAGACCCTCTCCGACCTTGAGTATCAGCGCATGCGTGTCGCCTCGCTCGCCATCTTGGAGAAGATCGGCGTCGAGACCGGCGGCTCCAACGTGCAGTTTGCCGTGAACCCCCAGACCGGCCGCTTGATCGTCATCGAGATGAACCCGCGCGTGAGCCGTTCGTCCGCGCTGGCCTCCAAGGCCACGGGTTTCCCCATCGCTAAGGCCGCCGCGCGCCTGGCTGTGGGCTACACGCTCGACGAGATCGTCAACGACATTACCAAGGCAACGCCTGCCTGCTTTGAGCCCACGATTGACTACTGCGTTGTCAAGGTGCCGCGCTTTGCCTTCGAGAAGTTCAAGGGTACCGACCCCACGCTCACCACGCGCATGAAGGCCGTGGGCGAGATTATGGCGATCGGCCGCACCTTTGAGGAGGCCTTTGGCAAGGCCATGCGCTCGCTGGAGGACGGCCACCAGGGTATCTGCGCCGGTGGCAAGGAGGGTGCCGATAAGCTGAGCGACGACGAGCTCGCTCAAGCCGTGGCCACGCCGACCGAGCACCGCATCTTCTTTGTGGTCGAGGCCCTGCGCCGTGGCTGGGACATCGCTCGCATCCATGCCACCTGCGGCATCGACCCGTGGTACCTCAACCGCATCAACGACATGGTGCAGGTCCAGGAGAGCATCCGCGGCCTGCGTGTGGAGGATATCGACGCCGACGCGATGCGCTTGCTCAAGCAGTACGGCACGAGCGACGCCGAGATCGCCGCGCTGACCGGCTCGGACGAGCGCTTTGTGCGCGCCTATCGCAAGGGCCTTGGCGTGGTTCCCAGCATGAAGACGGTCGATACCTGCGCTGCGGAGTTCTCGAGCGCCACGGAGTACCACTACAAGACGTACGAGAACATCTACCGCACGAGTCCGGATGCCAAGAAGTGCGTGGCTCCCGACGAGACCACGCCGGCGGACAAGCCCAAGGCGATGATCCTGGGCGCCGGCCCCAACCGTATCGGCCAGGGTATCGAGTTCGACTACTGCTGTGTGCATGCGAGCTATGCGCTGGCGGCCCGCGGCTTTGAGACCATCATGGTCAACTGCAATCCCGAGACCGTTTCGACCGACTACGACACGTCCGACCGCCTTTACTTTGAGCCGCTTACCTACGAGGACGTCATGGACGTTATCGATGTTGAGCGCCCCGACGGCGTCGTGGTGACGCTTGGCGGCCAGACCCCGCTTAAGCTGGCGCGCATGCTCGAGGAGAGTGGCGTCAACATCATGGGCACCAAGCCCGATGCCATCGACTTTGCCGAGGACCGCGAGCGCTTTGCCGCCCTGCTCGACAAGCTGGGCATCATGTACCCGCCGGCGGGTCAGGCCACCTCGTTTGAGGAGGCCGAGGCCGTTGCCGCACACATTGGCTACCCGCTGCTGGTACGTCCGAGCTACGTGCTGGGCGGCCGCGGCATGATGATCGCCTACGATGCCGAGCACCTGCGCGATTACATGGCCGAGGCTACGCGCATTAGCCCCGACTACCCGGTGTACCTGGACCGCTTCCTGGAGGGTGCGATCGAGTCCGATGTCGACGCCCTGTGCGATGGCGAAGAGGTCTATATCGGCGGTATCCTGGAGCATATCGAGGAGGCCGGTATCCACTCTGGCGACTCCGCGACCTGCATCCCGCCGTTCAGCTTTAGCGAGAGCCTGCAGGCAAAGCTTCGCGAGACCACGCGCCGCATCGCGATGGCGCTGGGCGTACGCGGCCTGGTCAACGTGCAGTACGCCATCAAGGGCGAGACCGTCTACGTGATCGAGGCCAACCCGCGTGCCAGCCGCACCGTGCCGTTTATCTCCAAGGCCACCGGTGTGCCGCTCGCCAAGTGTGCCGCACGTATCATGGCGGGCGATTCCATCGCCAGCCTGGGCCTGCCGAGCGACGAGCGTCAGCTCGATTGGTTCTGCATGAAGGAAGCCGTTATGCCCTGGGGTCGTTTCCCCGGTGCCGACGTTATCTTGGGGCCCGAGATGAAGTCGACGGGCGAGGTCATGGGTATCGCCAAGAGCTATCCCGAGGCATACGCCAAGACGCAGCTGGCGATCGACTACAAGCTGCCTGACCCGAGCGCCGGTAAGGTGTTCATCAGCGTGTGCGACCGCGACAAGCGTCATATCCTTTCGGTCGGCCGTATCCTGCGCTACCTAGGCTTTGACATCTGCTCCACTGAGGGCACGGCGCGCGTGCTGCGTGGAGGCAACGTGACGTGCGAGGTCGTGGAGAAGATCAGCGGCCCGCACGACGGCGAGCGTCCCAATATCGGCGATCTCATCGCCGATGGCAAGATTGCGGTAATCATCAACACACCGTACGGCCCGGGTTCGCGTGGCGACGGCTATCTGTTGCGTACCGAGGCGGTGCGCCGCGGCGTGACCTGCGTGACCGCGATGTCTGCCGCCAACACGTACGTGAGTGCCATCGAGGCCGTACGCGAGGACCAGCAGGGTCACGGCAGCGCCAACGACATGGGCATGGACGTCATCGCCCTGCAGGACCTGCCGCAGTACACGGTGTAGTTGACCTGGCCGGCCGGGGCGGGAGGGGCCGAGATTTCCCCCTTTCGCTCCGGCTGCAAGCAGAGTCGCTCAGGAGGAAACTCGGCCCCCCCCCCCCCGGCCTGCGGTGACTCGGTTGCACCGTGTGCTGCCGAAGGGGCTTTGCGCGATGACTAGGGCTGAGAAATAAAGTGAGTGTGGGCCCTGTCGTTCGAATGAACGACAGGGCCCACATTAATATTTCAGCCAACGTACGTCATGGCAATCCCCGGTAGGTCCCCGGGTGCCCCGCGGCGGGCTGGGTTATTTAGCTGAGCGACTTTGCGAAGCAAGGGGAGCGAAGATAAAAACCCAGCCCGCCGCGGGGCACCCGGGGACCGCAGGGACGGGAGCAGCTATACTACTCTCAGTAGTTAAGGGTCGCGGAAACGCCGCGTCACCGCTCTCAACAGGAGGTCTTTGTTTATGGCAGATCAGAAGCCGGTTGTCGGGATCATCATGGGCTCCAAGTCCGATCTGGGCGTTATGGAAGGTTGCACCGCCGAGCTCGAGGCACTGGGCGTGCCCTATGAGCTCGTGATTGCAAGCGCGCACCGCACGCCGGCGAAGGTCCATGAGTGGGCCTCGACCGCTGCCGACCGCGGCATCAAGGTGATTATCGCTGCCGCCGGCAAGGCTGCTCACCTGGGCGGTGTCGTGGCTGCGTTTACGCCGCTGCCGGTTATCGGCGTGCCTATGAAGACGAGCGATCTGGGTGGTATGGACTCGCTGCTGTCGATGGTGCAGATGCCTTCGGGCGTGCCCGTTGCCTGTGTGGCCATCAACGGTGCCAAGAACGCTGCCATTTACGCCACGCAGATTCTGGGCGCATGCGACCCCGAGTACCGCAAGGTTATCGAGAAGATGAAGCAAGAGATGGCTGACGCCTAAGCGCTCTGCCAGTCCATTTGCAACATAAGGAGAGCCATGTCCGACTATCAGGGAAAGCGTTTTTCGGCTTCTCGGATTCCCGATCCAGTCAAGTCGGGAGCAGCCCGCGCGCCGCAGCAGGGTCGGACATCCTCTCCTCAGCAGTCGCGTGCGCCGCGCCCCGTGACGCCGGCGAAACATCGCCGTCAGGATACACCTGCTGCATATCGCCCTTCGTCATACAGTACGGCCAAGAAGTCACCTCGCTCTTCGGCGCATACCGCGCCATCGAGCTATACCGAGCCGCCGCGTAAAAAGCGCCGCTCCGTCATTCCCATTCTGCTCATCATCATCGGCATTGGCCTGATCGTTGCCGCTGCCGCCATCTTTATCAACGCGCAGATTGGCTACAAGCAGGCGAGCGAGGCGTATCAAAAAATCGAAAAGCAATATGTGAGCGACAAGGACGCCAGTGGCGTGCCGATTATCGACTTTGATGCGCTTGCCCAGACAAATCCCGAGGTTGTGGGTTGGATTTACGCGCCCGGCACCAACATCAACTACCCCGTGGTGCAGACCAACAACAACTCCAAGTACCTCAACACGCTGTTTGACGGTACGGCCAATGCGTCTGGTGCCATCTTTTTGGATAGCGACGATACCGCGCCGGGCATGGTGGATCAGCAGACCACGATCTACGGCCATCACATGAACGACGGCTCAATGTTCAACGTGATTTCGGACACGACCGATCAGGCGACATTCGACAGCATGGACTATGTGTACTACATCACACGTGACGCGACGTATAAGCTGCGTCCGCTGGCGACCAAGGTGGTCGAGGACACGTATGCCAAGGCGCGCACGCCCAACTTTGAGGGCGATGACGGACTGAAGAATTATCTGTCCGAGATGCTTGACGGTGCCTCTGCCGTGGCGAGCGATGCCACCGATCGTGCCGCTTCGGCAACCAAGGTCGTAACGCTTGTGACCTGCCGTTCGCTGTCATTTAGCAATACGCGCGCCGTCATGGTGCTCACGCCGGTCGAGGAATAAAGTGTCCGGGCCCCGTCCCAAAAAGACTACCCTGGAAATCAAAAGGAGAAATGATGCTTGAGAACGGCAAATCGATGCCTTCGGTTGATGCTTGGCTGCGCGAAGCCAAGGCCGATGTTTCGGCGGCTGATTGTGGGATGTACCTGACACACAACGGCGTGGTGCGCGCGACGCCCAAGGCCGAAGTGCGCGGAGTCGAGACCGATGGCGTGGCGCCAGGCCACAAGGTGGGCGGCATGGTGTTTGGCTTCGATGCCGAAAAGGTGCAGGCCGCTATCGAGGCGACGCGCACGATGCCGGGTATCGGCTATGTGCGCGTGTGGCTGGCGAGCGGCGAGCTTACCGTGGGCGACGACATCATGCTCGTGCTCATTGGCGGAGACATTCGCCCGCATGTGGTCGATGCGCTGCAGTCGCTCGTCGGCACCATCAAGAACGAGTGCGTGAGCGAGGTCGAGCGCGAGGCGTAAGGCCTCGTCGGCAATCCGAGTCTGTCTATAGCGAAAGCCCGCCGGCAGTTCATGTAGATCTGCCAGCGGGCTTTGATGTGTTGGAGCTATTTTGCTCTGGCGTTTGCTACACGCGTGTGGCGTCCTTGGGGCTCATGGTCATACTCTGAAAACGGTTCTCCATATATTCGTTATCGAAATGCTTGTCATAGAACTGTGCGACGGGAATATTTCGAACGGTTCCGTTGACGCGCTGATACCAATAGTCGAGCGATTGCAACGTCATGACGCCGTCGATCAACATGACGGCGGTCAGGATGACGGTAGCAGAGTAGCGGCGTTTCCATGGAATCATATTGATGAGCTTAAGCAGGCGCGGCAGCAAGACCTTGATCCAGATGAGGCCACCCAGGCCCCACATGCAGGCAAACGGCGTGCATGTGCGTCCCCCGGTCAATACCGCGATGGGATCGGGCATGCCGAATAGCCTAATGTGTGAATAGCTCCACGACACCACGCCAAATGAGGTCTGCATAAACCAGCCTACAAACACCTCGAAAGCGCCGCCGATCAGGGCACTTACCAGGAAAATGATCAGAGGATTCTTTTTATAGAAGCGGTTGAGCGCCATGGTCATGAGCACCGCGCCAAATCCGTAGATGGGGCTAAAGGGGCCAAATAGCATACCGGCACGGTCCTGATAGACGCCGGGATCGACGACGACCATATGCCAGACTTCCTCGAGAATGAGACCTAACACGCTGCAGACGAAGAATACCCAGAACAGGTTGAAGTAGTTGAGCTTGATGTAGCCCTCGCCGGTTTCGTCGCGGCCGAGCATCCCCTCGGCGGCGGCATCGCGGTCGAGCATCTCTTGCAGACGGCGCTGCAGTTCGCGCTCCTGGCGTAGCGTGGGGTCGACGGTGGCCGACAGCGCAATGAGGATGACAAGCTGGACGGCGGGGCGCAGCAGGAAGGGTCCGATGCCCTGGAGCATCACGTCAACTAAAAGCTCCACGACGGTAAATGCGATGAGGACGTAAGACAGGCGGGCGGCATTGCGCCGCTGGTCCTTGATGAGGTCCAGGCCAAAGACGATCAAGATGATCGCGCTTGCCGCCGAGAGCATAATGCCGGCGACGATAAGGCCAACCGCGACTAGGGTGTTATCACCGAGCTTAGCGGCGACGTTGCCGTTAATGAGTGCGGTGATGACCTGCCACATAAAGACGGCGACTGACGGGAGCGTGCCCACGCCAGATAGGGTGCACAGGACTGCGTAGACCTTGATGATAAGGGGGATCTTCTTGGCCTCCGTGGTGCTGGGGACACTGGGGTCGAGTTGATTTCGATCCATACGCTACCTTTCTCGTCTTGTAGTAGCCTACAAGGATACGCCGCCGACCTGCCAAAAGACAGGACGAACGTCCCAATTGCAACAATGCAAGCCCCAACGGCGGGCGAGACGCGTCGCAACGGAAGCACGCGGGACCGTCGGCCCCGAGACGGCTGCCCAATAAAATGTTTGGCTGCAAAACGGATTATAAGCTCGGTGGGCTTTTAAAAAGCGCTGTTCATGCGCGGGAGTGCTTGTCTTGCCGTGCGTATAATAGGGCAGGTAACGCCAAATAACGAGGCTCTGAGGGGATGCCATGTCTCAAGAAACCATCCGCGCGGCCGAGCGTGCCGCGGGACAGGTGAAGACCATGTCGACGTATGATCCGGACTCCGACCAGCTGCATGAGGAATGCGGCATTTTTGGTGTGTGGGCACCCGATCGCGATGTGGCTCGACTGACGTACTTTGGTCTGCGCGCGCTGCAGCATCGCGGCCAGGAATCGGCGGGAATCGCCGTGGGTGATGGCGGCACGGTTATGGTTCGCAAAGACCTGGGACTGCTCGATCGCGTGTTTTCCAACGCCGACCTGTCGACGCTCTCCGGTCAGCTGGCCGTGGGCCACGTGCGCTATGGCACCGCCGGCGCCAAGAGCTGGGAAGCCTCGCAGCCGCACCTCTCCACCATCAACAGCGTCATTATCGCGCTTGCTCACAACGGCACTCTGGTCAACACCGACGAGCTGCGCCGCCAGCTGATCGAGCTGGGCGTGCCGTTCCTCTCCAATTCGGATTCCGAGGTCGCGACCAAGCTTATCGGCTACTTTACCCAGCGTACGGGCCACCTGCGCGAGGGCATTCGCAAGACCATGGAGCTTGTGCGCGGCGGCTACGCCATGACGCTCATCAACGAGCAGGCGCTCTACGCATTCCGCGATCCGCACGGCATTCGCCCGCTCGTGCTGGGCAAGCTGGTGGACGAGGGCCTGGACCAGGCCGATGCCGCTTCTGTTTCGCAGCTGCCCTCGCAAGACGGCGCCGCGACGGCCGATTCCGCCGTCCATGTCACGCGCGCCGGCGGCTGGGTCGTTGCTTCCGAGACCTGCGCACTCGACATCGTGGGTGCCGAGTACGTCCGTGATGTCCGTCCCGGCGAGATCTTGCGCATCAGCGCCGAGGGTCTGGTATCCGAGCAGGGCGTGCCTGCCGCCGAAGAGCCCGCCAACTGCATCTTTGAGCAGGTCTACTTTGCCCGTCCAGACTCCATCATGAACGGCAAGAGCGTCTATGCCTGCCGTTACGACATGGGTCGTCAGCTGGCGCACGAGGAGCCCGTCGAGGCCGACCTGGTCATCGGCGTGCCCGACTCCGGCCTGCCGCCCGCGGAGGGCTATTCGCACGAGAGCGGTATTCCCTTTGGCGAGGGCCTTATCAAGAACCGCTACGTGGGCCGTACGTTTATCGAGCCTACGCAGGAGTTGCGCGCCATGGGCGTGCGCATGAAGCTTAACCCGCTGCGCGACAACATCGAGGGCAAGCGCCTCGTCGTGATCGACGACTCCATCGTGCGTGGCACCACTATGGTGCAGCTCGTCAAGATGCTGCGCAACGCCGGCGCCAAGGAGATTCATATCCGCATCAACTCGCCCGAGGTCATCTGGCCGTGCTTCTACGGCATCGATACCGACGTGCAGTCGCAGCTTATCAGCGCCAACAAGACGGTCGACGAGATTTGCGAGTATATCGGCGCCGATTCGCTGGCCTTCCTTTCGGTCGAGGGCCTGCTTAAGGTCATGCCCAAGGGCGGTTACTGCGATGCGTGCTTTACCGGACGCTATCCCGTGGCGATTCCCGAGAGCTTTGGCCGCGACAAGTTCATGGAGGGCTTTAAGCCCCGCAACCTGGACAAACCGCTGCACTTTGACGACGACGCCGTGGTCGAGAAATATGTCGATCGCAGCTGGGAAGAGGAGCACAACGAGGCCTAAAACCTGCCATTTAGGGACAGGTTTATTTTGGCAGGTTTTACCTACCGTTTTGTTGATATGACGGCGCGTGTTGTTATGACGCGCGCCGAAGGGAACGCAACTACGAGCACCGTTTGGCGCCCGCGCGGCGCCACGGTAGTGGGAGAGGAAGGCTCAGATGAGCGACAGCAAGCATGTGACGTACGAGGACGCCGGCGTCGATACCGCCGAGGGCGGCCGCGCCGTCGACGCTATTAAGCAGATGGTCAAGGACACCAACCGCCCCGAGGTTATCGGCGGCATCGGCGGCTTTGGCGGCCTGTTCTCGGCCGCCGCGCTTAAGGATATGGAAGACCCGATCCTGATTAGCGGCACCGACGGCGTGGGTACCAAGCTCGTGCTCGCCCAGATCATGGACCGTCACGAGACGGTGGGCCAGGACCTGGTTGCCATGTGCGTCAATGACATTTTGGCTTCGGGCGCCGAGCCGCTGTTCTTCCTGGACTACGTCGCCATCGGTCACATTGAGGCCGAGCACATGGCAAAGATCATCAAGGGCGTGGCCGACGGCTGCAAGCTCGCGGGCTGCGCGCTCGTGGGCGGCGAGATGGCCGAGCACCCCGGCGTTATGGCTCCCGCCGACTACGACCTCGCCGGCTTTACCGTGGGTGTTGTCGATCGTCCCAAGATGCTCGACCCCGCAAACGTCCGCCCTGGCGATGTGATCCTGGGCCTGCCTTCCACCGGCGTGCACTCCAACGGCTACTCGCTCGTGCGTAAGGTCATCGGCGTCGACGGAATCAAGCCGGGCACGCCCGAGGCCGCCGCTAAGGCCGAGGAGCTAAGCCGTCCGCTCGAGCAGCTCGGCGGCGCATCGCTGGCCGACGCCCTGCTGGCCCCCACGCGCATCTACGTCAAGCCGATTCTGGAGCTGCTCCGCGGTGGCGCCAACGTTCATGCCATTGCCCATATCACCGGTGGCGGCATCACCGAGAACCTCAACCGCGCACTTGCCGACGATGTCGATGCCGTGGTCACCCGCAACGGCGCCGAGATGGGCTGGGACGTTCCGCCCGTCATCACCTACGTGTCGCGTCAGGCCGAGCTCGCGCCCAACGAGGCATGCAAGACCTTCAACATGGGCGTCGGCCTGTGCCTGATCGTCGCCCCCGAGGACGAGGCCGCCGTGACCGAGGCCCTGGTCGCGCTGGGCGAGAAGCCGTTCCGCGTGGGCGAGTGCGTCGAGGGTTCCGGTAAGGTCGTGTACTCTGATGAGCGCTAACGAGCAGATGGCTGCTGCCGAGGGCCTGGGCTTTGTGCCCTACACCCGTCCGACCGGCACCGATACGGCCGAGCCGCTCAAGATCGGCGTGCTTATCAGCGGTTCGGGTACCAACCTGCAGGCGCTGATCGACCTGATCGCTGTCGGCAAGCTCAACGCCTCGATTGAGCTTGTGGTGTCGAGCCGTCCTTCGGCCAAGGGCCTACAGCGCGCCGAGCGTGCGGGCATCCAGACACTGACCCTTTCCAAGGATGTCTATGCCGATCCTATCGCTGCTGACGAAATCATCGCGCATGAGCTGCTCGAGCGCGGCTGCGAATATGTGGTCATGGCCGGCTACATGCGCATGGTGCACACGCCGCTGCTGGCGGCGTTCCCCAATCGCGTGGTCAACCTGCATCCGGCGCTGCTGCCGAGCTTTACCGGCGCGCATGCGATTGACGATGCCTTTGCGCGTGGCGTCAAGGTGACCGGCGTGACCGTGCACTTTGCCAACGAGATTTACGACAACGGCCCCATCATCGCCCAGCGTGCGCTGGCTGTCGAGGAAGGCTGGGACGTCGACACGCTCGAGGAGCATATCCATGCGATCGAGCACGTGCTGTACCCCGAGGTCGTGCAGATGCTCGCCGACGGGCGCGTCCACGTGCTGGAGAGCGGCAAGGTCGC
>CAJKZO010000011.1:0-24636 GCA_905204365.1 uncultured Collinsella sp.
AACACTTCCTGCATCTTGGCATAGTCGGCGTTGGAATCGGCTTCGGTGCCGTGGCCCATGAGGCACAGCGCCGTCTTGCCGTCGTCGAAGGACGCCATGTTCTCCTTAATGGCTGCGGCCACCTTCTTGTAGTCGTCGTCGGAGGTGAGCAGCGGGTCGCCGAGCGAGATTTTGTCGAACTTGTCGGCGTACTTGTCGAGCTCGTCTTTCACGTCGGTGTATTCCAGGCCACCCATGAGATGCGTCGGCTGCACGACGATTTCCTTCACGCCGTCTTCCACGCAGCGGTCGAGCGCCTCGGTCATGTTGTCGATCGTGATGCCGTCGCGCTTCTTCAGCTTGTCGATGATGATCTGCGCGGTGAAGGCGCGGCGGATGTCGTAGTCCTGCCAGTACTTCTCGCGGATAGCGTCTTCGATGGCGCCGATGGTGATGTGGCGCGAGTCGTTGTAGCTCGTGCCGAAGCTCGTGACGAGGATGACCGGCTTCACGGCCTTCTCCTTTTCACTCGATTTCTCGGAACTCGCGGAGGTGTTGGAGCAGCCCGCGAGCGCGACTCCGGCGAGCGCGACGGCTCCGGTTGCTGCGGCGCTCATGAAGCCGCGGCGTGACATCTGGTCGGACATGGTTTTTCCTTTCCTCGGTTTGCCGGTCCCCCGGCGACAGTTGCTTGTCGGCACAAGCGAAAGAAAAGCGCACCCCTCGGGGTTCACAAGGAGCTAACGCCACGGCGATGCCGTGAGGAAAAGGCGAAGCAGTCTGGCTTGGGGCGCGAGGCGGTTCGCCCGCGCGTCCTATACAGTAATGTCCCTTGCCCAGGATTCCCACCTGGTTCCCTCCGCAAGCCAGCGCGGGCTGTGCGGGCGCCGCGCCGGTCATTTCCTTTTATCCGATTGTCATATGCTCGTTGCCGAAACTTTTACTATCATAGTGGGCACTTGTGAACGTGTCAAAGCCAGGGCGGGCAGCATTGCGCCTCCTGCCTGCGTATTTGCGCCGATTGCCGCCGCAGGCGCCGTGTTTTGTCCGCTGCGCGAATGGCGGCGTAAACGGTTGCGATGAGAAACGGGAAGGGAAGGCTCGGATGATTCATATCGTTGGCGCAGGCTCGGGCGCCGCCGACCTTATCACGCTGCGCGGGGCGCGCCTTCTGCGCGCGGCCGACGTGGTCGTTTGGGCGGGGAGCCTTGTGAACCCCGAGCTACTCGCCGAGTGCAAGGAATCCTGCGTCGTCTACGACAGCGCGCACATGACCTTGGAGGAAGTGCTCGACGTGATGTGCGCGGCAGATGCGCGGGGCGAGGAAGTGGTGCGCCTGCACACGGGCGACCCGTGCCTGTACGGCGCCATCCAGGAGCAGATGGATGCGCTCGACGCGCGTGGCGTGGACTACGAGGTGGTGCCCGGCGTGTCGAGCTTTTGCGGTGCCGCGGCGGCGCTTCGCCAGGAATACACGCTGCCGGGAATCAGCCAGTCGGTCGTGATCACGCGGCTTTCCGGGCGCACCCCCATGCCCGCGGGCGAGGGCATGCGCACCATGGCGGAAAGCGGCTCCACTATGGTCATCTTTCTGAGCTCGGGTATGCTCGCCGAGCTTTCCGCCGAGCTTTTGGCCGCGGGCCGCAGCTCCGACGAGCCGGCGGCGCTCGTGTACAAGGCGACCTGGCCTGAGGAGCGCGTGGTGCGATGCACAGTGGGCACGCTCGCCGATGCGGGCGCACGAGAGGGCATCGACCGCACGGCGCTCGTGGTGGTGGGCCGCGTGCTCGGAGCTCGCGGCGGGCTTGCGCACAACGGCGCGCAAGCGGAGTCGTACGAGCGCAGCAAGCTTTACGACCCTTCGTTTGCCACGGGGTATCGGAAGGCGAGTAGCTAGCGTGGCCTTCGAGCACTACATATATACCGGGACGACCCGCCTGCGCTGCGGCTACACCACGGGGAGCTGCGCCGCGCTCGCGGCGAAGGCGGCCTGCGAGATGCTCTTGTCACGAAAGCCCGTCGGCCGCGTGTCGATCGTCACCCCCGGCGGGCTGCCCGTCGAGGCGAACGTGGTCGACGCATGCATCGGCGAGGGGTGCGCCCAGTGCGCCGTGCGAAAGGACGCAGGCGACGATGCCGATGTGACCGACGGCGTGCTCGTGTACGCGCGCGTGGAACATGCGGGGCCGGGCACGGGCACTGCGGGCAGCAAGGGCGTGTCCGCGCGCGAATCGGAAGTTTCCGTCGATGGCGGCGTGGGCGTGGGGCGCGTGACGTTGCCCGGGCTCGAGCAGCCGGTGGGGGCGGCCGCCATCAACGCGACGCCGCGCGCGATGATCACTTCGGCGGTGCGCGAGGTGTGCGCCGCGCACGGCTTTCCTGGAAATATTGCTGTAACGATTGCGGTACCCGAGGGCGTTTCCCTTGCCGAAAAGACCTTCAACCCGCACCTGGGGATAGAGGGCGGTATCTCCATCCTGGGCACGACGGGCATCGTCGAGCCGCGCAGCCTCGCTGCCTTGCGCGACAGCATCGAGCTCGAGATCCGGCAGCATGCGGCTATGGGGCGGCGCGGAGTCGTGCTCACGCCCGGCAACTACGGCGGGCAGTTCATCTCGGGGCATTTCCACCTAAACGGTGCGCCGGTGGTCTTCATCTCCAACTTCGTGGGCGATGCGATTGATTGCTGCGTTCGCGAGGGATTCACCAATGTCCTTCTTGTGGGACACATCGGCAAGCTGGTGAAGGTCGCGGGCGGCATCATGGACACCCATTCGCGTACCGCCGACTGCCGCGCGGAGATTCTGGCCGCCCACGCGGCCTTGGCCGGCGCGGGCGCGAAGACCGTGCGCGAGGTCATGTCGTCGGTCACGACCACGGCGGCGCTCGAGGTAATCGAGGCCGCCGGCGTGGGGGACGCTGCGCGCGCCTCGCTCGCTGCGGCAATCGAGGACAGGTTGCGCCGCCGCGCGGCGGGCGCATGCGACATCGCCGCGGTCGTGTTCGACGCCGAGCGCCGCGAGCTTTTCCGCACGTCGGGCGCCGATGCGGTTATCGGGGAATTGGGGGCGACGTATGAGTAAAGGCGTGCTGTACGGGGTGGGCACGGGGCCTGGCGACCCCGAGCTGCTCACGATCAAGGCCGTCCGCACAATCGAATCGTGTCCGGTCATCGCCGCACCGCAGACGGCGGACGGGGCCATGGTCGCGCTCGACATCGTGCGCGGCGCCGTCGACCTTACAGGCAAGACGGTGATCCCCGTGCGATTCTCGATGACGCGCGACGCCGAGCGCCGCGCGGCCGAGCATGCCTCGCTTGTTCGCGAGCTTGTCGCGCACCTGGATGCGGTCCGCGACGTCGCTCTGCTGAACCTGGGGGACCCGAGTATCTACGCCACCTTCCAGCGCATAGCGCCCGACGTGCGCGCCCGCGGGTTCGAGGCGCGCGCCATTCCCGGCGTGCCGAGCTTCTGCGCGGTCGCCGCGGCGCTCGAGCGCGACCTCACGCCCGAGATGTCGTCGCCTCTGCACATCGTGCCCGGCGGCTACGACGACGTTCGCCGCGCAATCGGCTGGCCGGGGACGAAGGTGGTCATGAAGGCGCGCCGCTCGCTTGCGGACACGAAGCGCATCCTTCGCGAGGAGGGCGCCTTCGACGGTGCCGAGCTCGTAGAGGACTGTGGGCTTCCGGGCGAGCGCGTGTACCGCTCGCTCGACGATGTGCCCGATCGGGGCAGCTACTTCTCGACGATGGTGGTGCGCTAGATGAGGATTTCCTGCATAGCGTTCACTGAGAGGGGGTATGCGTTGGCGGAGCGCACCGCACGCGCGCTTTCCGATTGCGCGCAGACAGGTGAAGATGATCCTGGCTGGGACGTTTCCGTTTCGCGCGGGTTCGGCGAGGGGAAGGCCGACCTGCGCGCATGGACGGCGCTCGCGTGGGAAGCGTCGGACGCGCTTCTGTTCGTGGGCGCGGCGGGCATCGCCGTGCGGGCGATCGCGCCGCATGTCGCCTCGAAGGCAACCGATTCCGCGGTTGTGGTGATTGACGAGGCGGGGCGCTTTGCCGTCCCGCTTTTGTCGGGGCATTTGGGCGGTGCGAACGAGCTTGCGCAAACTGTGGCACGCGCGGCAGGGGCCATCCCCGTCATCACCACGGCGACCGACGTCCGCGGCGTGTGGGCGGTGGATACGTGGGCGCGCTGTGCGGGGCTCGCCGTTTCGAATCCCGAGGCTATCAAGCGAGTGTCGGCGCGGCTGCTTTCGGGTGGGCGCGTGGCGCTCTATTCCGACATGCCGATTTCGGGACAGCCGCCTGAGGGGGTTGACATTGCGTCCGACCGCGCTCGGGCCGATATCGTCGTGTCGCCGTTCGCTGGCGCGAATGCAGGTGCGTCCGTTCGCGCGTCGGAGACAACGGGCGAGGTCGTGCCCGCCGGTGAGACGTGGAAGCCGGCGGGCGTGCGGGCGCAGGCGCCTGCGCCCGCGCCGCTTCGCCTTGTCGTGCCCTGCATCGTTGCGGGCATAGGGTGCCGTCGCGGTGCGTGCGCCGAAGCCATCGGGGAGGCGTTTCTTCTCGCGTGCGGGCAGGCGGGCATCTCGCCTTCGGCCGTGCGCGAGGCGGCGACGATCGACGTGAAGGCGCACGAGGAGGGTCTGCTCGCCTTCTGCCGCGCGCGCAATATCCCGCTTGCGACGTATTCCGCAGAGGAGTTGTCGCAGGTCGAAGGCAGCGTTTCGCCATCTGATTTCGTGCGTGCGACGGTGGGGGTCGACAACGTGTGCGAGCGCGCGGCGCTCGCGGACGGGGGCAAACTTATCTTCCCGAAGCTCGCTCACGGCGGCGTGACCGTCGCGTTTTCCAAGGTAACTATCGAACTTTCGTTTAAGGAGCGGTGATGGGAAAGCTCTTCGTGGTGGGGATCGGCCCGGGCGGCCCCGACGGCATGACGATTGCGGCCCGGCGCGCGCTCGAGGCGGCCGACATCGTTGTGGGGTACACGAAATACGTGGAGCTCGCGCTCGCCGCCGTGCCCGACGCGGCGCATCTCGCGACGCCGATGATGCACGAGGTCGAACGATGCCGCCTGGCGCTTTCGCGCGCGCAGAGCGGAGAAGCCGTGGCGCTCGTGTGCAGCGGTGACGCGGGCGTGTACGGCATGGCGAGCCCCGTGCTGGAGCTTGCGGAGGACTACCCCGATGTTGACGTGGAAGTTATCGCGGGGGCCACCGCGGCTCAGAGCGGGTCGGCTGTGCTCGGCGCCCCGCTTGCCCACGACTTCGCGGTCGTGTCGCTCTCCGACCTGCTTACGCCGTGGGAGGTCATCGAGCGCAGGCTCGCCGCCGTGGCGAGCGCCGACTTCTGCATCTGTTTGTACAACCCGCGCAGTAGAAAGCGCGCCGACAGGCTCTCGCGCGCGGCGAAGATCATGCTCGAATGGAAGGCCCCCGACACGCTCTGCGGCTGGGTACGCAACATCGGGCGCGAGGGGCAGCAGTCGGGCATGTGCAGGCTCTCCGAGCTGGGGGAGCTCGATGCCGACATGTTCACCACCGTGTTCGTCGGCAACGCGGGCACGAAGCGCGTAGGCGGCCGTATGGTCACGCCGCGCGGGTATCGGGAGATTCCATGCGAAAGGTAACGATCATCGGGGCGGGGCCCGGAAACCCCGACTTGCTCTCGCGCGCGGCGCTCGACGCGATCGACATCGCCGACGTGATCATCGGCGCTCATCGCGCGCTTGTCGGCATCGACGTGCCGCCCGACGTGGTGAGATGCGAGCTCGTGAAGACGGCGGACATCGTCGCCGCGCTCACCGATGCGGCGTCGTGGCGGCGCGCCGTGGTCGTGATGACGGGCGATGTGGGGCTGTTTAGCGGCGCGCGCCGCCTGGTGGAGGCGCTCTCCGGCGACGCGCAGGTGGACGTGCGCGTCGTTCCCGGCATAAGCTCAGCGTCGTATCTCGCCGCGCGCCTTGCGCGTCCATGGCAGGATTGGCGCTTCGTGAGCGCTCACGGCGTGGCGTGCGACATCATGGCCGAGGCCGAGCGCGCAGGTGAGCTCTTCCTCGTCACGTCGGGCGGGGAAGACCCCTCGCGGCTTTCGGGCGAGCTTGTGCAGGCGGGCTTCGGGGACGCGCGCGTGACGGTGGCCGAGCGCCTGTCGTACCCCGACGAGCGCATCACCTGTGCGACCGCAAGTGAAATCGCAGGTCAGACGTTCGACGATTTGAACGTGATGCTTATCGAGTTCGCAGGCGGCGCCGGGTCGCCTGCGGGCTATAGCGCAGCCTTCGAGGCGCCGGCCGGCGCGTCTGCGCCCGCGGCGGCTTCTTCCGCGGCGGACTCTGCGGGCGCATCCCGCGTCGCGAGCTCCCGCTGGCCGTACGCTTCCTCGGGCATTCCCGACGAGCTCTTCATCCGCGGCGACGTTCCCATGACCAAGCAGGAGGTGCGCGCCGTCGCGCTCGCGAAGCTGCGCCTTACTGCGACCGACACCGTGTGGGACGTCGGCGCCGGCACGGGGAGCGTGTCGATCGAGGCGGCGCTCGTCGCGCGAGCGGGGTCGGTATGGGCGGTCGAGCGCAACGCGACCGGCGTGCGGCTCATCCGAGAGAACGCGGATGCATTCGGGTGCGGCAACGTTCATGCGGTCCCCGGCGTCGCCCCCGAAGCGCTCGCGAAACTGCCCGTCCCCGACGCCGTGTTCGTCGGCGGGAGCGCGGGCGAGCTTCCCTCCATCGTGGAGGCGGCGCTCGAGAAGAACTCGCAGGTTCGCCTGTGCGTGCCATGCGTCACCGTTGAGACGCTCACCGAGGCGTGCGCGCTCCTCTCGGGTTCGCGCTTTAAGGGGTTCGAGGCGTGCCAGGTGTCGGCCGCTCGCGCCGAGGCTGTAGGCTCGCACCATCTTATGAAGGCGCAAAACCCCGTGTTCCTCGTCAGCGCGCGTGGTGCAGGTGGGGAAGGCGGCACCCGGTGAGCACGTCCATCCCGCGCTTCATGGTCGCTGCGCCCTCGAGCGGGAGCGGCAAGACGGTCGTAACGTGCGCGCTCCTGCGCGCGCTCGCGCGCCGCGGCCTTGCATGCGCGGCCTTCAAATGCGGCCCCGACTACATTGACCCGCTCTTTCATCGCCGCGTCGTGGGTGCGCGCTCTGGCAACTTAGACGGCTTCTTCACCGACGCCCCGACGCTGCGCGCCCTGCTCGCACGCGGCGCCGCGGGCGCGGATGTCGCGGTGCTCGAGGGGGTCATGGGCTTCTACGACGGCATGGCGCCCGGCGTGGCCGACGCGAGCAGCTACCAGGTTGCTCGCGACACGGAAACGCCGGTCGTTTTAGTGGTGAACGGGCGCGGGGCGTCTTTATCGCTCGCCGCCGTAATCCGCGGCATCGCCGAGTTCCTGCCTTGTGCGAACGTGCGCGGCGTTTTGCTGAACAAGACGAGCGCCGCTGCCTGCGCCTACGCGGCGCCTGCGATCGAGAAGCACACGGGCGTCGCGGTTTTGGGTAATATCCCCGCCGACGAGGCGTTCTCGCTCGAAAGCCGGCATCTGGGGCTTGTGACCGCCGACGAGGTCGAGCAGCTCTCCGCGCGCATCGACAAGATGGCCGAGCTGGTGGAAAAGAGCGTCGACGTCGACCGCTTGCTCGAAATAGCGGCGACGGCACCCGATATCCGCGAGGAACCTTACCGGTTGGAGCCGATCGCGGGAGTGCGGCCCATCATCGCCGTCGCGCGTGACGAGGCGTTCTCGTTCTACTACGAGGAGGACCTGCGTGCGCTCGAGGACCTGGGTTGCGAGCTGGCCTTTTTCAGCCCCCTGTGTGATAGCGAGTTGCCCCGGGGGACAAGCGCCCTCTATCTGGGAGGCGGCTACCCGGAGCTCCATGCGCGGCAGCTCTCCGAGAACGCGCCGATGCGCGAGGCGGTGCGGCGCGCGGTGGAATCCGGCATGCCGACGGTCGCCGAATGCGGTGGGTTTCTGTACCTGCAGCGCGAAATCGCCGATAGCGAGGGGCGGCGCTGGCCTGTTGCGGGCGCCCTTGAGGGCGCAAGCGAGAACGGGGGAAGGCTGTCCCATTTCGGGTACGTGGAGCTCACTTCTCAACGCGACGGGCTCTACGGGCCGCGCGGCACACGCATCCGCGCGCACGAGTTCCACTACTGGCAGTCCACCTGCCCGGGCGGCGACTTCTGGGCGCAGAAGCCCCGGCGCGACAAGGGCTGGCCGTGCATGACGATCACCCCGTCCCTGGTTGCGGGCTTTCCGCATGTGTACTATCCTGCGAACCCCGACGTTGCGCGCGCGTTCGCGTCTGCCGCAGCGTCGTTCGCAGAGAGGAGACGGCATGGCTGAAGCAACCGAAACCGCGCTTGCCTGCATCCGCGAGGAAGTCGAGCGCGCGTTCTCGTCGGCGCCGGGCGCCGTGCTCGAAGCCGCGCTCTCCCGGATCGCGCCCGCAGACGAGTGTGCCCGCGCCGCCGCGTACGCCGCGTGGGATTCCATCGCGCATCCTTTGGGGGGATTGGGCGACTTTGAAGACGCCGTCGCGTGTATCGCCGCAGCTCAGGGCAGCGCCGAGGTGGCCGAGTTTCCCCGTGCGCTCGCGGTATTCTTCTCCGACAACGGGGTCGTTGCCGAAGGCGTGTCGCAAAGCGGGCAAGACGTGACGCGAGCCGTCGCGCGCAACATGTGCGAGGGAGCCACGAGCGCCTGCCGCATGGCGGCGTTCGCGGGTGTCGAGGTCGTGCCCGTCGACGTGGGTATGGCCCGGGGCATAGAAGACGCGCGCATGGTGCGCGCGAACGTGCGGCGGGGGAGCGGCAACATCGCGCACGGCTCCGCAATGTCTCGCGATGGGGCCGTGCGCGCGATCGAGGTCGGAATCGCCGTCGCGTGCGGGCTTGCCCGCGCCGGCGTGCGCCTTCTCGCCGCGGGCGAGATGGGCATCGGCAACACGACCACCTCGGCGGCGGTGGCCGCAGTGCTCATCCGGGCGGACGCGCGTAGCCTTGTCGGGCGCGGCGCGGGGCTCTCGGACGCCTCGCTCGCGCGCAAGCGCGACGTGGTCGAGCGCGCTATCGACGCGAACTCGCCCGATCCCGCCGACCCGATCGACGTGCTCTCGAAGGTGGGCGGCGTCGACATCGCTGCGATGTGCGGCTTCTACCTGGGGGCCGCGGTCTCGAAGGCGCCGGCGCTCCTCGACGGGGTCATATCCTGCACGGCGGCCCTGTGCGCGGCGCGCCTGTGCCCCAACGCCTTGGGCTACCTCGTGGGCACCCACGCATCAAGCGAACCCGCAAGCCAGGAGCTCCTTCGCGAGCTCGGCATAAAGGCACCCCTCGACGCAGGTATGCACTTGGGCGAGGGCGCGGGCGCCATGGCGTATCTGCCCCTTCTGGATTCGGCGCTGCGCGTGTACCGGGATGGGAAGACGTTCACGGCGACTGGCATGGCTGCTTACGAGCATTTCGAGGCCGGGAAATGACGGTGACGCTCGTCATCGGCGCCGCCGCGAGCGGCAAGAGCGCCTACGCCGAGTCCCTGTGCCTCGGGCACGACGGCCCCCGCGTGTACCTGGCAACGATGGAGCCCTTCGGGGAAGAGGGCGACCGTCGCATCGCGCGCCATTGGGCGCTGCGCGAGGGCAAAGGGTTTTCCACCCTCGAGCGCACGCGTGACGTGGGCGCCGCAGCGTCCGGGCTTCCGTGCGGCTGCACGCTTCTTTTGGAGGACGTGGGCAACCTGGTTGCGAACGAGCTCTTCGCGGAAGGCGGCTTGTCCCCACGTGACCCCGACGCTGCGGCGCGCAAGGTGCTCGGAGGCATCGAACGGCTCGCTCAGGCCGCTGCGTATACGGTGGTGGTCACCGTCGACGTGTTCGCCGATGGGATGCGCTACGATGAGGGGACCGAGGCATGGAGGCGCGCGCTCGCGCGCGTGAACGCGGGTGTGGTGGCGCTGGCCGACCGTGCAGTCGAAGTGGTATGCGGGATTCCCGTGTGGATGAAAGGCGAAGGACCTACAAGGTGAAGATAGCAGAGGCAATCGGCGCGGCGTTCGGAACGTTCTCGCGCATCCCCGTCCCGAAATCGGCCTGGACCGATTTCGGATCAACCCATGCGCTTGCCGCGTTTCCCCTGGTGGGCCTTGCGGAAGGCTTCCTCATGACGGCGTGGGGGTACGTGGCGAACCTGCTCGGCGTACCCGCGACCATCGTCGCGGCCGTGCTCGCGGCGCTGCCTGTGGCGGTGACGGGAGGCATCCACCTAGACGGGCTCTGCGACACCTCCGATGCGCTTGCAAGTTGGGCCCCGCGCGAGCGAAAGCTCGAGATCATGCACGACCCGCGGGCAGGCGCCTTCGGGGTCATTGGTGTTGTTGTGTACCTTATTCTGCAGTTTTCCCTGTTCACCGCGCTGCCGCTTACGGCGGGGGCGTTCCTCGCGCTTCTGTGCTCGCTCGTGTTCTCCCGCGCGCTTTCGGGGCTCGCCGTAGAATGCTGGCCTGCCGCGCGGGCGGACGGCATGGCCGCGGGGCTCTCGCCTGCGAAGAAGCGCGCGGCGATCGTCGTGCCGCTTTGCGCTTTCGCTGCGGCTTCGGCTGCAGGGATGGTCGCGTGCGCTCAGGCCGTCGGCGCCCTTATGGCGGTGGCGGGGCTTTTGGTGCTCGCGTGGTACCGCCATGTTGCCCTGTCCCGCTTCGGCGGGGTGACGGGTGATTTGGCCGGATGGTTTCTGCAATGGGCCGAGCTCGCGATGCTTGCCATGCTGGTGGCGGGGGGCATGCTTCTATGATTCTCGTGGTAGGTGGCGCGCATTCGGGGAAGAGGACCTTCGTGCGCGAAAAGCTCGGGTTTGCGGCGGACGATTTCGTCGACGCGGCGCAGCTTGCGGAGGGCGGCGTGCCCGCGGCTTTTGCCGGCCGCGTCGCGTACCGTGCTGAGGAACTCGTACGCGCGCTCGACGTTGACCGGGCTCTCGAGCGGCTGATCGGCTTCGACGCAGTGATTCTGCCCTTGGTCGGCTCGGGGGTCGTCCCCATGCGTGCGGAAGACGCCCAATGGCGCGAGCGCGCGGGGCGCCTGGGATGCGCGCTCGCTGCGCGCGCCGATGTCGTCGTGCGCATGACGTGCGGGATTCCCCAGGTCATTAAAGGAAACCTTGCCGATGCGCCTCGAGGGACGCAGAGCGCGGGCACGCCTTTGGAAGTCGTCTTCGTGCGCCATGGTGCCACGGCGGGCACGGAAGACCATCGCTACAGCGGGGCGGGCACCGACGAACCCCTGTCGAGCGCGGGCGAGCGCGCTTTGCGCGACCTCGCGTGCGATCGTGACGTGTTCCGTGTTATCACGAGCGGCATGGCCCGCACCGACCAGACGGCGCGCATCCTCTTCCCGAACGCGGAGCTTATGGCGTGCCCCGGTCTGCGCGAGATGGATTTCGGTGACTTCGAGGGGCGAAGCGCCGCCGAGCTTAAAGAGGATGTGCGCTACCGCGCCTGGGTAGACTCCTGGTGCGAGACGCGCTGCCCGCATGGCGAGGGCAAGAGCGATTTCACCCGCCGCGTCGTCGTGGCGTTTCGGGAGGCGTGCGAATCGGAGCGCGCCCAGGGGAGTGGGCGCGCCGTCTTCGTCGTTCACGCGGGTACCGTGAAAGCGCTGCTCTCCGAGCTAGCTGTCCCGAAAATGGGATATTTCGACGTGCATACCGAGCCGGGCGGCGCATGGGCCGCCACCTGGGATGGGTGCTGCATTCGCGACGTTCGCCCCGCTTCGGGGGGCGATGCCCGGTGATGACGATTCTTGCCGTCGCCGCCGGGTTCGCGGCCGATCTTGCCTTCGGCGACCCGCGCTGGCTTCCACATCCCGTCGTCGCCATGGGGCGCGCGATCACGTGGGCCGAAGGTCGCCTGCGGGGCGCATTCCCGCAAACGTCCGCGGGCACGCGCGCCGCAGGGCTTGTGCTCGCCGTGGCGCTTCCGCTTGCGTGTGGGCTTTTGACCTGGGGAATCCTGCATCTTTGCGGCATGGTTCACCCCGGCTTGCGCTTCGTGGCCGAGGCATGGGCGAGCTATCAGATTCTCGCGACATGCGAGCTGCGCCGCCAGAGCCTGGCCGTGGCCCGCGCTTTCTCGAAGGGCGGCCTTGTCGCGGCGCGCGAAGCCGTCGGGCTCATCGTGGGACGCGACACGTCTGTTCTCGACGAGCAGGGCGTCGCGCGCGCCGCCGTGGAAACGGTGGCGGAGAACGCGAGCGACGGCGTCATCGCGCCGCTTTTCTACCTTATGATCGGGGGTGCGCCCTTGGGCATGGCGTACAAGGCGGTGAACACGCTCGACAGCATGGTGGGCTACAAAAACGAGCGCTACATCGACTTCGGCTGCGCCTCGGCGCGCCTCGACGATGCGGTGAACTGGATTCCCTCGCGCTTATCGGCCCTGCTTATGATCGCCGTGTGCCCGATCGTCGGGCTCGACGCGTGCGGGGCGGCGCGCATCTGGCGCCGCGGCAGACGTCGCCATGCGAGCCCGAACGCGGCGCAGACCGAGTCAGCGTGCGCGGGCGCGCTCGGGCTGCGTCTGGCAGGACCCGCGGTGTATTTCGGCAAGCTCGTTGAGAAACCGACGATAGGCGACGCGTCCCGCGATATCGAGTGGGGCGACATCGCCCGGGCGACAAGGCTCATGCTCGCCGCGTCCGTATGCGCGCTCGTCGTCTTCGGCGCCGCGCGCGCGGCGGTCGTGCTCGCCGTGGGGGTGATGGCATGAGGGAGGACCACGCCGCGCCCCGGGCTGCCGGGGGAATCCTTCGCGCCCGTACGCATGGGGGCAGCGCGCAATCGCTCGGCATCGCTTGCGAAGGGGGTGCCTCCGACCTCATCGACTTCTCGGTGAACGTGAATCCGGCAGGCCCCTCGCCGCGCGCCGTCGCCGCAGCTTGCAAGGCGCTTTCTCGAATCGACGCCTACCCCGATAGGGAAAGCATCGCCCTCGTTCGCGCCCTAGCGCGTGCCCAGGGCATTCCCGAAGATACTATCGTCTGCGGCGCGGGCGCGTCCGACATCATCTGGCGGCTCGCCGCGGCGGTGCGCCCGAAACGCATCGTTGTGTGCGCGCCGACGTTCTCTGAATATGCGGAGGCGGCATCGTACTACGGCGCATGCGTGCAGGAGTTCCCGCTCTCCGAAGCGGACGACTTCGACGTGCCCGCCTCCTTCGCCCGCGCGATCGAGGGGCCGGGAGACGTGGCGTACCTCTGCAATCCGAACAACCCGACTGGGCGCCTCGTCGACCCCCGCGTGATCGATGCCGTGGCTTGCCGCTGCGAGCAGGTGGGCGCGCTGCTCGTCGTGGACGAGTGCTTCCTCGGATTTGCGCCCGACGCCCGCGAAAGGAGCGTGGCTGCACGCGCCGCGTGTTCGCGCCATGTGGCCGTGCTCTCCGCGTTTACCAAGCTCTACGGTATGGCGGGGTTGCGGTTGGGATATCTGATCAGCGGAAACGCCCAACTCATCGAGGGGATTCGCCGGGCGGGACAGGCGTGGCCCGTCTCCTCGGTCGCCGAGGCCGCGGGCATCGCCGCCCTGGAAGACGTTGAATACGTCTCGCGCACGCGCGATGCATTGGCGGCCGAGCGAGCGTGGCTTTCCCACGAGCTCTCCTCGCTCGGGCTTTCCGTCGTGCCATCGGATGCGAACTTCCTTTTAGTCCGCACGCCGGCGAAAGACATCCCCGAGCGCCTGTATAAACAGGGGGTTTTGGTCCGCACGTGCGACTCGTTTTCGGTACTGTCCCGTTTCTGGTGCCGCGTCGCGGTGCGCACGCGCAAGGAGAATGCCCAGCTTGCGATGGCGTTCAGCCGCGTGCTTCGGGCGGAAGGTGCATCGGGCGAAGGCGAACCCGACGAACGGGGCGGCGCTTCTTGCAGCGGCGCTATGGCGGGCGCGGATAGCCGAGGCTCGGCGAAGGAGGTCGATACCCGTGGGTAGGGCGAAGCCCATCATGATCCAGGGCACCATGTCGAACGCGGGGAAGAGCCTGCTTGCGGCTGGGCTGTGCCGTGTGCTTTCGCAGGACGGCCTGCGCGTGACTCCCTTCAAGAGCCAGAACATGGCGCTCAACAGCGGTGTCACGGCCGACGGGCTCGAGATGGGGCGTGCCCAGATCATGCAGGCCGAGGCGTGCGGCATCGCGCCCGACGTGCGCATGAACCCCATCCTGCTCAAGCCCGAAAGCGACCACCGAAGCCAGCTCATCGTGGCCGGTAAGGCGCAGGGAGCCTTCGCTGCGAGGGACTACTTCGCGCGAAAGAAGGCGCTCATGCCGCAGATTTTGGAGGCGTTCGATTCGCTCGCGGAGGAAAACGACGTCATCGTCATCGAGGGCGCCGGCAGCCCCGCCGAAATCAACCTTTCCGAAAACGACATCGTCAACATGGGGCTCGCGCGCGCCGTGTCCTCCCCCGTGCTGCTCGCGGGCGACATCGACCCAGGCGGGGTGTTTGCCCAGCTCTACGGCACGGTCGCGCTCTTTGCGCCCGAGGATCGCGCACTTTTGCGGGGGCTTGTGGTGAACAAGTTCCGCGGCGATGTGGAAATCCTGCGCCCGGGTTTGGCCCCGCTCGAGAAGATGTGCGGGGTTCCCGTCGTGGGGGTCGTGCCGTATCTTACGCTCGACCTGGACGACGAGGACTCGCTCGCGCCGCGCCTATCTGCCCGCGAGGCGCGCGGTGTCATCGACGTCGCCGTCGTGCGCCTTCCGCATCTGTCGAACTTCACCGACTTCGACCCGCTTTCGCGCGTGCCCGGCGTGGGCGTGCGCTACGTTTCCTCGACGACCGATCTGGGCCGACCCGACCTGGTGGTGCTCCCCGGCTCGAAGACCACGCTCGACGACGCGCGCTGGCTTGCGGCTAGCGGCATCGGAGCCTGTGTACGCGCGCTTTCGGGCGCGGGCACGCCGGTGCTCGGTATATGCGGAGGCTACCAGCTTTTGGGAGACGAGCTTTCCGACCCGCACGGCAGGGAAGGCGCTGGCACCGCGCGCGGGCTCGGGCGTATCCCTGCATGTACGGTGTTCAAGGAGGATAAGCGCCTCGCTCTGTCGGAACTGCGCATCACGGGCGCCCTAGGCGCGTTCTCGGTGTGGAACGGCATGACGGCGCGCGGGTACGAGATTCACGACGGCGAAACGATCGTCTCCTGCGCCCCTGCGGGCACGATTGGCGGCAAACCAGAAGGCGCGGCCTGCGGAAACGTGTTTGGAACCTATCTCCACGGCCTGTTCGACGAACCGGGGGTGGCGCTCGCCCTCGCGCGCTCGCTCGCGCGCATGCGTGGCCTGCCCGAGAGCGTCGTGGGTGCTGCGGGCGCGGCGTCCGCGGCCGATCACCGTGCGCGCGAGTTCGACCGCCTGGCCGACTCCGTGCGCGTGGCGCTCGACATGGAGTATGTCTACCGCATTATCGAGGAGGGCGTATGATCCACGTGTATCATGGCGACGGCAAAGGCAAGACCACGTCGGCGATGGGCCTCGCCCTTCGCATGCTCGCCGCAGGCCGCCGCGTCGTCGTCGTGCAGTTCCTGAAAGACGGCGAAAGCGGGGAGGTGCGCCTGCTCGCCGAGCATTTCGGCGTGCCCGTGTTCGCGGGGAAGGCGTCGGACAAGTTTACCTGGTCCATGACGTCGGAAGAACTTGCCGCGACGCGCGAGCTGCACGATGGGAACCTCGCTTCCGCGCTCGCCGAGCTCGAGGGCGCGCAGGAGGGGCTGCTCGTGCTCGACGAGGCGCTCGACGCGCTTTCGAAGGGGCTTGTCGACGAGGCGCTCGTGGACCGCGCGCTCGATATGTCCGCGCGCGGCGTCGAAGTAGCGCTCACCGGGCGCGCGCCTTCCCGCAAGATCGTGGAGAAGGCCGACTACATAACCGAGATGCGGTGCGAGAAACACCCCTTCGCTCAGGGGATAGGTGCAAGGGAAGGAGTGGAGTACTAGATGGATTCCAAGGAGATGGCGCCCGGCGACATCGAGCGGCGCAGCTTCGAGATCATCACCGAAGAGCTCGGCGGCCGCACGTTCCCGCCGCTTGAAGAGCCCGTCGTGAAGCGCGTCATCCACACCACTGCCGACTTCTCGTACGCCGATTCCCTCGTATTCACCCATGACGCCGCGCACTGTGCGCTCGACGCACTGCGCGCAGGGGCCACGGTGCTCACCGACACGAACATGGCGCTCGCAGGCATAAGCAAGCCCGCGCTCGCAAAGCTCGGCTGCAAGGCCGTGTGCTACATGGCCGACCCTAATGTCGCCGCGGCTGCGCGCGCCGCGGGCACGACTCGCGCCGTTGCGAGCATGGACAAAGCTTGCGGCATCGAGGGTCCGCTCATCGTGGCCGTCGGCAACGCTCCCACAGCACTTCTGCGCCTCGCCGAGCTCATGGACGCGGGGAAGATCGCGCCCGCGCTCGTCGTTGGGGTGCCGGTCGGGTTTGTGAACGTGGTCGAGGCGAAAGAGGAGCTACTCGCGCGACGCGTGCCGGCCATCGTCGCGAGGGGTCGCAAGGGCGGTTCGACCGTGGCGGCCGCCATTATGAACGCGCTGCTCTACCAGATCACGCGCCCAGGCGGCCCGAAGTGACGGCGCCCGCATCCGCGCCGGCGCTGCGCATCTTCGCCGGCACCACCGAGGGCCGCCTTCTGTGCGAATGGGCGAGCGGGGCGGGCATCCCCGCCCGTGCCTACGCGGCAACCGAGTACGGAGGCGAGCTTTTGGGCGAGCTTCCGGGCATCGAGGTGCATGCGAGCAGGCTCGACGAGGCCGACATGGAGCGCGAGCTTTCCGGCGCGCGCATCGTCGTCGACGCCACGCACCCCTTCGCTACGCTCGCAAGCGGCAACATCCGAGCCGCTTCGCTCGCCGTGGGTGTACGATGCCTGCGCCTTGCGCGCGCGGCCGAGGCGCTGCCCAAAGGCGTCGTGTCGGTCGCGTCGATCGCCTGCGCGGCGCGCTTTCTCTCCGAGAACCCGGGTCGCGCGCTTCTCACGACGGGGAGCAAGGAGCTTGCTCCCTATACGCGCGTCGCCGATTTCTCGGAGCGCTTCTTCGTGCGTGTGCTCCCGCTGCCCGGTGCTATAACGAAGTGCATCGACGCGGGGTTTTCGCCGTCGCACGTCATCGGCATGCAGGGGCCCTTCACCCGCGAGCTCAACGAGGCGATGCTTCGGCAGGTGGGCGCCCAGTGGCTTGTGACCAAGGACTCGGGAACCGTAGGCGGCACGGCCGAGAAGCTTGCCGCCGCGTGCGACGTGGGAGCGCGCTGCATCGTGGTCACCCGTCCCGCCGAGGGAGACGGGGCCCTTTCGCTTCGGGAAGTGGAAGACGCGCTCTTACGGGAGTTCGCGCGCTAGGCGCTCGCCGCGCCTAGGGCCCTTCAATCAGTTGCGGTGAAATAGTGTCTGTTTTTGCTGCTAGATAGCATATTCAGTCCCTAATTCACCGCAACTTGTTGGTGGTGGCTTACTGGTAGCGTAGGCACTCCACCGGGTCGAGCTTTGCTGCGCGGCGAGCGGGGTAGAAGCCAAAGATTACACCGATGCCGACGGAGACGGCGAAGGCCAGCAGCACCGTGGCGATTGAAAAGCTCGGTGTGATTTGCCCGCTGGCTCCGAGCTCGCAAAGAATCCCGGATCCGGAGGCAAACATCGCGAGGCCCCAGGCTAGCAGATAGCCTATCAGGACACCCAACAGTCCGCCGGTGACGCACAGCGCCGAAGACTCGGCCAAAAACTGCGCGGTGATATCGCGACGACTGGCGCCCAGAGCACGGCGGATGCCGATCTCGCGGATGCGTTCAGATACGTTGGTGAGCATCATATTCATAATGCCGATACCGCCGACAAGCAGCGAGATGCTGGCGACAGCACCCATGATGAGCGAGAATGCGCCCATAAAGGAGTTGAGTGCATCGATAGCGCTTTTCATGGAGGTTGCCGATACACTGTCGTACTCGTCCTCCTCCTCGATGCCCTTCATCGCGCGCACCTTGGACTCGATGGTTTTGCAGAGCTCATCCATGTCCGTGCCCTCGGCGGCAAGTGCCGTCACGCTGGGAAATGAAGGATTCTCGTCGCCAAACAGCCCGGAGATGGTTTCGCGTGGCATATACAGCGTGAGCGAGCCCATGGAGTCGCTGCCGCCATCAATCACGCCTACAATCTGCACCTCGCCGTTGGACATCTTGATGGTTTTCCCCAGCGCATCCTGTTCGTTGCCGTAAAGCTGATCGGCGCCGTTGCGGCTGATGAGCGCCACGCGCGAGCCTGATTGGGACTCGGCCTGGGAATAGGTGCGCCCCGCAACGAGCTTGCTGGCCCCCACGGCGTCGAGCATGTCGCTATCGACACCCTGTGCCATGACGGTATAGCTTTTATCGCCGGTCTTATACTCGGTATACGCGCTGTCGACAATGCCGATCTGCTCTATCTGCGGCACCAGTTTTTGAAGCTTCTCGATGTCCGACTCGGTGAGTTCTTGCGACGAATAGATTTGCACCATGCGTGCCGCATTGAGGCCCAGACTGTTGACCAGGCTGTTTTGGATACCGCCGATGAGCGAAGTCATGGCGATAACCGAGGCGATGCCGATGACAATGCCCAGGATGGTGAGCAGGCTGCGCCCCTTGTTGGCTTCGAGCGAGTGAAGGGCTTCCTGGATGAGATCGCGGGCGCTCATGCCACCACTCCTTTCGGCGGGTTGGCGGAGGCGGAAATCATGGGCAGGCTATCTACGGCTCCGCGCAGGGTCCGCGGTGCATGTGGAATATACGCGCCGTCGTGAATGCGACCGTCGCGGATGGTCATGGCACGGTCGGCCTCGGCGGCGATGCTGGGGTCGTGTGTGATAAGCACGATGGTTTTGCCGCGCTTCTGGAGCTTATGGAAGGTCTCCATCACAAGCGCTCCAGTGGCGGAGTCCAGGTTTCCCGTCGGCTCGTCGGCCAGAATGATGGGCGGGTCATTGACGAGGGCGCGCGCGATTGCGACGCGCTGCATCTGGCCGCCCGAGAGCTCGGATATGCGGTGGTCCCAGTGGTCGACGGGCAGCGTGACAGCCTGCAGCGCGTGCACGGCGCGCATTTCGCGCTGGCTACGGGGCACATTGGTGTAGGCCAGCGGCAGCATGACGTTTTCGATAACCGACAGGCGCGGCAGCAGGTTGAAACTCTGAAAGACAAAGCCAATACTCAGGGCACGAACTTCGGTGAGCTCGTCATCGTCAAGCTCGGCCACGTTGAGCCCTTGCAGGTAATAGTCGCCCGCCGTCGGTTTGTCCAGACAGCCCAGGATGTTCATGAGCGTTGACTTGCCCGAGCCCGAAGGGCCGGTAATGGCGACGAACTCGCCGGGATCTACCGCCAGGCTCACGTTGTGCAGGATGTGGGCGCACCCCGCCTCGCTCTCAAAGATGCGGTGCACGTTGCGGATGTCGATAACGGGACGCATTACATGTCCTCGTCGGCAGACGTGCTGCCCGAATCCGCGCTGTAGCCGCCGTCAGCCGTTGCGTCCGCTCCGGTGGCCTGGACGAGGGTGGCGCCATCGTGCTGCTTGGTTACCGGCTCGTGGGGGTGGATCTCGTTGCCCTGGTCGTCGCGCTTGACCTGCGTCTTGCCGACTACGGCTTCGTTATCGTTTTGCGTCACGACGGTCACCTTCACGCGACGGGTTTGCTTGCGCTCGCCATCAGTCGCCACGTTGACGTAATAGTGTTCGCCGTCTTCGGTCATGAGCGCCATCGTCGGCACCATCACCACGTCGTCGAGCTGCTCGGTCACTACCGATACCTCGGCCGTCATGCCCGGCTTCAGGCGCGCGTCGGGCGCCTCGATGAGGATGTCGACGTTAAAGGTTACGCTGCCGCCGCCACCGTTGGCGGCGTCGGAGTTTGCCACCGACGCGATAGCCGTGACGGTGCCCTGGCTCACGATATCGGGAAACGCGGGATACGTGACGTTGGCGCTCTGCCCAACGGCGATCTTGGCGATGTCCTTTTCGCCCACCTGCACGGTTACCTTCATCTTGGACAGGTCGGCGATCTGCATGCACTGCTTGCCGCCGCTCGTATCGCTTTCGCCCATGATCATGCCGCCTGTTACCGTGGCGCCCACCTTGGCGTTGAGCTCCACGATGCTACCCGAGCTCGGGGCCGTGACCGTGCGGCTGGCGGCCTTGGCGTTCGCCTGCTCGAGGTTTGCCTGGGCCGATGCGAGGCTGCGCTGCGCGGCCGATACGGCGTTCGTGTCCACTGATGCGGCTGAGACGCCAGCCGCTGCGGAAGCTCCATCGACGTCCGTCGTTGGGGTGGCCTGCGCGGCAGCGGCGGCTTTCTGCGCGTTGGTGAGGTCTTCCTGGGCGGCTGCAACTGCACGCTGCGCCTCGGCAACGTTGCGATCGAGCTCGTCGTTTTTAATGGTCATAAGCACGTCGCCCTCGTTGACGGATTGGCCTGCCTGCACGTTGATCGAATCGACCGTGCCGTCGACAGAAGGGGAGACCACTGAGGACGAAATTGGTTTGAGCTGGCCTTTCGCCTCGACCGTTGTGGTAAACGTGCCCTCGGTCACCATGTCGGTCACAGGCCCACTAGCGCTCTGTGGCTGAGCATTGATAACCAGGGTTGCGACAATGGCAATGAGCGCGATGGCACCCACGACGCCGGCGGCAATACCGCGACGAATCAGCTTTTTGCGTCGACGTTCGGCACGCTTTGCCTTGAGCTTGGCATATGCCGCTTCATCGGAAATCTCGGCCGTATCGTTCGTGCGTCCGCTCTGCTTGTCGGCATGTACGTCTGTAATCAGAGGAATCGTTTCGGTGGCACCTTCGGGCGTGTTCTCGGTATCATCTGGGCCCGGGGTGATCGTGGGGACATTCGGCATAGCGTCTCCTTTATAGAAAGAACCTCGATAATTATATGCGCCCACCGGTTGGGGCGGGCGCATGGGACGGTTTCTTTCGGAACTGTTAGATTGGTCGCAGCGGTTCCACGTTGTAGGAATGCGCGCGTTGCACTACGAGTGGACAACCACGCACAGGCCGACTTTGATGCAGTCGTGAAGTGCCTTGGCGTCTGCCAGGCGCAGGTTGATGCAACCGTGGCTGCCGCACCACGTGTACGACTCGGCATTATCGTAGCTCTTGTCGTTTTGCCATGTAGCGTCGTGGAAGCCGATCATGTTGCCCTCAAATGGCATCCAGTAGCTCACCGGGCTCTCGTATTTGGGCTTACCCGTCTCGGGGTCCTTGGCTCCGATCAGGGTGCTGCCGCCGTCGTTGCTGTTGATCTGCCACACGCCCTCGGGGGTGGCGTCTTCGCCCGGTTTGCCGGAAATAAAGTTGGCCTCCCACACGATATTGCCGCTCTCGTCATAGTAGCGCGCGTGCTGCTCTGACAGGTCGACGTCGATATACGCCTTCCAGTCGGGCTCTCCCTTTGCGGTAAAGGTGTCGGCCTTCTGGGAGTACTTGATCTCGATCTCGCCGGTCTGCTTGTTGTTAATGGCATCCTCGACCTGCTTGGCGAGCGTCGTGCTGTCGATGGACCAACCAAAGTCGCCGCCTTCGACGGCGCACTGCTTGCCATCGGCGCGCGTCCACCAGCGAGTGGAGCCCACGGTATTAAAGCCGTTAGCGAGCTCGGCTGCCCAGCTGCTGATCTGCGACGTATCGAGCGTGGGATTGGCCGGATCGGCAAAGCTGATCCACTGCAACACGGAGCTGCCGTCGACCTTGCCGGCATCCTCGCCGTTGAGCTTGAGGGTCACGTTGACGCCCAGGAAGTTGTTGGCGGCATCGCATGCGGCCTGAATCTGATCATCGGTCAGCGTTCCATTGAGCGGTTCATAGGCATTGTTGCCGAGCTTGGAAAGATCTACGGTCTCGGCCAGCGAGGCAAGCTCGAGCTCGGCATACTTAATGACATGCTCGCGGTTGATTTTTTCGTTGGAGCGCGCCTTCTCGACGGTAAACTTGCCGGCCTGCTCGTCATAGGAGCTATTGGCCTCGAACGTGCCCGAACGGCCCTCGTTAAACTCGTCGATGGCGGCGCCCAGATCCTTCTCAAATTTCTTTTGGTCAAAGGTGTCAGAGAGCATTGACAGGTCGACGTCTTGATCAAGATCGACTTCGTTGGAGGTAGCGGTTGTTTTGGTTTTGCCGCTTAAGGATTCCACAAGGCGGACTGGCCATACAAAGGCTTCGTTGTGGCTGATGATTTCTTTTGCGGCAGCCTCTCCGTCGACGATGGGCTCATCGGACTCGGGCTGATAGGTCCAGCTAAAGTCATCGCCTGTCACGGCGAGCTTATAGTGTTTCCATGCCGAATTGACCTTGGTAGCGGCAGACGAAGCGTTGGAGAACGAAACGTCGACGCCGGCAATGGTGGTATTGGGGTAGGCTAGCTGCGAAAACGCTACGATGCCTACGGTATAGACAATGACGATAAGACCCAGGACGACAAAGAGCGTCGTCTTTTTGCCCGACTTATTGTTCTCGGCGGGTTTGCGCGCGGGGCCGCGATCGCCTCGAGCGTGCGTGGGGGGCTGCTTGGGCGCATTGCCGTTTGTCTGGCGCTGCTGACGTTGTTGACGCTGCTGTCGCTGTTGGTTCGGGCGTTGGGAAGCGTTTGCTGCACTACGCTGCTGACCGTGGTTCGGCGCGATAGGACGCGGCGACTGAACGCCGCCGGTGTGCCTGCTCGGCTGCTGCGGATCGGGAATCAGTTGAGTTCGATCGTTTTGCGACATCGTATGCATATCCTTCGATTTTCGCCTTGCGGGTCATCGTGTTTTTACTGGGCTTGAATTATAGCGATTGCCCTGCTGTTTGTGGTACGGAAACGGTGGCATTCAAAAGAGGTGGGACATTTGTCCCACCTTTGAGTCATTCTTAGCCGCTATCCGCACACACCGCATTTTGCACAGGCCGAAAGTGCGGCCGGAGCCTGCGCGATGCCGCCCTTTGCCGTCTCTCGCAGCGTGGCCGGCAACGCGTGACCCACCGAGAGCATGACATGTGCCATCTGGTCAAACGGCACCAAGCTTTTAATGCCTGCGAGGGCGAGTTGTGCCGAGCTAAAGGCCGCTGCCACGCCGATGGCGTTGCGGTTTTGGCAGGGCACCTCCACGAGGCCACCTACGGGGTCACAAACGAGACCCAGCAGGTTACTCAGCGCGATGGAGCTGGCGTCGAGCGCCTGCTCGGGCGTGCCGCCGAGCATCTGCACCAGCGCGGCGGCTGCCATGGCGGCGGCGCTTCCCACCTCGGCCTGGCATCCGCCCTCGGCGCCGGCGACGCAGGCGCTCGTGGTGAGGTTGAGGCCGATGGCGGCTGCGCAGTAGAGCGCGTCCATGACCTGCTCGTCGTCGAGCTGCAGACGATCGGCGAGCGCCAGCACGCAGCCGGGCACAACACCCGCGGAGCCTGCCGTGGGGGCGGCGACAATCACGCCCATGGTAGCGGAGCGCTCGAGCACGGCCATGGCGCGGGCAACGGCGTCGGTCTGGACGGCGCCCATCAGGCTTGCACTCAAATCGTTGCAGCGGGTTGCTTCGACGAGCTTGGCCTCGCCGCCGATAAGCCCACCGAGCGAGCGTTGCGGATTGGCGAGGGGGGCCGTGGTCTCCTCGCGCATGACGTCGAGCACGCGGCGCATGGCGGCGACGGCGTGGGCCTCGCCGGTCAGACGTGCCTCGCGAACGGCCATGACGGCGCCGATGCTGAGCCCCAGTTCCTCGCACGCATCGAGCAGCTGCTCACCGTCGTCGAAGATCTCCTTGGCCGAGACGCCGGGGGAGAGCGACGAGGCAGAACCGGGGAGCTCGATAAACGTTGCGTAATCGACATTGTCAAGCTTGCGGAGCATGGGGACGACGGTGTCGTCGGGGGCGCCGTCGGTCTCAAAGACGGAGTAGGCCTGGCCGCCCACTTCGGTGCGGTAGGTGCGGCAGAAGGCGATGTTCACATGGGCGTAGGCGAGCAGGTTGGTGAGCGCTGCGAGCACGCCGGGGACGTCCTGGTGCGCCACGAAGAGCGTGGAATACATGCCCGAGATGTCGACGCCGACGCCGTTAATGCGGCTGATGCGCATCTTGCCGCCGCCCAAGCTCTCGCCGCGGACCTGCGCCGTGGCGCCCGTGGCGTCGACCATATCGATGTCGACGGTGTTGGGGTGGATGGAGGCGTCGTCGCCCTTGATGTCAAAGTGATATTCGAGGCCCTGCTCACGTGCGAGGTCAAAGGCCTGCTTGATGTTCTCGTCATCGGTGTCGAGGCCCAGAATGCCCGCGACGAGAGCGCGGTCGGTGCCGTGGCCGCGGTAGGTGTGGGCGAAGGAGTTCCACAGGCCAAAGGTGACTTTGGTGATGCGGCCTTCCAGCAGGCTGGCGGCAACTTGTGCGCAGCGCAGGGCGCCGGCGGTGTGCGATGAGCTGGGGCCGACCATGACGGGGCCCAAGATCTCGAATGCCGAGGTCGTAGCTAGTGTTTGCGGCTTGCCTGCCATGGGTGCTCCTTTTCTATCCCGTCGTTCCGAGGGCGGGGCATAAGGTCGCCTGCTCGGACAGTCCTGCTCGCACGGAGAGCACATTAAGTGCTCT
>CAJKZO010000012.1:0-23080 GCA_905204365.1 uncultured Collinsella sp.
GGACTTGCAGCGACGGACCTCAGGACGCTCTTACACCACGTCTGCGCGCGCGACCAATAACTAAGCATCAGGTTGGCGACACTGAGCGCAAAATCTGTCCGAGAGGCCAAAAGTGCCTGTTACTAAATTGGTAGCAGTACTCATATTTGCCATATTTTGACCAGGGCACCCTAAGAAGGGCGCCCCGGAGCTCCCCGTAGGGGAGCTCCGGGCTTCATAGGGGCACGAATAGCCCACTCCGACCCGCAAAATCTGTGCGCACGATGCGAATGACGCCCTTAACCTTAAACTTTAGCTTGAACTTAGCTATAATGCGCTTCGTTCCTACCAGGCTGTGGTTGCGGACGGACGAAATGCCCGTCCTAGTCCAAGACAGACGCGGTCAAAGGGATCCACGTAAGCGACCGCGTGCGCGCGGCGCGATCATGGCGCGTCCTAGATGTAAGCCGCACCGTCCGTTCTACTTTCTTTGGGGCAATACCGCCTCGCGGGCGAGCGGGCCAGTCGTGAAGGTGGCTGCGGCCTCCCGAGCAAACACCCCGGTGCGCAAGTGTGGGGTCAAATACCAGGTCAGCTGGTGGGAACAACCTGATATTCCGCGCAACGCACGGATCGTATACGACACAGAAGGCAGGGTAGTGGACATGGTGAGGGGCAGCTTGATGCACGCGGCTCGGTTAGGTGCTGGGACCGCAGCGGTCATTGCCGTTTTGGGCCTGAGCGGATGCGCGTTCAACCCGCTGTCTACGTTCACGACTCCTACGATCGACCAGATCGAGCACGAGACCGTCACGCCGGCGGTGTCGGACGATGCCCTGGTCACTCCCGGAACCCTGACGGTCGCCCTCGATACTTCCGATGCGCCGCAGGCGATGCAGGGCGCTGACGGCGAGCTTACGGGGTATGCAGTCGACGCTGCCCGCGCCCTCGCAAGCCGCATGGGCCTTAAGGTCGCCTTTGTCGATGCGTCCTCGGCAGGTTCCGCGCTCGGCGACAAAAAGGCCGATATCTTTATCGGCGAGATTAACTCCACGGACGGGGACATTAGCTCGCTCGGCACCTGCCTGTACGATGCCACTTCCGTGTTCGGTAAAACTAGCGATGGTGGGTCGCTAAACGTTTCCACCGATATCCTTAACACGTCCACCCTGGGCGTTCAGATGTCCTCGGCCTCGCAGGAGGCACTCGCCAAGCAGAGCATCACCGCCAACCAAAAGACCTACTCCAACATCAACGAGTGCTTTGAGGCGCTCGAGTCCGGCGAGGTCGACTATGTGATCTGCGACTCCACGGCTGGCGGCTACCTTGCACGCCTGATGAGCGAGGTCTCCTATGTCGGTGCGCTCGAGGCGCCCTCGACGCTTGGTGTTGCGGGCCTCTCGTCCAATGACGAACTGTGCCGTGCCGTGAGCGATGCCCTCGACGACATCACGGTCGACGGTACGCTCGAGGCAGTCCACTCTGTCTGGTATGGCACGATGCCCTACGACCTCACCACTAAGACGGTTTCGGGCGCTAACGTGCAGCCGGGCGACTCTGAGTCCAGTGAGACCACGTCCTCCGGCAGCGAGTCCTCCGATTCCAACAATGAGACCGCATCCTCCGAGGACAAATCGTCCAGCCAGGAAGGCGCTATCACCGACGACGACATTAACAAACTCAATAGCTAGTTATTGCTAGGGGTGGTGTCTCCTATACGTTGGAAAGGACACCTCTTCACGGTTTCGACACGCACTGCCGGGCTTCCCCAATAGGGGAGCCCGGCTTTTTCATCCCTATAAAACCAGCAGGTCAAAGGCAATTTTCGGGACCAAATACAAATCTGTCGGCTCCCTCCTATAGCGCACTTTGCCATGGAAAAGTACGAGACTTCGGTATGCGGTATCAAGCAATCGTTATTCGGGTCTTTAGGAATCCGCGTGATTAAATGCACGGCAATGGGTACATAGCCAGTACAGTAAGTCCCCGAGGCAGATTGGAGCCACGTATGGATATCAAGGTTTCTGGACGCAAGACGACGGTAACCGATGCTCTGCGTGCGCATGTGGATGAGAAGATCGGCGAGGCGCTCAAGGTTTTCGATATCGAGCCCATGACGGTCGACGTTGTACTTCGCTATGAGAAGAACCCCTCGAACCCCAACCCGGCAATCGTCGAGGTCACGGTTCGTGCCCGCGGTTCGGTGATTCGCGTTGCCGAGCACGGTGCAGATATGTACGCCGCCATCGACCTCTCCGCCGATAAGGTCACCCGCCAGCTGCGCAAGTTCAAGACCAAGGTCGTGGACAACCGCCAGGGCGGTGCCAGCGCCGCGGATGTCGCGCCGGTCGAGCGCGTCGAGGATCTGGCCGACCTGCTGCTGCCCGAGGAGGAGGACGACCTGCTCGTTCGCGAGAAGGTTATCGACGTCACCCCGATGACCGAGGAGCAGGCGCTGGTGCAGACCGATCTGCTCGGCCACGACTTCTACGTGTTCGAGAACGCGACGACTGGCCTCATCAATGTGGTGTATCACCGTAAGAATGGTGGATATGGCATCATCAAGCCCCGCATCGAAACACTTGACGAGTAAAATACGTTAACTTGCATGAGTTAACGGTTGGCGGCCATCCCATGCGGGTGGCCGCCTTTTTACGTAAGGAGTCGCTTTGATGGACAAGGCCGCATCCGCCGGTCATTCGGACCGTTGCCGCATCGTCGTCGATACCTGCTGCGACTTTAGCCCCGAGGTCGCTGCGAACCTCGATGTCGATATCCTGGGTTTCCCCTTCATTATCGATGGCGAGGAGCGCACGGACGACATCTGGTCGAGCATCACGCCCAAGGAGTTCTACGATCGCATGCGCGCCGGCGCCCGCGTGTCCACCTCGGCTGTGTCGCTCGGTCGCTATATCGAGTTCTTTACCGAGTGCGCCAAAGAGGGCACGCCCACGGTCTACCTGTGCTTTACTTCGGCGCTGTCGTCGAGCTACAACTCCGCGTGCCAAGCGGCGGACGCCGTGCGCGCCGAGTATCCCGATTTTGAGCTGTACGTGGTCGACAACGCTCTGCCCTGCGCGACCGGCGCGCTCTTGGCGCTCGAGGCCGTGCGCCAGCGTTCGGCGGGACTGACCGCCAAGCAGCTGGTCGATTGGGCAAACGAGGCAAAGACCTACGTCCATGGCTACTTTACGCTCGAGAGCTTCGACGCACTGGCTGCCGGCGGCCGCATTCCGCCCGCGGCGGCGCAGCTTACGGCAAAGCTCGATGTCAAGCCCGAGCTCTCCTATGACCTTGCCGGCTCGCTGTCGCTAATCGGTGTCAACCGCGGCCGCAAGAAGGCACTCAAGTCCATCCTCAAGTCGTTCCGCGAGAACTACGTGCCCGACCGCACCATGCCCATCGCCATCATGACGGCCGATGCCGAAAAGGACGGTGACTGGCTCGAAGCCGCCATCCGCAAGGAGGAGGGCTGCGCCGACGTCACGATCATTCGCAGCTCCGTGGGCCCCACCATTGGCTCGCACGTGGGCCCCGGCATGGTGGCCTGCGCGTTTTGGGGTAAGAACCGCGCCGACAAGGCGTCGCTTTCCGACCGCATCGCCCGTCGCGTGCGCGGCCAGTAGGCAAGTAACGCGGCCGTAATCGATCCCAACTCACAGCCCAAACGCTGGCACCGAGTATTCAACCTGGTAACAACACCCAACCCAAAAGGAAAGGTTTCATGGCAAACAAGCTCTCTGTCGCATTTATCGGCACCGGAATCATGGGTGCCCCCATCGCCGGCCACATTCTGGACGCCGGCTATCCCGTCACGGTCAACAACCGCACCAAGTCCAAGGCCGCCACGCTTATCGAGCGCGGTGCCGCTTGGGCCGATACGCCGGCAGATGCCGTGGCGAACGCCGACGTCGTCTTTACCATGGTGGGCTATCCCTCTGAGGTCGAGGAACTCTACCTGGCGGGCGACGGCCTGCTCGCGTGCACTAAGCCCGGCGCGGTCCTGATCGACCTCACCACGAGCTCGCCCGAGCTGGCGCGCGACATTGCCGAGGCCGCCCAGGTTTCCGGCCGCATGGCGTTTGACTGCCCCGTCACCGGTGGCGAGTCGGGTGCTATCGCCGGCACGCTCACGGCTATCGTGGGCGCCACCGAGAACGACATCGCGCCGGTCCGCGACATTCTTGCCGCCTTTGCGGCCAACATCTGCTGCTTCGACGGCGCTGGCAAGGGCCAGGCTGCCAAGCTCGCCAACCAGGTGTCGCTGGGCGCCTGCATGGTCGGCATGGCAGACGCCATGGCATTTGCCGAGCTGAGCGGCCTTGACCTGGAGAAGACCCGTCAGATGATCCTGGGCGGCACCGGCAAGTCCGGCGCTATGGAGAGCCTGGCGCCCAAGGCGCTCGACGGCGACTACAAGCCCGGCTTTATGGTCGAGCACTTCATCAAGGACCTGCGCTTGGCGCTCGCCTATGCCGACGACCGCGAGCTTGCGCTGCCCGGCGCCGACGTGGCCTTTACGCTCTACGACATGCTCGACGCCATCGGTGGTGCCAAGCTGGGCACCCAGGCCATCACGGTCCTCTACAAGGAGGAGGCCGACGCCATCGCCGCCGGTCTGGACTGGTCGCAGTATCGTCCCGAGGAGCATGGCGCTCACGAGGAAGGCTGCGGTTGCGGCGAGCACGGCGACGACCATGAGTGCGGTTGCGGTCACCATCACGGCGAGGACCACGAGTGCTGCGGCGGCCACGGCCATGACGACGGCCATGAGTGCTGCTGCGGCCACCATCACGGGGAGTAGCGCCCATGAGCTGGACGTTCGTGGTACTAGCGCTGGTGCTCTTTCTCTTTGCGATCTACATTGGCTTTTTGTGCGGCCAGTGGGCCTGCGAAAAGCGCGTGATCACCAAGCGCGACTACTGGATCGCCAATTTTGCAGGCGCGGCGGCAGTCGTCCTGCTGACCTGGGTGTTCTCGCTGTTCCCGCTGGTGCAGTTTGCGCCGATCGGCTGGCTCGGCGGCTTTATCGCCGGTCTTAAGATGAGCTTTGGCGAGTCCGTCGGTCCGTGGCGCAAGCACGACGAGGTCTTTAACGTCAACAAGGCTCATCGCGCCGCCGCCGACGCGGGCGACGCTGAGGAACGCCGCCGTGCGCGTCGCAATGGCGCGGCCGACCGACAGCTCATCTCGGTCACCGATGACAGCAAGGGTGCTGGCAAGCACGCTAAGAAATAGTAAGAAGAGGTAACTATGGCAGAAAACAAAGACGAACAGCTCACCGACGAGGAGCTGGCACAGCTTCAGCTGGCAGAGGAGAACGAGAACGCCGTCGACCGTCTGGTCAAGGAGCTCGGCTGCCCCACGCGCCGCATCCGCCAGTTTGCCGCCCGCGTGCTGCACCTGCTTGCCGAGCGCGATCCGCAGCGCGTCGTGCCCTGCGTGCCCGCGCTGATCGAGGCGCTCGACCGCCCCGAGGCTCAGACCCGCTGGGAGGCTCTCGATGCCCTGGCAGCGCTCGCCACCACCTGCCCCGAGCAGCTGGGCGATGCCTTTGAGGGCGCCGAGACCGCGCTGTTCGATGAGATTTCGTCCACGCTGCGCTATGCCGCCTTCCGCCTGCTGTGCGTGTGGGGCGCCACGAGCGTCGAGCGTTCGCGCGAGGCTTGGCCCATCCTGGACGAGGCCATCCAGTGCTACCACGGCGACCTCGAGTATCGCGACATGCTCGGTTGCCTGTACGAGTTTGGCCAGGGCGAGATCGATGCCGAGGTTGCCGAGAAGCTCGCGCTGCGCCTTAAGTTCGACGCCGAGAACGGCAAGGGCAGCTATCTCAAGGCCCGTTCGAGCGAGATTTGCGAAATGCTTGTTAAACGTTTTGGCCTGGATCTCTCCAAAAAGAAGAAGCGTGCTAGCGTTAAAAAATCTGACGACGCCGAAGACGAGGAGTAACAGATTATGGCGCACGATGTAGTCCTGATTCCTGGTGACGGTATCGGTCCCGAGATTACGCAGGCCATGCGCCGCGTGGTCGAGGCTGCCGGTGTCCAGATTAACTGGAACGTCCAGGAGGCCGGTGCCGGCGTCATGGACGAGTTTGGCACGCCACTGCCTCAGCACGTGCTCGACGCGGTCGCCGAGACCAAGGTTGCTATCAAAGGCCCCATCACCACGCCGGTCGGCACGGGTTTCCGCAGCGTTAACGTCGCCCTGCGCAAGCACTTCGACCTGTATGCCTGCGTGCGCCCTTGCCTGTCGCAGCCGGGCGACGGCTCGCGCTTCCGCGACGTCGACCTGGTCATCGTGCGTGAGAACACCGAGGACCTCTACGCCGGCATCGAGTTCGATGAGGGCGCTGCCGAGGTCGAGGAGCTCTCGCAGCTCGTCGAGCGCTCGGGCCAGAAGACCTTCGCCGCGGATTCCGCGATCTCAATCAAGCCCATCTCCATCGCCAAGAGCCGCCGTATTGTGGAGTACGCCTTTGATTACGCCCGCCGCTGCGGCCGCAAAAAGGTGACGGCCGTGCATAAGGCCAACATCATGAAGGCGACCGACGGCCTGTTCCTGCGCGTTGCGCGCGAGGTGGCCGCCAACTATCCCGATATCGAGTTCAACGATAAGATCGTCGACGCCACCTGCATGGGCCTGGTCCAGAACCCCAACGACTTCGATGTCCTGGTGCTGCCCAACCTGTACGGCGACATCGTCAGCGACCTGTGCGCTGGCCTGGTGGGTGGTTTGGGCATGGCCCCCGGCTCCAACATCGGTGCCGACTGCGCCATTTTCGAGGCAACGCACGGCTCCGCGCCCGATATCGCTGGCCAGGATATCGCCAACCCCACGGCCGAGATCCTCTCTGCTGCGATGATGCTCGATCACCTGGGCGAGAACGACGCGGCCAATCGCATTCGCGCCGCCGTTTCTGCTACGCTCGACGAGGGTGAGCAGGTTACCGGCGACGTTCGTCGTGCCCAGACCGGCTCCGTTGAGGGCGCTGTGGGCACGCAGGCCTTTGCCGATGCCGTTATCGCGCACCTGGCCTGAGGCATGCAGACTGCAAACGCCTAAATAGTACTTAAGTGTTTGCGTATAACCTGAGAATCAATACGCCCGGCGCTCTGTCGGGCGTATTCTATTGCGGACTATGTTTCCTAACAAGGAGTAACTGATATGGGTCTGATTCAAAAGAAGGACGAGAAGGACGAGATCGACGGCATCCAGATCATCGAGCGCGGCGAAGGCCCCGACGGTGACGAGGACGAGAAGATCGATCTGGTCGCCGGTACGTCTGCCGAGCACATTGCCGCCGGCACGACGGCCGAGGAGGAGGACGCTCGCCTGGAGGCAAAGATCGCCGCGGACGCCGCCGACGAGAACCTCATGCCCGAGGAACAGGACGAGGACGACGACTCCGACGCGGACGACCATGCATCCAAGCACAAGAAGACGATGATTGCCGCCTTTGTTGTCGCTATCGTGATCGCTGCTGTGGTCGGCTTCTTTATCGGCAACGGTGGTTTTGGCGGCAAGGGCGTCGGCTCGGCGACCCTCACCGAGGACCAGCTCGATTCGACCGTGGCAAGCTACAGCTACAACGGCAAGAAGAGCGACATCACCGCGCGCGAGGCCATCGAGAGCCAGTACAGCCTCGACACCGTCAAGGATGGCGATGGCAACTACACCGCTCCGTCTGCCGACGTCATCCTGTCCTACGTGCGCAACAAGATTCTGCTCGATGCTGCCGAGGACGAGGGCATTACCGTTTCTTCCAAGGAAATGAAGAAGTACGCCGAGGATTCCATCGGCACCTCCGACTACAAGACCATGGCCACGCAGTACGGCGTGTCCAAGGACCAGGCCAAGCAGATCGTCCGCCAGTCCGCGACGCTGCAGAAGCTCTACAAGAAGAAGGTCGGCGACAGCTCCGCAAGCATGCCGACCGCCCCGACCGAGCCTGCTGACGGCAACGAGGAGACCGCGAGCAAGGACTATGCCGATTACATCATCAATCTTGCCGGCGACGAGTGGGATAGCTCAAAGGGCACTTGGAAGGATGCCGACAGCACCTATGCCAAGGCCTTCGCTGACGATGCCTTTACGGCCGATAGCGCTACCTATAAGCAGGCCATGACCGCCTACTACACCGCCTATCAGCAGTATTCGTCCCAGGCTTCGAGCGCCAGCTCCAAGTGGACCGAGTACGCTAACGGCCTCTATGCCAAGGCCAACATCAGCATCTACGGCCTGTTTGCGTAAGGTTTGCCTGCACTACTGCGCGCTAACCGATCTACTTGATTAAGCCCGCTAGAACGGACAACGTTCTAGCGGGCTTTTTGCGTTGAGGGCGTGATTGACGGCTTAATTATGACTATTCATCTTTAAGCCCAAAAAGGCTATCGGCTTCATCGTCGGATATATATTCCAGTACATCGCCTGGTTGGCAGTCGAGTGCCCGGCATATCGCGTCAAGAGTTGAAAAACGTATGGCAGAAACCTTGCCCGTCTTAATGCGTGACATATTGACCTGGGAGATGCCCACACGTTCCGCAAGCTCTTTGGATGAGATCTTGCGTTCGGCGAGCATGCGGTCAAGCCGCAGAATAATCATGGATTCCCCCTAGAGCAACTCGTCATCTTGTTTTTGCAGGATATACCCGTAGCGGAAGATGCTGGCAATCAGGCAAATAATCAGGCCTGCAAAGAGCATGGAGGGCTCGAATAGCTGGCCGACGAACGCATCCGTAAAGCTGCCGCCAAATCCTGAGAGTATCATTCCCGTGATTACGGCACCAAGAAGCCTCACGGCAACGCCGCCGATAAGGAATAAATGTCCTACTCGACGAAGTGTCTGGTTACATTCAAGGTCAAAGGGCCTGCCTTCCTTTTCAATGTTGAAGAAAAGCCTGCGCACGCTTATCGCGATGGTAAGCGCGAGGCATGTCATCAAGAGGCTCCCTATGGCAGTGTGACCATCGTGTGCGACGAGCATAAGTGGGGCCTGCGCATCGGTACCGACGATAGCAAGGCATGGCCCCTCGCCGGCTTGAAGTTCTACGGATTGGAGACACGACCCTTGGGAGAGGCCAGGCAATATGAGTAGAAGGTCAATCGCAATGACTGCGAGGAGTCCCAGGGCGAGCGCGGTGGTAATGCAGATCGTGGCCCATTTGCAGATGCGAGCGAGATTCCTCAGTTTGGCTATTGTCTGTTCGCGGCTGATGGTTTCATTCGATATAGATGCGTTTCGATGGAGCATAACCCCTCCAATCGGCGATTTGGATGATACTTGTATCATATCAGAATTAACGATAAACGATAAATAATTACGGATGCTGAGTAAGTAATGATTGAAAACGATTAGCGTGAGCTATTAGCTCATTTAGGGTACCGGAGTTTGGCGTTCGGGGGATGAGGACAAATGCCAAAAACTTCCCGTGATCGCGCAAGCGCTCCATCGCGCTTCCCTAATTCATCTGGGAAAACAACTGCAAACGATTGCAAGTAACCGGTGAACGGTCGAAAACTACCGTTCACCGATAATCTCAAAACTGGTTCTAACTGGTATTAAGTCAAAAAGACCAATTCACATATCTTCACAATGACCTGCAATTTTTCTTCACGCTATTTTTAGCCGCCCTGCGTTGTTTAGACACAGGAAAAGATCCGATCTTTTGCCAAAACATTTCGAAACGGTTTCAAAACCGCAGGTAGAAGTGTTAACGACCGGTAAACGGTCGATTTATCACCGTGAGCGGTGCAAAAACGTTTTACCGTATGAATCAACGAAAGCGACCTCTTCTGGGGTGATATAGTGACAACAACACGTCACGTGGTTACTACCAGTTTAGAAACCACTGGTCTTCAAAGAACGCTTTCTAAGAAGCTTTAAGGGCGAGCGCCCGCTGGCTTCCGAAAATCATCGGACTCAGATTGTACACACCTTCGGAAGGGAAATTTGAATGGTTGGCTTTATTCTTACCGGTCATGGACAGTTCGCACCCGGCCTTGCAAGCGCTATCGCTATGGTTGCCGGCGACCAGCCTGCTTTTACCGTCGTTCCTTTTGAGGGCGACCAGGCCGCATCCTACGGTGAGGATCTCCGCGCCGCTATTACCGCCATGCGCGAGGAGTGCGATGGCGTGCTCGTCTTTACCGACCTGCTTGGCGGCACCCCGTTCAACCAGTCGATGATGATTGCCCAGGATGTCGACAACGTCGAGGTTCTGACTGGCACCAACCTTCCCATGGTTATTGAGCTTCTGTTCCTCCGCGGCAATGCCACGCTTGCCGAGCTTGGCGAGCAGGCAGTGACCGTTGGCCAGACGGGCATCACCGCCCAGACGGTCGCATCCGTTGCTGGTGCCGAGGAAGAGGATATCTTCGGCGACGAGGACGGCATCTAATGGCCGATTTCGGAGCCAGCGTCTTGAGCTCCTCGATCGCTCTTTTGGGCCTGCTTGTCATCATGGGCTTGATTTACACCATCTGGTCGCAAATCAACATGAAGAAGAAGCAGAAGTACTTCAAGGAGCTGCATACCGAGCTCAAGCCGGGTCAGGAGGTTCTTTTCGCCGGCGGTATCTACGGAACCGTCAAAGGCATCGAAGGCGAGAAGGTCCAGATCAAAGTCCGATCCGGAGCCGTCGTAGATGTTTCGCGTTACGCGATTCAGGAGATCAAGTAACTGTCGTCAGCAAATAACGAAAGGAAGCTGATTAACATGGCAGAACCCAACATTCTTCTTACCCGCATCGATAACCGACTGGTTCATGGTCAGGTTGCCACCCAGTGGAACTCCACTCTGGGCTCCAACCTCATCCTCGTCGCCAACGACGACGTGGCGACCAACACCATGCGCCAGAACCTCATGAAGATGGCCGCTCCCGCCGGCGTCGCTACGCGTTTCTTCTCTCTGCAGAAGACCATCGACGTCATCGGCAAGGCGAGCCCGCGCCAGAAGATCTTCATCGTGGCCGAAACACCGGAAGACGTGCTTACGCTCGTCAAGGGCGGTGTGCCTATAAAGAAGGTAAACATCGGCAACATGCACATGTCGGAAGGAAAGCGCCAAGTCGCCACCTCCGTCGCAGTTAACGACGAGGATGTCGCTGCGTTTAAAGAGCTGCAGGAATTGGGGGTGGAGTTGGAGATCAGGCGCGTTCCGAGCACGCCTGTTGAGGACACGAGCAAGCTCTTCTCGTAATCCTCGTGATCCACGTTGTCAGGAGTGAAACCCTGACGTTCTGTACGTGATATCCAAAGTGCGTACATTCATTTTGAAAGGAGGAGCAAGATGGAATACTCGATCATCCAGATCGCTCTGGTCTTCGTCGTCACGTTCATCGCGGCAATCGACCAGTTTGACTTCCTCGAGTCTCTCTATCAGCCCATCGTCACCGGCGCCGTCATCGGTCTTATCCTTGGCGACCTCAACACCGGTCTTCTCGTGGGTGGTACCTATCAGCTCATGACGATCGGCAACATGCCGATCGGAGGCGCTCAGCCGCCTAACGCCGTCATTGGCGGCATCATGGCGGCCATTCTCGCTATCGCTACGGGTCTCGAGCCCAACGCGGCAGTCGGCCTCGCCATTCCGTTCGCCCTGCTCGGCCAGCTTGGCGTTACCCTGGTCTTCACGCTTATGTCCCCGCTTATGTCCACGGCCGATAACATGGCTCATAACGCGGACACCAAGGGCATCGAGCGCCTGAACTACTTCGCCATGGCTCTGCTCGGCCTGATCTTCGCTGTCGTCGTCACCCTGTTCTTCATCGCTGGCGCTACCATTGGTCAGACCATCGCTTCCGCCATCCCGACTTGGCTGCAGACCGGTCTGTCCGCTGCAGGCGGCATGATGCGCTTCGTCGGCTTCGCCGTCCTGCTCAAGGTTATGATGAACCGCGATATGTGGGGCTTCTTCCTCATGGGCTTTGGCCTCGCGCTCATCACCGTTGCCAACGATTCTCTGGCAACCCCTGCTCTGCTCATCCTCGCTCTCATCGGCTTCGGCATCGCTTTCTGGGACTTCCAGCAGCAGACCGAGCTGAAGGGTGCAGCTGTTTCTGACGGAGGTGACTTCGAAGATGGCATCTAATGAGTATGTAATCCCGGAGCACTACGAGGATCTCACTCCTGCTCCGCAGCTCGACCAGAAGACCCTCAACAAGATGGCTTGGCGCTCCTGCTTCCTGCAGGCATCGTTCAACTACGAGCGCATGCAGGCCGCTGGCTGGCTTTACTCCATCATCCCCGGTCTGGAGAAGATCCACACCAACAAGAACGACCTCGCGGCTTCCATGAGCCACAACCTGGAGTTCTTCAACACTCACCCGTTCCTCGTCACCTTTGTTATGGGCATCGTGCTTTCGCTCGAGCAGAACAAGGTTGACATCCCCACGATCCGCGCCGTCCGCGTTGCCGCAATGGGCCCGCTCGGTGGTATCGGTGACGCTCTGTTCTGGCTGACGCTCGTGCCTATCACGGCCGGCATCACCTCCAACATGGCCATCAACGGCAACGCCGCTGCACCGATCATCTTCCTGGTGATCTTCAACGTCGTCCAGTTCGCTCTGCGCTTCTGGCTCATGAACTGGTCCTACAAGCTTGGCACCAGCGCTATTGACGCCCTGACCGCCAACATGCAGGCCTTCACGCGTGCCGCTTCCATCATGGGCGTCTTCGTCGTCGGTTGCCTGGTCGTCACCATGGGTGGCACCCAGATCAACCTCCAGATCCCCAACGGCACCACCCGTGGCCTCTCCGCTACTACCGTGATCGTCTCCGAGAAGGAGGCCGAGAACTTCACCGGTATGGAGGGCATCGATACCGAGACCGCTGAGGCCGGTACCATCGCCATGACCGATGAGGACGGTAACGCCCTCACCGCCACCGATGCCGACGGCAACCCCGTCGAGTGCGGCGTCGCCGATCTGGGCAACGGCATGGAGTCCGTTACCTACGGCACCGTTACCGAGGATCCGGTCAACTTCTCTGTTGCCGACACCCTCAACACCATCGTCCCGAAGCTCGTCCCGCTTATGCTTACGCTGCTGCTTTACTACATGTTCGCTAAGCACAGCTGGACCCCGACCAAGGGCATTCTCCTGCTCTTCGTCCTTGGCATCCTGGGCGCTGGCCCGCTTGGTCTCTGGCCGAGCATCTGGTAAGGCTCTAGCTTGAGGGGTGTGTCCCTACGCGGCTCACACCCCGACCCCTTAAGCCATGTGTATGTTAAAAGCCGCGTGCTCGAAAGAGCGCGCGGCTTTTGTTTTCTTGTTGATTCGGGTGTGGCAGGCAGATAATGCTAAACACCCAAGGTAGTAGCCGAGTTTGAGAAAATGGGAGGATAGGATGGCGATCGGAGCGCGTAAGCAGCCGCTGTACGATCAGCTGGTCGATATTCTGACCGAAAAGATCGACCATGAATATCGCGCCGGTGACATGATTCCTTCCGAGCGCGAACTTTCGGAGCGCTATGGTCTCTCGCGCACTACGGTACGCCTGGCTCTGCAGGAACTGGAGCGTTTAGGACTGGTGGTTCGGCAGCACGGTCGCGGTACCTTTGTGACCGACCGTTCGGCAAAGGCAACCAATCTTATGCAGTCCTACAGCTTTACCGAGCAGATGCGCGCGATGGGTCGCGACCCCGAGACCACGATTCTCGAGTTTTGCGAGATGGAGGCCGATAAAAATCTGGCCGAGCATATGGGATTGCGTATCGGTGATCGCATTTTTAAGCTCAAGCGCCTTCGTTCTGCCGACAACATGCCCATGATGGTCGAACGCAGCTATCTACCGGTTCGTCAATTTCTGTCCCTAAAGCGACCGCTACTGGAGCGTAAGCCGCTTTACGATGTGATTGAGCAAGACTTTCAGCAAAAGATACGCGTGGCCGAGGAGGAGTTCTATGCGAGCATAGCCCGTCCCACCGACGCCCACCTTTTGGGAATTGTCGAGGGCTCGCCTGTGCTCGATTTGGTCAGGACTACGTATAACGAGTCAAACGAGGTTGTGGAGTATACACTCTCGGTTGCTCGTGCCGATCAGTTTAAATACAAGGTTTACCACCAGCGTAGCGACTAGTGTTCGCATCGTATCCATATGATGATTCTTTGCATTTAACTGGTTACTACCAGATAACCAACTGAAGTGTATAATTGCACGTCAGAGGATTACTTCTAGAGAGAGGTATTAGAAATGTTCGAGAAGAGTGTCGAGGAGCTCACCGAGCTCGGCGCCCAGATCACCACGGCCGAGATTGCTCAGCAGCCCGAGCTTTGGCGTGATACGCTCAACATCTATCGCGAGAACAAGGAGGCCATCGAGGCCTTCCTGGCCGAGGCTCGCGCTATGGGCGAGGGCCGTCTGTCCGTTGTCTTTACCGGTGCCGGTACGTCCGACTACGTTGGCGATACCTGTGCCCCGTACCTGCGTCACGCTGGCAACACTGATCTCTACGACTTTAAGCCCATCGCCACGACCGACATCGTGAGCGCCCCGCGTGACTTCCTGCGCGCCGAGGATCCCACGCTCGTGGTTTCCTTTGCCCGCTCTGGCAACAGCCCCGAGAGCCTTGCCGCCGTTGCCGTTGCCAAGGAGCTCGTCCACAACGTCAAGTTCCTCAACATCACCTGCGCTCCCGAGGGCAAGCTCGCCGTCGAGTCCGCCGATGATCCCAATGCGCTGACGCTGCTCATTCCGCGCGCCAACGACAAGGGCTTCGCCATGACCGGTTCTTATTCCTGCATGACCCTGCTCTCCACCCTTATTTTCGACACTGCCTCTGACGAGCAGAAGGCCGAGTGGGTCGAGACCATCGCCAAGATGGGCGAGGAGGTCATCTCCCGTGAGCCCGAGATCGCCGATTACCTGGCTGGCGACTTCAACCGCGTGACCTACTTGGGTTCTGGCTCCTTCGGTGGCCTTGCCCAGGAGAGCCAGCTCAAGATCCTCGAGCTCGCTCACGGTCTGGTCGCTACTTCCTACGACACCTCCATGGGCTATCGTCACGGACCTAAGTCCTTCGTCGACGATAAGACGCTCGTCTTCGTGTTCGTCAACAACGACGCCTACACCCGTCAGTACGACATCGACATCCTCAACGAGATCGGTGGCGACGAGATCGCTCAGCACACCATCGCCGTTCAGCAGGAAGGTGCCACCGTCTATGAGGGTGAGTCCTTCACCTTTAAGGGCTACGAGGCACTTCCCGAGGGCTACCTTGCTCTGCCGTTCGTGATGTTTGCCCAGGCTATCAGCCTGCTCAACTCCGTACGCGTGGGCAACACGCCCGATACGCCGAGCCCCACCGGCACGGTCAACCGCGTGGTTAAGGGCGTGACGATTCACCCCTTCACCGCTTAATCGCGTCCCCCTGTAAGGGCGCCCGTCCGCTCATAACGGCGGGCGGGCGCTTTTTGTTTTACGTGAGCTGGGTATAAGCATCACCACAGTCAACTGCTTTAGAAGCGAGGAGTGCATATGAGCACGTACGCAATTAAGGCTGACAAGTTCTTCTTGCCGGCAGGCCCGCAACTGGGCGGCTATCTTATGGTCGAGGATGGCGTCTTTGGCGCCTGGCAGGCCGACGAGCCCTCTTGCGAGATTAAGGACTACACGGGATCGTGGATCGCACCGGGCATGGTCGATACTCACATCCATGGCTTCTACAACCACTCAACTACCGATAACGATCCCGAGGGTATCGATATCAGCTCGACCGAGCTCGCCCGTCGCGGTACCACCAGCTGGCTGCCCACGACGTTCACCGATGGCATCGAGCAGATCAAGGACGCCTGCGCTGCTATCGCCCAGGCCGATGAGGGCCGTGGCCCCGACTTCTGCGGTGCTCGCATTCAGGGTATCTACCTGGAGGGCCCCTTCTTTACCATGAAGCACGTGGGCGCGCAGAACCCCGCTTATCTTATCGATCCCTCCGAGGAGGTCTTCGATCAGTGGCAGGAGGCTGCGGGTGGTCGCATCGTTAAGAGCGCCATGGCGGCCGAGCGCGACGGTGCCGCTGCTTATGCGGCTGCTCTGAACGCCAAGGGTGTGGTGACCAGCATCGGTCACTCCGACGCCACCTACGATGAGTGCATCGCCGCCATCAACGCCGGTGCCAGCTGCTTTACGCATACCTATAACGGTCAGCGCGGCCTGCATCACCGCGAGCCCGGTGTTGTGGGTGCTGCAATGTCCACGCCCGAGACCTACGCCGAGATCATCTGTGACGGCAAGCACGTAAATCCTGCCGCCATCAAGGCGCTGCTGCAGGCAAAGGGCTGGCAGCACACGGTGCTCATCACCGACTGCCTGGGTTGCGGCGGCATGCCCGAGGGCAGCTACACCAGTGGCGGCATGGACGTCATCATGAAGGACAACCTGTGCTGGCTCGCCGACGGCAAGAGCATTGCCGGCTCGGTGCTCACGCTTGCCCAGGGCGTCAAGAACATCGTCGACTGGGGCATCGCCAGCGCCGATATCGCCATTCGCATGGCAACCGAGGTGCCGGCACGCTCCGCGCACATCGAGGATAAGTGTGGCAGCATCATGCCGGGTCGCGACGCCGACTTTGTCGTGTTCGACCATGAGCTCACCCTCGTCGAGACGTATGTTGGCGGCCAGAGCGTCGGCAACGCCTTTACCGAGTAACGATAGAAAAAGACGGCGGGCCCGAATCTGCTCGGGTCCGCCGTATGGGTTAAACGCTCAAAAGCACCTTCACAGTTACAGCTTGTTAGCGATCTTCTTTGCCGTGCGCTTAACGCCGGCCACCAGGCCTCCTGCAGGATGCTCCTTCTCGTATGCTAGGCGCTTCTCACGCTTGGCGTACTCTTCGACGATGATGTCGCCATACTCGTCTTCGATCTTGTCGAAGAAGTCGACGGCGCCCTTAATTTCCTCAGCGGTCGGGTGTCCCTTTTGGACACCGCCGGTGAGTTTGAACGGCCCCCACGTATCAAAGCCGGGGCAGCCGTAGACACCCATAAAGATGGCCTGCTTCATGCGGCAGATGCCATCGATATCCTTGCCGTACCACTTGTTTTTGCCACCGTAGGTCATAAGGCCAAACACCTTGTCCTGCGGCTGCAGCACGTTAGTGAGCACGCGTGCCATATCTTTGTCGATCTCGGAGTAATAGATGCCCGTGGCGACACCGATCAGATGATATTCGTGCAGGTTGGGGTACTCGTTTTTACCGAGTGCCTTGACGTCGAGGGTATCGATCTCGGGGTGTGCCTCGACGATGGCGTCCACGAGCTTTTTCGTATTGCCGTGATGGCGCGAGGCGTAGAGGATGATGGTTCGCATAAGAAGGCCTTTCAGCTGTAATTGCATCAATGTCTGTATGGTACCCCGTTGCATGGCTGGGATACCGGACGCATCGATGAACGTGCGGGCTTGTCCTTTGGTCAGGGCCGAGACGGGTTCTTGCGAGCAAAAAGTAGTTGTTCGAAAGGATGGGCAATGGAATACGCTCTCTCCAACGATTCGATTTCTATTAAGGTGTCCACGGCCGGCGGCTCGTTTACCTCGATTGAGGCTGACGGTCGTGAGTATTTGTGGCAGGGTGATCCCGCCGTATGGTCTGGTCAGGCGCCGGTCTGCTTTCCGATTTGCGGAGGCTTGCGCGATGGCAACGCCATGACGTTTGCCGGGCATCATGTAAAGCTCGCTCGCCACGGGTTTGCGCGCAAACAGGAGTGGAAGCTGCTGAGCCAAAGCGCAAACGAGCTGGCGATGTGCCTGGCATCCGAGGATAACGCTGCATTGCTGAGCGATTATCCGTATCCGTTTAAGCTCGTCGCCCGCTATACGCTCGAGGACGCTGCCGTGCGCGTTTCCTACGAGGTGACCAACGAGGGCACCGAGGACATGCCGTTCTTTATTGGCGGTCATCCCGGCTTTAGGTGCCCGCTCGACGAGGGCGAGGCCTATACGGACTACGAGTTGCGCTTCGAGAAAGATGAGGCTGCGGAGCTTTGCACCGCCGTTCCCTCGACTGGATTGATTGACGTGGCAAACCGCTCCAAGAACCCCATGGTGGGAAAGACGCTGCCCTTGTCGCACGAGCTCTTCGATTTTGCGGAGACCATCTTTGACGTACTCGAGAGTCGTCAGGTCACGCTTTCCAAGAAGGGCGAGGACAAGGGCGTTCGCCTGAGCTTTGAGGGCTTCCCGTATCTCATTGTGTGGAGTAAGCCCGAGGGCGATTTTGTGGCAGTTGAACCCTGGGGCGGCCTCTCGACCTGCTCCGATGAGGACGACGTACTTGAGCATAAGCGCGGCTGCCTTGTCGCCAAGCCCAAGGAGACCGTCGTTCGCTCGTTCACGATTGAGATTCTGTAATTCCGTTTTGTCGACTCGTATCGCGAGGCATAAGGAGCCTGCGAGATAAGGAGCTAAAAATGATCCTCACCGTTACGATGAACCCGTCTGTCGATACGCGCTATCAGCTCGATGAGCTTGTTATCGACGACGTCAACCGCGTGACGCCCGAAAAGACCGCCGGCGGCAAGGGCCTTAACGTAGCCCGCGTCCTTGGTCAGTTGGGCGACGATGTTGTGGCAACCGGTCTGCTTGGTGGCCATATGGGCGCCTATATGGCCGAGCTCATGGACGCTAACGGCATTAACAACGACTTTGTGCCCATCAAGGGCGAGACTCGCATTTGCCTCAACATCCTCCACGCCGGCAACCAGACCGAGCTGCTCGAGAGCGGCCCGACAATTGCCCCCGAGGAGCTCGATGCCTTTACCGCCAAGTTTACCGAGCTCGCGAGCAAGGCCGCTGTCGTTACCATCTCGGGTTCGCTACCCCGCGGTGTCGAGGCAGACTACTATGCCAAGATTACGGGCATTGCCGAGAACGCCGGCGCCAAGGTGCTGCTCGATACCTCGGGTGCTTCGCTCGAGGCCGCCCTTAAGTCCGAAATTAAGCCCGAGCTGGTCAAGCCTAACCTGACCGAGATCAACGGCCTTCTGGGCACGAACTTTACCACCGACGATGTGGACGAGCTCCGTGCCGCGCTCGCATCTGACGCCCGCTTCTCCGATATCCCCTGGGTCGTCGTGTCCATGGGCGCTGCCGGCTCCGTTGGCTTCCACAATGGCCGTGCGTTCCGCGCAAAGACGCCCGATATCCCTGCCGTTAACGCCACGGGCTCGGGCGATTCGACCATTGCCGGCTTCGCACATGCGATTGCTGCTGGTGCGGATGACGAGACGGTGCTGCGTACCGCCAACACCTGCGGCAAGCTCAACGCCATGGATCCCATGACCGGCCATCTGGTCATGGACCGTTGGGACGAGGTCTACAACGGCGTTGTCGTGACCGAGCTGTAGGAGCTTGTGCCGCGGCCTCGGCATCGGTTGTTTGCTTGTGGTTAGAGCCGACGACAAGTGCAGTAGCATTATGCCGGGGCGCGACGCCGGCTTTGTCGTGTCCAGTCCCGACTTTACCCTAGTCGAGACGTAGGTGGGCGGCAACAGCGTCGGTAACGCGTTTGCCGAGTAGCCGCCAAAGAAACGATCCGAGAGGGGATTTAGATGATTTACGGTGCATTGGGCGATATCGAGGAATACCGCGGAATGCTCAAGGGCCTCGATGTGCTGATTGACTGGCTCGAGGAGAACGATCCGGCGCAGCTCGAGGTCGGCAGCCATCCGATTCTGGGCGACAAGGTCTATGCGAACGTCATGGCTCCCACGACGCGTCCCGAGGCCGAGGCTCACTATGAGACGCATCAGCGCTATCACGACCTGCAGATTGATGTCGAGGGTCGCGAGGCCTTTAAGGTTGCCACGGGCAGCCTGACGCTGGTTCAGGAGTTTGACGAGAAGGACGACTACGATCTGGTCGATTCCGACGCCTCAATCGCCGGCGATCTTGCTGACGACAAGTTTGCGTTGTTTGTTGCCGGCGAACCTCATATGCCCACGCTCGAGTTCCCGGGCGATGGCGCGCAGCCGGTCAAGAAGATCTGCTTTAAGCTGCTTGCCGACGCTTACTGGCAGGAGTAGCGCGCTGCTCGGCTGAGCTACTCGTCTGATGGCGTGATTCCATTGAGGAGCGCGCTTGAGCCCCGTTAATCGCGGTTCCCTTGGGGATTGCGGTTGGCGGGGCTTTCTGTTTTTGAGTAGGGGAGTTGAGGCCGTTACGATACGTGGATTGGCGCACGCGCACTCTAAATCGGCAACAAAAAAGCCGCCCGAAGGCGGCTATCTTGTGCAATGGAGCCAGCGACCGGGCTCGAACCGGTGACCCCCGCTTTACGAGAGCGGTGCTCTACCAACTGAGCTACGCTGGCGGCCATGTGGTGACGCAACTGAGGCGTCAACGGCTGTCTATGATACGGGACATCACAAATCCGCGCAAGTGTTCTGACGGCTTTTCTCACTTTAAATGCACTAATATTGGAGGCGTGATGTCTTGCTCTTACGGGTCTCAAGCAGAATGGGGCAGTGATGGCTCAACCCAGGATCCTTCTCACGCGTATCGATGACCGTTTCATTTACGGGCAAGACGTTGAGCTGTGGAACGAAGCCGTGGGCTCCAACCTTGTCCTAATCGTCAACGATGAGATCGCGGCGGATTCGCGCAAGTGGGCGCCTATGAGGGTCGCGGCGCCCGAGGGCGTGTGGACGCGGTTTTTCTCGGTGCAAAGGACCATCGACATCATTCATACCGCAACGCCGCGCCAGTTGATTCTGATCATGGTGGCCTCACCCGCCGATGCACTCGCGCTGGTTAAGGGTGGTGTGCCGATTACCAAGATCAGCATTGGCCATATACAGGCAGGGGAGGGCAAACGCTCTGTAACGCCCGCGGTCGCCATAGACGATGCCGACGTTGCCGCCCTCAAAGAGCTGCAAGAACTCGGCATAGAGCTAGAAATCCGCTATCTCCCCAGTTCCGCCCCCGATCCCATCGACAATCTGTTCAACTGATCCCTTGGGGACGGAGGAAAACGGATCATTTTGCCCTTGCGAGGGACGCGCGCGATGCCGCCTGTCAAAAACTATGCCCATTTACTACGTTTGATCGGTTATCGCCGAGCATGTCGAATTTGAGAAAAACAAAACCGCAGGTAGACGGCTCGCGCATTTAACAAAAACCGGTGCATGGTCGAGCATCCCGGGCTAAGCGTAGTAAATGGGCATAGTTTTGATATGTCACTCATACAGTCACAGCGAAAAAGAGCCCAAAAGATGAAAAACGCCCGTCGGCGGTGTGCCGGCGGGCGCTGCTGTTGCGGTATGTTGCGCAGTGGGCTTAGTGCCTCATAAAGTGGTATTCGATTACATTGCTGTAGGGGTGACCCGGGCCCACAATGCCCTGTGGGAACAGCGGCTGGTGCGGCGTGTCGGGGTACATCTCGGCCTCGAGAGCAAAGCCGGCGCCCCAACCGTAGTTGGCATCGTCCTTGGCGTGCTCGTCGCCCAGCCAGTTGCCGGTGTAGAGCTGCACGCCCGGGGCGGTGGTGTAGTAGTCCATCTCGCGGCCGGTCCACATCTCCTCGACGTGCAGGGCGCGGCGCAGGTTGCGACCGTACTGATAGTCATCGATGCACAAGCAGTGGTCGTAGCCGCGTGCCTGCTTAATCTGTGGATCGTCGGCCTCCATGCCAGGCGCGACGGGGCGCAGCTCACGGAAGTCAAACGGTGTGCCCTCGACCGGAGCAATCTCGCCGGTGGGGATGTTCTGCTCGTTGATGGGCAGGTAGTGGGCGGCGTTGGCGACAAAGAAATGCTCGCAGTCCATGCCGGCGTTATGGCCGGCAAGGTTAAAGTACGTGTGGTTGGTCATGGACACGTAGGTGGCGCGGTCGCTCTCGCAGCCGTATTCGATACGGAAGCAGCCGGTACGCGTCACGGTAAACACGGCCGTAAAGGTGCGGTTGCCGGGAAGGCCCAACTCGCCATCCTCAAGCGAGGTGGTCATGCGCACGGCATTGTGGACCTCGTCGAGCTCAACGTCCCACACGCGCTTATGCAGGCCGTGCTCAAGATCGCTGTGCAGGTTGTTGACGCCTTCGTTGGCCAGCATATGCCAGTCCGTACCGTCGATGGTGACTGTGGCGCCTGCGGTGCGGTTTGCCACGGGGCCGATGGTCGCGCCAAAGCAGGCGGGGTTGTCAAAGTAATCCTCGAGCTTATCGAAGCCCAGCACCACATCGCGAACGTTGCCAGGGATGTCGGGTACGTCGATGCCCAGCACGGTGGCGCCATAGTCCATAATGCGAACGCAGATCTCGGGCCCGTTGAGGGTGTAACGATGAACGGGGGTACCGCACGGCGCGGTGCCGAAAAGCTCGGAAGTGATCATTTGGTTCCTAACATCGAGGTATTTCGGACAAACTGTAGCGCGAACAGGCGAGATTATCACTACACCCCACTAAAGCAGGGGTATTTTTCTCAAAAAAGTGATGATTGGAGCTGTGCGGGCGTTCATTTCTGACGCGCGCGAGTCTGATACAATTTGTTCGTTATTGTTTGAATTGACGTGAGCGTGGAACAGCGAGGACTCATCGTGATTAAAGCGGAGCGACAGGATAAGGTTCGGCAGCTGCTCGAGGAACAGGGAACGGTCTCGGTCAAGGAGATTTCGGATGCGTTAGGTGTCTCGGATATGACGATCCGCCGTGACCTTGAGGAGCTTGCGAGCCTGGGCGAGATCGAGCGCGTGCACGGCGGAGCCCGCAGTGCGCAGAGCCGTCCACACGCTATGCTGCGCCATGAGTATTCGCACAGCGAGAAGCGCACGAAACATGCCGAGGAAAAGTTGCAGATTGCGCACCGTTCTGTGGAGCTTATCGAGGAAGGCTCGACCATCTTTTTGGGCACGGGCACCACGGTTGAGCAGATGGCCTCGATGCTGCCGGCGTTTCGCCTGCGCATTGTGACCAATTCGCTTTCGGTGTTTAACCTGCTCGAGGCGCGCGAAGACTGCGAACTGTGCCTGGTGGGCGGCGTGTACCGTCGCCGCACTGCCGCCTTTGTGGGCCCCACGGCCGAGGACACCTTGCGCGCGCTGGGAATCGACGCAGCCTTTATCGGCGCAAACGGCATTTTGGACGGCGACGTGTCTACGTCTAACATGG
>CAJKZO010000013.1:0-22881 GCA_905204365.1 uncultured Collinsella sp.
GTCGAGGCGGCGTATGTCGGCGCGCTCGCTCGCGTAGCCCACAAAGAGCGAGATGCTGTCGCAGACCACGTGCTTATCGACCAAGTCCAACACGGCGTTGTCGACCATCTCGCGCAAGACGGTGTAGGCCTGCTCGTAGGCATAACCCTTCGAGAGCACCTGTCCTGTGGTGATCGAAGTTGCTTGCGGGCGATAGGCTTGGATGTCTGCGATGGTTGTCGGTTCGCGCCCAAAGGCGTGGTCGATGAGATATTCGGCATTGACGCCGAGCTCGTCGTAGAGCAGGTTCTCGTCGAGTGCGGCGACGCCCATCAGGTCGTAGACGCCATACTTTTCGAGTCGGGCTGCCACACCGGGACCGATGCCCCAGATATCGGTGATGGGGCGGTGGGGCCAGATTTCTTTGCGAAAGGTTTCGTCGTCGAGTACGCCAATGCGGCTGGCTACGTGCTTGGCGGTGACGTCGAGCGCCACCTTGGCCTGAAATAGGTTGGGGCCGATGCCGACCGTCGCCGTGATGCCGGTGCGCGCCAAGACCTCGTCGCGCAGCGTGCAGGCGAACCCTTCCGCATCGGTGTGATAGAGGTCCAGATAGGGCGTCACGTCGATAAAGCACTCATCGATGGAGTAGACGTGCACGTCTTGCGGACTGACGTATTCCAGGTAGATACCGTAGATCTGTGCCGACACCTCCATGTAGTGCTGCATGCGCGGTACGGCCGTGATGTAGTCGATGCCATCGGGAATCTCAAATAGGCGGCAGCGATTGTGAATCCCTAAGTCCTTCATGGCCTGCGTGATGGCGAGGCAGATGGTCGTGCGTCCGCGCGATTCGTCGGCAACGACCAGGTTGGTGGTGAGCGGATCGAGTCCACGGTCGACGCACTCGACGCTGGCATAAAACGTCTTGAGGTCGATGCAGATATAGGTGTGCTGCTCGTGCGTCATCCGTGTCCTTTCATCAAACACATGTTCTTATCGAATATCTGTTCGATAATACCCGCTCGTCCGGATATCGTCAAAACCTGTCAAAAAGGGACTGGTTTGTTTTGGTAGGTATGGTCGTGCGGTTGGATCGGGTTTTTAACGCAGCTCTAAAGAGTGCGAAACAGCTCGGAAAACCTTGCTTCGTAGCATGAGCCTAACGATTGATACCGCCTATGCGCACGGAAGGGTTGTGGGAAAGATGGTCAATTATGGGTTTGGAATGCCGACACGCCTTGTTGCGGATGGGGACGTGGCTCGCTGGTGCGGACGATTGGTCGCTCACTACGGTGGCACCAAGGCGCTGGTCGTGCTGGGCGGAGACAAGCATACGCGTGATGAGCTCGTCTCGGCGGCACTCGGCTCGCTTGATCGAGCCCTACTCGAGCGCGTGCTTTTCCGCTGCGGCTCGGTTGAGGACGACGGGGGAGACGAGCTGATCGACGAAGCCGTGGCCCTGGCGACCGACGAAGGCGTGGACTTTGTCCTGGCGATCGGCGATGCCGATACTGCTGGCTTCGCGCGCGAGCTCGCGCGTCGCATGGCGGCGCTCGATGCCGGCGAAGACGGTTTTGTCCCTTATGGATGCGTTGTCTCGGAGGGCAAGGTGCCTGCTGTCGTGGGTACCGGTGAGGTTCCCGTTTTTGCCATTATCGCGCCCGAACTGCTGGAGGGCATCGGGTCTCCTCTGCGTGAGTTGCTCGGTAGCGTCTGCGCCGCGGCCTAATATTTGCCATAAAAGGACGGGTTATTTTTGGTTGGTAAAGCGTTTGACCTGCCAAAATAAGCCTGTCCCTTTTTGATCGGTTGCCGTTTGGGGGCCGATTGGCAACGCTCGCTGATTATAGTCTTGACCTGCGCTAGAATAGTGGCATCTGAATGTCCGGGCGCATGGAGGCATGCGCCCGTATGCTGAGGAGGACTCTATGGCAACTGTTGCCGCACCTATCGATGCTACGTCGACTGCCGCTTGGAAGGCACTCGAGGCTCATCAGGAGAAGCTTGAGGCCGATGGTATCGACCTCAAGGCCTGGTTCGCTGCCGATGCCGAGCGCGTGAACAAGCTGAGCTTTGACGCCGGTGACCTGCACTTCGATCTGTCGAAGAACCTGGTGACCGATGAGACCGTCAAGCTGCTGTGCGATCTTCCCCGCGAGGTGAAGCTCGAGGAGCGCCGTGACGCCATGTTCTCCGGCGAGCACATCAACACCACCGAGGACCGCGCCGTCCTGCACACCGCGCTGCGCCGTCCGGCAAGCGAGAAGGGCCAGCTTATCGTCGACGGCCAGGATGTCGTCGCCGACGTGCACGAGGTCCTCGACCGCATGTATGCCTTCGCCGAGCGCGTGCGCTCCGGTGAGTGGAAGGGCGTTACCGGCAAGAAGATCGAGCACCTGGTGTCTATCGGCATCGGCGGCTCCGATCTGGGCCCGGTCATGGCTTACGAGGCCCTGCGTCCCTATGCCGACGCCGGTATCGACTGCCGCTATATCTCCAACATCGACCCCAACGATCAGGCAGAGAAGCTCAAGGGCCTCGATCCCGAGACCACGCTCGTGATCATCGTCTCCAAGACCTTCACCACGCTCGAGACTCTCACCAACGCTCGCGAGGTCAAGACCTGGATGCTCGAGCAGCTCAAGGCTCAGGGCGCCATCGACGGCTCCGATGAGCAGAACGCCGAGGCCGTGGCAAAGCACTTCGTCGCCGTTTCCACCGCACTCGAGAAGGTTGAGGCCTTCGGTATCGACCCCGCCAACGCCTTCGGCTTCTGGAACTGGGTTGGCGGCCGCTACTCCGTCGACTCCGCCGTGGGCCTGTCGCTGATCGTCGTGCTCGGCCCCGAGCGCTTCCAGCAGTTCCTCGAGGGCTTCCATGCCATCGACGAGTACTTCTGCAACACGCCGCTCGAGAGCAACGCCGTCGCGCTGATGGGCCTGTTCAACGTCTGGTACGTCAACTTCTTCGGCTCCAAGAGCCACGCCGTGCTGCCGTACTGCCAGTATCTGCACCGTTTCCCGGCCTACCTGCAGCAGCTCACCATGGAGTCCAACGGCAAGCACGTCCGCTGGGACGGCAGCGCCGTGACCTCCGACACCGGTGAGATCTTCTGGGGCGAGCCCGGCACCAACGGTCAGCACGCCTTCTACCAGCTGCTGCACCAGGGTACCGTGGTGGTTCCGGCCGATTTCATCGCCTTCGCCAATACTGCCAACCCCGCAACCGACGGCGGCCAGGATGTCCACGAGCTGTTCCTGGGCAACTTCCTGGCCCAGACCAAGGCGCTCGCCTTTGGTAAGACGGCCGATGAGGTGCGCGCCGAGGGCACGCCCGAGCAGATTGTCCCGGCCCGCTGCTTTGAGGGCAACCGTCCGACGACCTCGATCTTCGGCGACACGCTGACCCCGTTCGCACTCGGTGAGCTCATCGCCCTGTACGAGCACATCACGTTTGTCGAGGGCACGGTCTGGGGCATCGACTCCTACGACCAGTGGGGCGTCGAGCTGGGCAAGCAGCTTGCCAAGCAGATCACCCCGGCCTTCCATGACGACGCCGCCAAGGCCGAGCAGGACGCTTCGACCCAGGCGCTCATCGAGTTCTACCGCGCGCATCGCAAGTAGTCGCTGCTGTTAACGCATCGCGCCTTATAGTCAGGGGCCCGCATCCTATCGGATGCGGGCCCCTTTGCTTTGCCGTGGTCCCGGGGTACACGGCCTTTGTGGAACATCGCCGGGGCGCCGCGCACTGCGAGAACCCTGCGCCTAGATCTCAGCCTCCGCATGGCCTCGCTGCGCCTCGGGCAGCTCCCCGTAGAGCGGATGGTCTTCGAGCCTAAAGCGCTCGACCTGTTCGGGAGTGTGGCCGCGGACGAACAGCCAGGAACGGTCGACGGGTGTCGCCATGAGCGTGCTGGGCAGCGCGTCGGCGCGATCGGAAAACACCCGGGCACTCTCGGGATCCTGGAACGCCAGCACCAGATGCGTGTCGCAGTAGCCCATGATGGAGCGTGCGCGTGCCTCGCCATAGAGCGCATCGAGCTGGTTGGTCGACTGCAGCAGCAGCGTCGCCCAGATGCTGCGGCTTCGAATAATCGAGAGCACGTTGTCGATCTGGGGGATCTGCAGATTTGCGAAGTCATCGAGCATAAAGCGCACGGGCACGGGCAGGCTGCCGTCGGGCTGCCTATCGGCCTCACGAATGAGGCCCATAAACGCCTGCGAAATAAAGAGGCCGGTCAGCGGATCGAGATTGCGGTCAATATCGCTCACGGTTACAAACAGGGCGCAGGGGGTGTGTCCTATGGAAGCGAAGTCCACCTGATGGCACTCACGATAGAGCTGTGCCGCACCGTCGAATCCCAGACACATGACCTTTTCGGCAAGGATGCCGACGATGCTCGCGTGCATGCGCTCGGCATTTTGCGTAATGGCGTAGCGCCGCCATAGCGAGAGGGCATAGCTTTGGGGGTCGGTTGTGATCAGATCGTCAAACAATCGGGCCGTGGCACCGTCCTGCAGGTGCTCGATCAGTTTGATGACCGAGCTGATCGTCTGCTCGTCGGCGGGTAGCTGTTCGGTGACGTAGGCGATAAGACACGACAGCAGGTTTGCCGCCGCATGATCCCAAAAAGGCTGGTTGTTGTCCTCGATGGGGCAGATGGCCTTTGCCACCGAGAGGATGTCCTGCTGGTTGGGCCTGCCGTCCGCCTTGCGGCGAATGTGCCTCAGGGGGTTGTAGCCGCAGCGCTCGATGCCGGGCGCAAGGGCCGGGACGGTGTTGAGGTCGGCGAAGTTGAGACATTGCACGCGGTAACCGTGGGCTGCCAGCACGGGTCCCACTTCGCGACAGAGCGTGCCTTTGGTGTCGAGCACGATGTAGCTTGCGTTCATTTGCAGCAGGTTGGGCTTGAGGACGTTTCGGGTCTTGCCGGCTCCCGAGGGGCCGATCACAAGTGCGTTGTTGTTGAGTCCCGTTTGGCGGGTGTCGCAGGAAAGCGTTCGATCCTTGGCGAGGATGGTGGACGATGCGGACTCAGATGCGGCGAGGCGGCTGGTGAGGTTAGACATGGGCGACCTCCTTGGTGGTCGAGAGGATTTCGTGGGCAAAGCCGAGCTCGACGGCGCGCTCGGCCGAAAGGTAGGTGTCTTTTGCAGTGAGGGACTGGATGCGTTTGGGCGTGAGGCCGCTGCGGTCCGAGAGGATTTGCGTGAGGGTCTTGCGGGCCTGCATGAGACGCCGGCTGGTTTCCTGCAGCGCAAGTGCCGAGCCGCCTGCCCCCTGGGGGAGCAGCGGGCCGTGAATCATGAGCTCTGCATGGGGCGCCATACGGCGATCGTCGCCGCCCATAAAGATCACGGCGCCCATGGACGCGGCGAATTCCAGGCAGACGGTGCGGATGGGGCACGATGCGAGGCGCATGGCGTCATAGATCGCAAGACCCGATCGCACGCTTCCGCCGGCGCTGGCGACAAATATGGTGATGGGGCGGCTGGGGTCGGTGGAATCGAGCAGGCGGATCTGCTGGCATAGGTCGTGGGCCATCGGGGTTTCGATGTTTCCCATGACGGAGAGCTCGCGACGGGCGAGCATCTCATCGTAAATGCTGGTGAGCGTGATACCTCGGGCGGATTCACGCATGGTGAGGGGGCTGATGATGGGGGAATGATTGGTGTCCATGAGGACTCCTTTCTGTTGGTTGTGTTGTGGAATAGGATTGTTGCCCGCGGAGGGGCTGGCGGGCTACAGGGTTCGTCCAAGCCTGAGATCGAGCTCGGTTGTGGGACAGGCTGCCTGTTCGTGCGGCTCGCAAGCGCCAAGGGCTCCAAAGCGATGGAGCGTTGCGGCGGGCGTGGTGTAGGCGAGCCGCAGCTGATGCTCGACAGGGGCACATCCGTCATTTTTGTAATGAGCCGCGTAGTACTGCGCGATGCTGGCGTTCATCTCGTTGCCATTGCGATGGCGCTCAAACTGGCGTCTGCAGGTCTCGATGATCTTTGCTACCGACTTGGGTGCCGTCGCGGGAACAAGGGCGAGATAGCCCTCAAATAGCTCGTTGATGCTCAGGAGGCACAGCAGGTCGATCAGCGTCCTTATGGCTGCTCCCTCGGCGGAAAAGTGCGCGGTCATGCGGTTATATCGGTTGCGGTCGACGATGGCCGCATGGGGTCTTGGAGTTTTCTGCCCCGTGGTCCCGGGCTTTTGCCGCGCCTGTGTATTGAGCTCGACGTTGCAGCGCTTGAGGCCGTCCAACGGAAGGAACAGTGCGGTGCGCAGGGTGTTCCGCTTGCTTTCGAGTTCATGACGCTCGTCGGGTTCCCATTCGAGCTTGAGTTTCGTGTCGAGCGCCGTAAGCATATGGGCTAGGCAGCCTACGGTAAGAACGTACGAATCGTTGCCGCGTTTTGGGGCATAGGGGTCTGTCAGCTTGCGAATGTCGGGGTCGCCCATGATCTTTGTGCAGCGCTTCAGCAGTTGAGGGTGGTCGGCCAAGATCGTCGCGAGCGGTAGCGACGCGTAGTTCTTGATGGTCGCGGCGGCAAAGGCGGCGTCATATTCGTTTGCATATGCTCGCTCAATGCGGGCATCCAGAATGCTTTTCTTATCGCCGTCTTCAGCGTGGTGGTTTGTCATAGCTTCTCCAATCGGTTGATGTTCGTGCTGTTTGTTGATGTGTTGGTTGTCGTGGGTGATGTGCTTGCTGTGGGTGATGTGCTGACGTTGGGGTGCTATGCGGTTTTCAATGAGCCCGTGAGGCAGTTGCTGCAGGGGCGGGATGGAACGGCCCATGCAAGGCGGAAGGCATCGTGCTCAAAATCGAGACAGCAATGCCCTGGGTGCCTCACATGTGGCAGTTACCTCATTAAGTTGTCATTGCGTTTGGGGTTGTACTTTGCCGATCTTCCTTCTCTTACACGCTAAAAACTGAAACTGAATATGCTCGATCTACTTAAAACCGCAACGGCGGTCTTTTATCAACTTATATGTCGGAACGCGTCTTTGCAAGTACTTTTTTCCTTTGTTTCAAATGGAGTGGTTTTGCAACCGTCACGCGCCACGCTATGCGAACGTGCCCCGGCTCGGATAAGATGGTGCGATCGAGTTCTACCGCGCTCACCGCAAGTAGCCTTTGTTGCTGAGATGGGTCATGGCCGAAAGGGGCCCGTATCCCAACAGATACGGGCCCCTTGCTATTTAAATGGGCATGAGGGTGTATTGAGGGGGGATGTCTTGCTGTCGGCATCCGCGTGCGGTGCCATTCGCTGTCCGTAAATATACGTTTACGGCTAATTTCATACCACTTGTCGGAATGCGGACGCTGTCCTTGCATGTCGGGCGTACATTGAACGTGGTTTTTCGCGTGAAACCACGAATCGGTTGTCAGCCCCGAACAAGGAGGCCCAGTATGACGCTTGCCAAACCCATCAATAAATACATCGACTATATCGATGCCCCCGAGGACACGTTTGAGCAGTATGTCGAGAAGGCGTTAAAGTACAACTTTCGCTGCGTATTTGCGAACCTTCAGGAGTACGAGACGGGCCGCGCCATGCTCGAGGGCTCTGACATCATCCTTGCCGGCGCCATCGACTTTCCCCAGGGCACTATGACGCTTGAGGAGAAGCTTGCGAGGTTTGAGGAATACGCTGCGTGTGGCTTTACCGAGATTGACTACGTTTTGAATCAGGAGTCGGTCGAGAACCGCGATTTTGATGCCATCGAGCGCGAGATGACTACCATTGCTGATTTTTGTCGCGCGCATGGCATCACTGACAAGGTGATCGTCGAGATGTGCAAACTGGACGGCGACGACGCCGCCAAGCGCCGTGTATGCGAGATCGCGCTGGAGGCTAAGCCGGGATTCCTTAAGACATCGACTGGCAGAAGCTTTGGCGGTGCTAAGCTCGAGGACGTGCGGCTGATGCACGAGGTGCTCGGCGATGCCGTGGCAATCAAGGCGGCGGGCGGTATCCATAATTACGAAGAGGCTTGCGCATTCATCGAGGCCGGCGCCAGCGCGTTGGGTGCCTCGGCGGGCATCGCGATCGTCGACGGCGCACCGACGGATGAGCGTCGCTAGCAGACGTATTTGACCTGAGCGATAAAGCTTCACGACCACATGCCGTTCATGTTCGGGACAATATGACTTTTTGCCCGTTGTAAACGGAGTCGCGATGGGTGTTCTGTATGATGGCTCAGACAAGGTTGTTCAATGACAGGGAGGCATATATGGCAATCAAAGCCATCGCGATGGATATCGACGGTACGCTCACCAACGACCAAAAGGTCATCAGCCCGCGCACGCGCGAAAAGCTGCTCGCGGCGCAGGAGTCGGGCATTAAGCTCATTTTGGCTTCGGGCCGTCCCGCATGGGGACTACATGCTCTGGCGCAGGAGCTCGACCTTCAAAACCATGACGGTCTGCTAGTCGCTTTCAATGGCGCGCATGTGGTCGACGCTCAGACCGATGAGGTTCTTTTTGACCAGGCCATGCCGGCTGACGAGCTGCACCGTCTGATTGATCACCTGCGTAATTTTGACGTGATCCCTATGATTTCGCTTGGTCGCGATCTGCACGTCGAGGATTCGTACCGCTGCATGATCACGCTGCCTGACGGCTCGCAGAAAAACATCGTCAAATACGAGCGCGATGCGTGCGATCTTAAGATCCGCGAGGTCGAGAGCCTGCATGAGGTCGCTGATGCTTATCCCGTGGACAAGCTGCTGACGGCGGGCGATCCGGCCTACCTGCAGGCGCATTACGAGGAGATGTATGCGCCCTTTAAGCAGACGCTTTCGGGCATGTTTACGGCCGACTGGTACTTTGAGTACACGGCGCCCGGTATCGACAAAGCCCGTGCGCTCGAGGGTGCCCTGCCCAAGCTCGGCATCGATGCCAGCGAGGTCGTATCGTTTGGCGACGGCCAGAACGACAAGTCCATGATTGAGTGGGCGGGTACCGGTGTTGCCATGGGTAACGCCGTCGATGAGGTTAAGGCGGTAGCCCAGATGGTGACCGCCAATAACAACGAAGACGGTATTGCGGTGGCGCTGGATAAGCTGCTGGGCTAGAATCGCCGATTAATGCATGGTTCGGGCGCCTGCTCGCGGGCGTCCTTTTGTTAGGGAGGGTGCCGTGTCCGCATTTCCGTTCGACGCCGTTATCTTTGACATGGACGGTGTCATTGTCGATACCGAGTATTACTACCTGGGCGAGACTGCCGCGTTTGCCAAGGAGCTTGGGCTTAATCTGACTCAAGAGGAGTTGAATGGGCAGGTCGGTACCTCGCATCAGTTCTTCCTGCATATGCTGGTCGATTGGTTTGAGCGCGCCGGTAAGGGGCATTTCACTGGGGAGGAAGCGTTGGCCCGTTGGGACGAATGGGCCCATAAGCGTCCGCGCGACTATCAGGCTTTGATTAACCCAGGCGCCGTGGATACGATTCGAGAGCTGCCGCGCCGCGGCGTTCGTGTGGCGCTTGCCAGCTCGTCTCCCATGGATAGCATCGAAGAAGTGCTCAACGCATGCGGGCTGTCGGATGCCTTTGAGTATGTGGTGAGCGGCGAGCAGTTTAAGGAGAGCAAGCCCGAGCCCGACATCTACCTGCATGCGCTGGACCTGCTGGGGCTGCCCGCGAATCGCTGCTGCTGCGTTGAGGATTCGGTGCCTGGCATCACCGCTGGCAAGCGAGCCGGCCTGACAGTCATTGCCAAGCGCGAGGAGCGCTTTGGCTTTAGCCAGGATGCCGCGGACAAGATTATCGACCAGCTGCCGGAGCTGCTCACGCTTTCTTAGGAGCGCGGTAGTTGCGCGTTTTTCGGGTCAGATGAGTAAATATCCGACATTTTGGTGCGGCAGCAAGCATACTTTATGCTAATGCGGGCTTAAGGACTTGTTGAATGCCCTTAAGCCCGTTTTAGACTTAATTGTGCTTGGAGAGGGTATATGCCACCGACTGAAGGGCTAACTGACGGTAAAGCAGCGATACCGCTGTACCAACAGGTTATTGATATCATCAAAAACGAAATCAACTCCGGCGCCTACAAGTCAGGCGCGCGGATACCCAACGAATTCGAATTGGCTGAGAGCTATAAAGTTGGCCGCGTTACCGTGCGACGCGCTATTGAGGAGCTCGTCCAGCAGGGCTATCTAACGAAGCGGCAGGGGAAAGGCACGTTTGTCAATGCCCCCAAGCTTAAGCGCAAGATTCGCCAGAAGGATGACGTCCAGAGTTTTTCGGACGCATGCCGCGTTAACGGAATGGAGCCGGGGGCGTGCGTCATTTCGAGAAAGATACTGCCGGCGGATTCCACCGAAGCGCAGTTCTTTGGTGTTGTCGTTGGAACTGACTTGATTTGCGTTGAGCGCGTGCGCACTGCCGATGGCGTCCCTGTCATGCTCGAGAACAACATATATGTTTACGAGGACAACGCCTATCTATCAACGGCACCTCTATCTAACCAATCCATTTTTGAGTTCGTGCGCAACCGGACGGGCCGCACGCCCGCGTTTACCGACCCGTGCACGCTCGAGATCGCGTGCGCGTCGCCCGAGGTCGCTCGACTGTTGGCGGTTCCCGTTGGCGAACCCTTGTTTTATATGGAAGCCTTCTTTTTCGATGAGCAGCGGCGGCCGTTTATCATCGGTCGTCAGCGGATCGTTGGGTCTCGCTACGTTTTTGACATCTAGGACATTGCGAATGGAAGCGCCCGGTGGATTATCTCACCGGCCGCTTCCATACCGTTCACGGCGCGAACGCAACCGTTCAACCGCGTTGCGGCAATCAGTTTGAAATTATCTTGATGAAGGAAAAGCTGCTGGTAATCTATGGGACGTCATAGAACGTTTGCATTGTGCAAATGTTGAAGCGAGATGCGATGCAGCCTCGAGTTCTTTGGAGGTATCTATGTCAGATACGAAGGCGAAGAAGACAAACAGACGTTTTAAGTTCAAATTACCGCATGTCTATACGATCATGTTCTTGCTGATCGTTGTCTTTGCGGTCCTGACTTGGATCGTTCCCTCTGGCCAGTATCAGCGCAAGACGATTTCGACAGCGGCGGGCGAGCGTGAAGTCGCCGTTGCTGGAACCTATGAACAGGTCGATAAGAACTACACCGATTCCGAGACCGGCGAGACCATCAATCTGGGCCAGGATATCTTCGCGGTCCTGCAAGCGCCCACCAAGGGTATCCAGGAGGCTGCCGACGTCGTTGCGTTCGTCTTATTGATTGGCGGATCGTTCGCAATCATCACCAAGACCAACGCTTTGAATGCCGGCATGAGCCGTGTGGTTAAAAAGCTCAAGAACAAGGACATCCTCATCATTCCCATCACGATGACGTTGCTGTCCATTTGCGGCACTACGTTTGGTATGTCTGAGGAAGCCCTGCCGTTCTATGCCATCTTCATTCCCATCATGATGGGTATCGGCTATGACTCGATGACGGCATTCATCATCTGCTTCCTTGGTCCCAACCTGGGATATTGTGCTTCGACCATCGACCCGTTTAATGTTTTGATCGCCCAAGGCATCATTGGCATCGAGGGCAATCCGCAACTGTGGCTGCGCGCCGTTTCTTGGGTCATCTTCACTGCCGTCGGTATCGCATGGGCCATGCGCTACGCCATGCGCGTCAAGAAAAACCCCGAGTCGTCCATTACGTACGAGGACGATAAGCTCAAGCGTATTGAGTTTTCCGTGACCGATGCCTCCATCGAGGAAGAGTTCACTATCCGTCAGAAGCTCGTGCTTATCGATTTTGCCTGCGGTATGGGCATTATCGTCTGGGGTCTTGTTACCCAGGGCTGGTACATGAATGAGATTTCCGCCGTGTTCCTTGGCATGGGCTTGCTTGCCGGTATCCTGGGCGGTCTTGACCAGCAGACGATCGCTGAGGAGTTCGTTAAGGGTCTCGCCGACTTTGCGTACGCTGCCATCGTTATCGGTATCGCTCGCGGTATTCTGGTCATCGCCGAGGGTGGCATGATCATCGACACCATCCTCCAGGCGCTCGCTACTGCGCTCGCCGGTGCACCAGCCGCCGTCTACACCACGTTTATGTATATCGTCCTTGGCCTGCTCTCTTTGCTGGTTCCCTCGAGTTCTGGCCTGGCGGCGCTCACCATGCCCGTTATGGGCTCCCTGACCGAGCTCATGGGCCTCAATCCCGAGGCGGCCGTCACCGCGCTCCAGTTTGCCAACCAGACCATCAACACCATCAGCCCCGTGGCGGGCATGACGGTCGCCGGCCTTGCCGTGGCTAGGATTTCGTTTGGCCAATGGTGGAAGACCATTTGGAAGTTCTTAATTTTCATGGTCGTCTTTGGCCTGATCGTAACGGCAATCTCTGGCATGCTTCCGGTGTAGGTGGTTGTGATGTCTGATCGTTTGACGGTCCTGACGTCTAAGAGCGTCTTTACCGGTACGGGGGACCTGCCGTTTGAAGGTTTTGTAGCGGTCCGTGGCAATCGAATTGAGGCTGTTGGCACCAAGTGTGAGGTAGCTTCGTATTTGACCCAGGCGGACGAGGTAGTTGACCTGGGCGACCGCACTGTCATGCCTGGCCTGATCGATGTGCATACCTTCTATACAGGTTGGGCGCTGCGGACGTTGGGGCCTGATCTGTCCGGCGTCGCTGATGCCAAAGAGGCCGTGTTGCTCTTGCGTGCATGGAAAGAAGATCATCCGGATTGCGCGGCGGCTTTTGGCCACAACCTGCCCGAACCGTTGGCATCGGATGCCGAGAACGCAAATACGGCAGCTGTGTTTGACGATTGTTTTGGCGATATCCCTGTCGTCTGCTTTACACCGGGTGCGGAGACCTGCGTTCTCAATGCTGCCGCCAGTGCGCGATACGGCTTTACGCCCCAGGCGTGCTATGCCGAGAAGATCTGGCGCATGATGAGCGATTTCCTCGCGCTGCCCGAGGTGCGTGCCGGGTATTCGGACTACATGAGCATGCTTAACGAGCGCGGCGTTACCGCCATCAAGGAAATGGCGTTTGATGACTACTACGGCTTTGCCGACGAAATGGCTCGCCGTGAGGAATCTGGTGAGCTGACGGTTCGCGTCTCTATGATGTCGCAGCCGGTGGGTGCCGGTGCAAATCTGTCATATGCTCGCGAGGCACGAGAGCGCTTCCGGGGATCGTTCGTTCGTTTTTCTGGCTTCAACCGTATGACCGATCGCGGCGTATGGGCGGGGCTTGCCGAGATGATTGACTCCTATGAGGACACAGCCGATGCGGGCGCTGCCGGCAAGACGGTCGTCGAGGAGCCAGAGTGGGATCTGATTGAGAACGAGCTGCGTGCAATTGATGCTGACGGATTCCGATATTCCTTGCATTGCCAGGGCGATGGCGCCGTTCGTCGCACCGTGGCGCTCTATGCCTCGCTGCCTCGAGACGAGCGTGGACGGATGCTTCGCCGCCATGCGATTACCGATCTCGAGAACTCTGACCCGACCGATCTTGTCGAGTTTGGCAAGTTGGGTGGAATTTGCGAGGTCTATCCGCAGATTCTGACGCTGGACCGGCGCGAGGATTGCTTGTCGATGATGCGTCGACAAATTGGCGAGACGCGACTTTTGCACAGCTGGAATCGCCGCGGCATGGAAGATTCCGGATGCACAGTGTGCTGTGGCACTGATTTACCGTTGCTGATTCCGAGCCTGGGCGAGTCGATCTACAGCGCGTGCGGCGGATTCTTCGCCGACGGACTGCCCGTGAATGAGGTCAACACGCTGACGCTTGTCGAGCTCTTGTGCGCTTGGACTGCCGGGGGCGCGTACGACCTGATGCGCGAAGACGAGCTGGGTACGCTCGAGGTTGGCAAGCTTGCCGATATCTGCGTGCTCGATCGGGATGTGTTCGACCTCGATTATCGCGACGCACGTGATCTTGCGGTTGACATGACGATGTCGGACGGACAAATCGTGTTCGATCGAAATAAGGAGGCATAAGATGTCTGAATCCAAACCGACGCTGCACCGCGAACAGATTGCGGGCATGAATATCCACTACATCATGTGGTCGCTCGATTACTTCCTTGATGTGCAGCAGCGTTTGGGCTTTGAGTCCATTGAGCTGTGGTGTGCGGAGCCGCATGTGACGCTCGACCACACGGGCTACTTTGAGGCTGAGGTCCTGGCGAAAAAGGCTGCAGACCGTGGGCTTAGGTATCGTACTCTGTGCCCCGAGAATGTTGTCTATCCTTGGCAGTACTGCGCACGCAAACCGCTGCATGAACAGCGCAGCCTGGCGTACTTTAAGCACGGCATTGAGCTTGCCGAGGTACTTGGGTGCGACCGTATGTCCGTCAACTCGGGCTGGGGCGACTGGGACGAGGACCGCGAGGAAGCCTGGAAGCGCAGCCGCGAGCACTTGTCCATTCTGGCGGAGTATGCCGGCGAGCACGGTCTGGTGCTTACGATGGAAAGCCTGCGTCCCGAGGAGAGCAACCTTGTGACGACGGTTTCCGATGCGAAGCGCATGATTGACGAGGTCGCGAGCCCGTACTTACAGCCCATGGTTGATACAACCGCGATGGGCGTTGCAGGCGAGACGCTCGAGGACTGGTTTGCCGCCTTTGGTGATGGGGCAATTCACGAGATGCACTTTATCGACGGTGACCCGTATGGCCATCTGGTATGGGGCGATGGCAAGCACGATATGGACGCCTTCGTCGCCACACTCAACGCCCATGGTTTCGACGGCATGCTGGGCCAGGAAATCACGGACGGTCGTTACTACGATGACCCGGCGGCGGCAGATGCCAAGAACATGGCCGCATTCGAGAAATATCTGATTGACTAAAACAACCATCGGCCACGCAACCAACGTCATTGATTGCGGGCCAAACAAGAAAGGAACTGGATATGAACGCACACGATCTGATCAAAGAGGCAATTGCCGAGAAGGGCAAGTTCGACAGCGTCTACTGGATTGCTTGTGGTGGCTCCATGATCGATTTGATCCCGGCTCATGAGCTTCTGCAGCGCGAGGCAACCACCTTCACTTCGTATATCTATACGGCTCGCGAGTTTGATATCATGCGTCCGCGTCGTCTGGGCGAGAAGTCCCTGGTCATCGCTTGCAGCCACAGTGGCAATACCCCGGAGGTCGTCGAGGGCTGCGAGATTGCCCTTGCTGCCGGCGCTACGGTGATCGCCCAGACCGACAACGCTGGATCTAAGATCGACTCCGGCAAGTGGACCACGTGGGTCTACCCATGGGGCGAGGGCGTGCCGCAGGCTGAGGTCCCCGCTGGCATTTCGCTGTCGCTTGCGGCAGAGCTGCTCGATCAGCAGGAGGGCTACGCCGATCTTGCCGATATGTATGCCGGTATCGCCGAGATGGATAAGATTCTTCCCCCAGCACGCGAGAAGGTAAATGCCGAGCTGGGCGATCGCTTTGCCAAGCTTTGCCAGGAGCACGAGTTCTTCTATATTCTGGGCAGCGGTCCCAACTTTAGCCAGACCTACGGTTTCGCTATCTGCTCTCTTATGGAGATGCAGTGGCAGCACTGCAGCTACATCCACTCTGCCGAGTACTTCCATGGCCCCTTCGAGGCTACTCAGGATGGCGTTTTTTACTTCCTGCAGATGGGCTCCAGCGAGTGCCGTGCTATGGACGAGCGCGCCCTGGCGTTCCTTAAGACGCATACCGATACGCTGATGGTGCTCGATGCTAAGGAGTACGGTATGGAAGCCGTGCCGGCGAGCGTCCGTGCCTATCTGGACCCGGTGCTGTTCTACGCCATGAACTGCGAGCTGCGTGCTGCACGCGGCAAGGTGTTCGATCACGATCCCGATTTCCGTCGCTATATGGGTGTTGTCGAGTACTAGAAGGGACAAAGGCCATGGCATTTAACGTTAACGCGCTCGGATTTGGCGACAACGTCGTCGATCGCTACGAGCATATCCACACCATGTATCCCGGCGGCAATGCGGTGAACTTTGCCGTTTATGCCAAGAAATGCGGTGCCGCACGCTCCGCATACATGGGCATTTTTGGCAATGACGCCGCTGCCGAGCATGTCATTGCAAGCCTCGAGGATGAGGGTATCGAGCTTGACAAGTGCGAGCAGATGATTGGCGAGAACGGAGCGGCTCGCGTGACCGTCGTTGACGGTGACCGTGTCTTCCTTGGCTCCAACGAGGGCGGTATCCGTGGCGATGCGCGCTATGTCCTCGATCGCTTTGACCTTGCGTACATGAAGCAGTTCGATGTGGTTCATTCGGGCAACTATTGCTTTACCGAGCGCGAGCTGCCCAAGTTGAAGGCTGCGGGCGTCACGGTCTCTTTTGACTTTTCGGACGACTCCACCGACGAGTACTACGAGCAGATTGCGCCCTACGTCGATTTCGCTTTCTTTAGTGCGGCGGATGCCGCGAGTGAGGACGAGATTCGCGAGCGTCTGGCATGGGTGAAGGGCCTGGGTCCGCGTTTTGTGTCGGCTACGGCGGGCGCCGAGGGCTGCATTGCTTACGACGGCGAGCGTTATTACCGCCAGCTGGCTAAACCGGTAACGGACATGAAGGACACCATGGGGGCGGGCGACTCGTTCCTCACCTCGTTTTTGATGTGCTATCTCGATTCCGCCAAGCGTGGTGAGGATGGCGCCGAGGCCATCGAGCGCGCGCTCGACTTTGCTGCCGGGTTTGCCTCGACCGTGTGCGGCATGGAAGGCTCTTGGGGCCACGGAGCACCAATCGTCGAATAGCTTAAGAAAGCGTACGGCGGTCTGGCTATGAGGCCTTGGACAGCCGATGCAAAACAATATGCGAAACGCGAAAAGGGGGCTCGCCATGTGGTGGGTCCCCTTTTGAACATTGGAGAAGAGTATGGGTATTAAAGCGTGTGCGGCTGGTTTTTGCTGCGCGGACGTCTATCAAAACATCGGCGTGTTCTATCCGACTGGTAACGGCATTGACTGGGGTATCCATCTTGCGCGAATGGGCGTTTCGGTATCCGCCGTGTCGGTTGTCGGCAAGGACGAGTACGGAGACAAGATGAGAGAGGCGCTGGCCGCTGAGGGGCTCGATATCTCGCATCTGCGGGTGGAGGATGGCGACACCTCGGTGATGCTCATGGCATTGAAAGACGGCGTCGATCGCGTACATCTCGAGGCAATTGATGGCGTAATGGAGACATATCGACCGAATGAAGATGACCGGGAGTTTATCCTAGAGCATGACATCATTCACACCGACCTGTTTGGCAATTGTTTGGACCTCCTGCCCGAATGGCATGATGCGGGCAAGACGGTGGTTATGGATTTCTCGGTGTTTAGCCAGGATCCCTAATTTGGATGCGAGGCTCATTTTCCTTACGTAGACTATGCGTTCATGTCGTTTGAAGAGGACACTCCGGAGCTGCGGGACTGGGTACGCCACGTGCAGGGATTGGGACCGCGCGTTGCGGTTGCCACGCTTGGCGAGAAGGGGAGCATTGCCTATGACGGTGAGCGCTTCTATGAGTGCGGGATCGGACCGGCGGAGAAGGGCGTTAATACCGTGGGTGCCGGCGATTCGTATATTGCTGGGTTTACCAAGGGCGTGATCGATGGCCTTAATATTCCGGCGTGTATGAAGGCGGGCGCTGAGCTGTCGTCCCGAGTGATTGGTTCGTTTGAGCCGTACTAGGGTCAAATGCCTGGAAAGGAGTACGAAATGGTTATCGACATGTTGGTCCATCCTATGCTCTACGGCGAGATCTGTAAGCCGGGTGATGAGCCTGATGGATTCGGCTTTTGGTCACGAGAATTTGGTATGGGGCATATGGGCCCCATGGATTGGGATGAGCTTCAAGTCGAGATGGACGTCTGCGACGTGCAGAAGAGCGTGCTCATGCCGCTCGATGTAACCACGGCATGCGGGGGGCATTTTGGCACCAATGACCAGATTGCCATGCTGGTTGCCGCGCATCCCGATCGTCTATGGGGATTTGCGAGCGTAGATCCGCAGGTGAGCGGTGCCGCAGACGAATTGGAGCGCGCCTTTACCGAGTTGGGGGCAAAGGGGCTTTGCCTGCATCCTGCAAAGCAAGGTTTTGCCCCCGATGATGCTGTGGCCGAGCCGCTTTACGAGCTGTGCGAGCGCTATAACAAGCCGGTGGTTTTCCATGCCGGTATGTCTTGGGAGCCTGGCGCAGAGCTCTCGCGCAGTAATCCGCTTGCATTTGAGCACACAATCGCAACGCATCCAAATGTGCGCTTTAGTTTGACCCACTTTGGCTGGCCCTGGGTGCGCGAGGCCGTGGCGATGCTGCTCAAGTATCCCAACTGCTACACGGACACCTCTATCACTTACATCGATTCGCCCGAGGAGATGATGCAGCGTCTTTTCACGGTCGATATGGGGCCGCTGTGGTATGAGCGCGCGCTATCGCATCAAGTGATGTTCGCCAGCAATACACCGCGCTTCCGTGCGTTCAAACTCAAGCGGGCGCTCGATACCGTGTCCATGCGCGATGATGCGCGAGAAAGGCTCTACTGGGGTAATGCCCTGCGTTTTCTTGAAGGGGATGAGTGAACATGGTGACACTCGAGACATTGAGCTATCTATCGACTGCTCCGGACCAGTTCATCGATATTACCGAGGACGTGCACGCTGCCATTGAACGCAGCTCGGTGACCAATGGCTTGGCAGCGATTATTTTGTCGCATACGACCTGTGGAATCGTGGTAAACGAGGGGCTGCCCTGCGTGGAGACGGATCTTATGGAGACGCTTGATCGCATCGCCCCACTCGATGCCCCCTATGCGCACGCACACTTCTTGCCGAGCTATGGAGCCACCGGTAACAACTCCTGTGGGCATATCAAGAGCATGATTTGTGGAAACAGTTGCTTCTTTCCCGTCCAAGATGGCCACATCGTGTGCGGAAGTGCCCAGAACATCTATCTTGCGGAGTTTGACGGTCCGCAGAAGCGAAAAGTGTACGTCGAGGTGCTGGGGGAGTAACGTCCCTGCAATAACCCTATGAAGGAGCGCGTTATGTCGTTTCTAACTTCGATGTTCAAGACCGAAAAGCCGGTTATCGGAATGCTGCACCTTCGTCCTCTGCCGGGCGAGCCACAGTATTACCCGGGCGGAAGCGTGTCACAAGGCGTGGAAGCCGCCAAGCGCGATCTCGAAGCGTTGCAACAGGGCGGTGTCGATGGCATTTTGATTACCAATGAGCTCTCGATGCCCTATGAGCAGCACGTTTCTGCTTCAACCCTTGCATCGATGGGCTATGTAATCGGGGCTCTGTCCCATGATCTGTCGACCCCTTGGGGAGCCGAGGCTATTTACGACGGTGATGCCACAATCGAGCTGTGCGCTGCCGTCGACGCGCAGTTCACGCGCTGCAATTTTTGCGGTGCCTGGGCCGGTGATCTCGGGCTGATTAACCGAGATTTCGCGCACACCATGCGTCGCAAGGCGGCGCTGCGCCTGGACGACCTCAAGCTTTTTCACTTCATCACGAGCGAGGGGGAGGTTTATCTTAACGACCGCACGACTGCGGACATTGCCGATTCACTTCTCTTTAATTGCCTACCGGATGCGATGGTCATCGGCGGTTCTGCTGCCGGTCGTGGCGCTTCGGGCGAGCTTGCCGATGAGGTCCGCGAGCGTGTTGGCGAAGTGCCTGTGGTATGCGGCACCGGTTGTCGTGAAAATACCGTGGCTGACGTATTTGCTCACTACGATGGCGCGTTTGTCGGCACGTGCTTAAAGCGCGACGGAAAGCTGGATGCCCCGGTTGATGTTGAGCGGGTAGTTCGTTTTATGGCTGCCGCTCGTACGGCGCGAGGGGGAGTAGGCACCTATGGCGTTCTATCTGGGTATTGATATTGGGACAAGCGCCTCTAAAGGCGTCTTAATCGATGATCGATGCAACATCGTTTGCCAAGCCTCTTGTGGACACGAGACGGACAACCCGTGTGATGGATGGTACCAGCATGATGCGGAGGCAGTTTGGTGGGGCGATTTTTGCCGCTTGTCGCGCGAGCTGGTGGTGCGATCGGGGGTTAACGCGGCGCAGATCGGATGCGTGGGCCTTTCCGCATTGGGTTGCGACTGCGTGCCGGTCGATACCGAGTGCAACGCGCTGGCGCCCGCGATTTTGTATGGAGTCGATGCACGTTCGAAGCCGCAGATTGACGAGCTTCTTTCCGAATATGGGTCAGACCGTGCACGCGAGCTTTTCGGGCACGATCCCTGTTCGTCAGATATTGCTCCCAAGATCTTGTGGTTTAAGGAGAATATGCCCGAGGTGCACGAACGTGCCGCGAAGTTCCTGACGGCGTCATCGTTTCTATGCGCAAAGTTGACGGGGCGTTTTACGGTGGACCGTTATTTGGCGGAGGATTTTCTTCCCCTATACGACCGCTTCACTTGGAAGATTGATGCTCGGGAATGTGCTCGTTTCTGCCGGCCTGACCAGATGGCGGAGGTAATGTCGGCTACTGATATTGCCGGGGTGATTACGCAGCGTGCGGCAGAGGCGACGGGGCTCGCGGCAGGGACACCTGTCTTAGTGGGAACGGGCGACTCTGGTGCCGAGGCCATTTCGACGGGCGTATTCCGTCCCGGCGATATGATGGTTCAGTTGGGGAGTACGGCGTATTTCATCTACCTAGCTGATCATATGATCGATGCTGCCCGCCTGTGGCCAGGGACGTTTATCATTCCCGGAACTTACGGGATCTGCGCGGGGACCAATACGGCGGGTGCGCTCACATCGTGGCTGCGCCAAGAGCTGTATCGTGATGCCGTGGAGGCCGAGGACCACGGTGGCCCCGATGCATATTCGGTTATGGCGCATGATGCCGCCGACGTGGCGCCGGGTGCCGATGGGCTCCTGTGTCTGCCGTACTTTGCGGGGGAGCGTACTCCGCTCAATGACCCCGCGGCGCGTGGCGTCTTCTTTGGCCTGACCGGAAGGCATACGCGAGCCCATATGGTTCGCGCCGCCTTGGAAGGCGTCGCGTATACTGTTGCATCCCATGTCGACATTATCGAGCGAGAGCATGGTCTGCCAATTGGGCGCATTATGCTTGTCGGAGGTGGAACCAAGAATCCAGTTTGGATGCAAGCTATCGCCGACGTATGCGGGCGCGAGGTCTCGGTTGCCAAGGTTACGGTGGGCGCATGCTTCGGTGATGCCATCATGGCAGCTCTCGCAGGTGGTGCCTATGCATCATGGGATGAACTTGCCCGAGTCCTTGGCGTTGCGCAAACAATCGAGCCCGATATGGCTGCCCACGAGTTATATGCGTCGCGCCGTCATATCTTTGACGAATTGTATGCACGCAACTGTGATCTCATGCACGAATTGGTGTAATGCTGCCGAACTGTGCTGCTTTCCAAAATAAGGACTGCGTTGTGCGATTCGCATGCCCCTTGGCATTTTTGCCCACAGGGGTTAGCGAAGGTCAAAAACAGAGTGCGCATTTGCTAAAACTGCCGACTCGATGCGCTTTGCGTCACAGTTTTTGAGTGAGGCAATGCGCATCGAGGTCCTTGCGAGCGATCTGATGAGCGAGTGTGTGCTTGTTTCTGTGTTTGATTCGGCCGGCGCATCGGTCTCGAACAGTAGACGGTCGAGTGGAATCTGTCGTGCGTATTCGCGACCGCGCTTGGTCGCGAGCATGCGTTCGTTGACGGAAAAATAGCAGCCAGCATTACGCGCGCGGACGAGTTCGTCCGAAGTGCCGCTAAACCAGTGGAAGATGATAGCGGGGGAGTCGGGGTTTGGGATGAGTAGCCCATGCGATTCGAGGACGTCCAGTACGGCTCCTGCCGAACGAACGGCGTGAATTGATATCACGCGCCCGGTAAGAGGATGCTGCACGAGCGCATCGCAGAGCCGGTCAAGTGCCTGTATTTGCAGCGGCTCACTTCCGGCAAAACGAGCGGAAAAGTCGAGCCCGACCTCGCCAACAAAACGCTCTTGCGCGGCAATTTGGCAGAGTAGGTCAATTTCTGCGTTGCCGCATCGATCGTCGGCGAGCCACCAGGGATGGAGGCCGATGCCCTTGATGACGGTAGGAGGGCGACGGGTTCGCCCATGTACGCTAGCGAAGTCGCGTGGATCGACGCCACAATCAAATAGACCCAAGCCCAGCGCCGTTGCCTCATCGGCAACGGCGTCCGGGTGAGCCATTAAATCAAGATGGCAGTGTGCATCAAATAACCAGGGCTCCATCTCGGCGCTCTCCGCTAGTCTAGGCGCTGGCCATCGGCGCGCACGCGCTCGGTGCCGCGGCCACTGATCTGGCGGATAACCTCGCCGGCGATCATCTGACCCATGATGGGCGGCATAAAACTGGCGGTTCCGAGCTCGGTGCGCTCGTGGATGTTGGAAGGGTCGCGGGGCTGTGTCTTAACCGATTCCTCGCAGCTAAACAGTACGTGTAGGCTCTTGATTCCGCGCTTCTTGCATTCTTTGCGCATAATGCGGCTCATGGGGTCACGTACCGTATCGAAGATGTCGGCAAAGCGGAGGCACTCGGGATGGAGCTTGTTGGCCCCGCCCATGGAGCTAACCAAACGAATGTCGTGGTCCTGAGCATATTTGGCAATGGTGAGTTTGGCCGAGATGGTGTCAATGGCGTCGACGACGTAATCGAGATTGTCGCTCGTCTGCTCAAAAACGCTCGCGAAGAACTCGTCGACGTTATCGCTCAACAGGTATTCGGTGCGTTTGATGACGGTAGCGGTAGGGTTGATGTCGTGAATCATAGCCTCCATGACGTCGACTTTGCGCTTTCCGATGGTGCTGTGAAAGGCGATGGCCTGACGGTTGATATTGCTGGGCGCGATGACGTCCTTATCCAGAATGACGAAATGTCCGATGCCGCCGCGGGCGAGTGCCTCGCAGCAGTTGGAGCCCACGCCTCCGCAGC
>CAJKZO010000014.1:0-21686 GCA_905204365.1 uncultured Collinsella sp.
CTCCTTGGGGGGGGCCCCTCACCCCCCGCCGGTGCGGTTAAATCCGTCCGGTTGGGGCCCGCCTGCCGCCCAAACTGCCCTTTTTCCACCGCAACTGCGGAGACTGGGGCTGGCTATTTGAGGCTGGTGGCGACGAGGGGGTGGTCGAGAGCTGCCTCGAAGCGGTCGGCCATCGTGGGGTCGCTGAGCGTGTCGACTTGGTTGAGCATGATGCGGGCATTGTTGAGGTTCAGCATTCGCAGCTCGGCATTGAGCACCATGGCGACGCGCTCTGGGGTGGCAGCGTCGGTGGGCTCGCAGCCGCAGCGCTCGCAGAAGAGCTCGGGGCGGTGGGCAACCTCGGCGACGGGCTTGCCCAGCCCCGAAGCGCCGACGACCCAGACAACGTTTGCCGTGGCGGCGGGAATTACCGGCTCCCAGGCGGCATGCGCCTTGAGCGGGAGTCGCTTGCTGCCATCTGCCTCGGCCAACACATAGTCAAAGCGCTGCGCCAGTTTGCTGAGCGGCTCGGCGGGGGCGGAGAGCTTGCCTGTCTCCGGGTCCAAGACGCCTGCCTGGCAGATGCTTCCGCGGGCAAGTCCCGTGCATGCCTCGCAGGTGCAGCCGGGAACATGCGGGGCCCCCGGCTTCCAAGGCGCGGAGTCCAGGCGACGGCTCGACCCGTCCCATGGCACGCCGGCGACGGGAAACATGTGCGTGGTGGTACAGAGAAGTACCCTGCCGCCGGCGCGCATGAGCTCGAGACCCAGCGTTTTCAGCAATGTCGACTTGCCGCCACTGCCGATAATTGCGGTAATGCCCGGCTCGATCTTGAACGCGGAGGCAAGGTTTCCGCTCGTCGTTTCCATCTGTTCACCGCCGTATAATACTGTGATAATAAATAATCATCAGAGTAGCGGTCGAACCGCTTTTGCTCTGCTCAAACCGTAGCACAGGGAGGTGCCCCGGGAATGCTCGTTTATGTTCGCGGTGCCGGCGATATCGCCACGGGCGTCGCCGCTCGCTTGGTGCGCGCCGGCGTGTCGGTCGTTATGGCCGATATTGCGGTTCCCACGTGCATCCGCCGCACAATCAGTTTTTGCGAGGCCATTCGCCTGGGCGAGGTCGAGGTCGAAGGCATTCGCGCTCGCTTGGCACAGACGCCGGCTGAGGCGCTTGCGATTACCGAGGCCGGAGACGTCGCCGTTGTGGTGGACCCCCAGGCCAAGATGCTCGGTGAGTTGAAACCCGCGGCTGTGGTCGACGCGATTTTGGCTAAGCGCAACTTGGGTACCACGCGCGACATGGCGCCTGCCGTCATCGCCGTGGGGCCGGGCTTTACCGCGCCGGTTGACTGCGATGCCGTGGTCGAGACCATGCGCGGGCATTTTCTCGGCCGCGTCATCACCCAGGGCTCGCCCCAGCCCAATACGGGCGTGCCGGGTGTCATCGCCGGCTATGGTAAAGAGCGCGTTATCCACAGCCCTGCCGCCGGCGTATTTCGATCTGGCCGCGCGATCGGCGACATCGTGAGTGCCGGCGACGTGATCGGGTATGCGGGTGATACGCCCATGTTCACGACGATTGACGGCTGCTTGCGCGGCCTTTTGGCAGACGGCGTCCAAGTCACCGAGGGCTTTAAGTGCGCCGATGTCGACCCACGCGGTGACGCCAGCTACATCAACTATATTTCGGACAAGGCAACATCGGTCGGCGGCGGCGTGCTCGAGGCGCTCGCCATGCTCACCGGTGTATTCCAGGGATAGGAAATTGCAATGGAAAAGCTCGATGTGGTGAATGCTGCGCTTGGCGCTCTGAAGGCTGGTAAGACGTGCGAGCTGGTGGTGGTTGCCGGCACGGCAGGGTCATCGCCGCGCGGCGTGGGCGCTTGGATGGCCGTCTTTGCCGACGGTAGCCAGGCGGGCACCATCGGCGGCGGCAAAATCGAGCTCTTCGCGCTGGACGAGGCCCGCGAGCTGCTGGCCGCGGGGCAGTCGCGCCTGGTCCGCTACACCATGGGCGGCGAGAACTCAGATACCGGCATGATCTGCGGCGGAGCCATCTGCCTGTGCTATCTGCACCTGGACGCGATCCAGGCGCCGTTGTTCCAGTCGGTTGCCGATGTCTTGGCGTATCGACGCATCGGCGACTTCGTCATCGACTTTGAGCCGTTTATCGCAAGCGCGCTCGAAGGCGACGCTGCCGAATACCATGGCGAGGAGTCGCGCCGCACCATAATGGGCTGCCCCGAGCTTTCGCTGGTGGAGGAGGGGAACAAGGTCACCCACACCAACGTCACCTCCGAGATTCCTCCCGCGCACATCGAGACGCTCTGCCCCGAGGGCCTTACCTATATCTTTGGCTGCGGACACGTGGGTGCCGCAACGGCGCGGGTGCTCACGGCGGCGGGCTTTGCCGTCGTGGCCTGCGACGATCGTCCTGGCACGCTGACGCCCGAATGGGTGCCCGGCGTCTACGACCGTCGCCTGGTCGACTACAAGAACCTAGGCAAGCTGTGCCCCATCGGCCCGCGCGACTTGGTGGTCGTGGCCACAGCGGGCCACAAGTCCGATATCGACGTGGTGATTCAGGCAATGCGCGCCAAGCCTGCCTACCTGGGCTGTCTGGGTTCGCGCCGCAAGACGGCCTTTGTGCGGGCCCGCTTGGAGCAGGAGGGCTTTACGCAGGAACAGATCGACGGGCTGCACCTGCCGATCGGCGTTGCCATCGAGGCGGAGGACCCCGAGGAAATCGCCATTTCCATTGCCGCCGAAATGATCCACCTGCGCCGCACCAAACTCGTTCCCCGCAAGCGCTAATCGCATTCCCATATATAAGTTGCGGTGAAATAGTCCCTAGATAAGCCCGATGGGCGGTCAGCCAGGAACTATTTCACCGCAACTGCCATTTCCGTCCCCAAGGGATCAATATGTGCGGGGGAGTTGTGGAGTTGTGCAGGCAGACGAGGTTTTTCTGGAAATACGCACCCAATGCGCGTATAGTACCGATTGTTTTGTCGGCTCCTGCTGCGTCGAGTCCAAACCGCGAAATGCCATGAGCGGCGCGGATGCAGCCAGGAGGCACGAGGACAACCCACCGTGGCCACGCCCCGTGCTTAAAACCCCAAGAAGGAGTGAACAATGGCAGAAGAGAAGTATGTGCCGCGTCTGAAGACCAAGTACAACAACGAGGTCAAGCAGCAGCTTCAGGACAAGTTCCAGTACGAGAACGTCATGATGATCCCCAAGTTTGAGAAGATCGTCGTGAACATGGGTGTCGGCGAGGCCGCTACCGATTCCAAGGCCATCGACGGTGCCGTGCGCGACCTGCGCGCCATCACCGGCCAGCAGCCGATGATCACCCGTGCCCGCAAGTCCATCGCTACCTTCCGCCTGCGCGCTGGTATGCCGATCGGCTGCAAGGTTACCCTGCGTGGCGACCGTATGTGGGAGTTCTTCGATCGTCTGACCTCTGTCGCGATCCCCCGTATCCGCGACTTCCGCGGCATCTCCGCCAAGAGCTTCGACGGCCGTGGTAACTTCTCCATGGGCGTCACCGAGCAGCTCATCTTCCCCGAGATCGACTTCGACTCCGTCGATCACCAGCGTGGTATGGACATCACTTTCGTGACCACCGCCAACACCGATGAGGAGGCCAAGGCCCTTCTGGACGCCTTCGGTTTCCCGTTCAAGAAATAGGTTCACCTGCCCTATAAGCGCCGTTCCCACAAGGGGGCGGCGCTTGGGGCGAACAATACTCTATGTGAGGAGGATATAAGTGGCTAAGACATCGATGATCGTCAAGTGCAATCGCAAGCAGAAGTTCTCTACTCGTGAGTACACGCGCTGCCAGCGCTGCGGCCGTCCGCACTCTGTGTACCGCAAGTTCGGCCTGTGCCGTGTCTGCTTCCGTGAGCTTGCACTCAAGGGCGAGCTTCCCGGCGTTAAGAAGGCCAGCTGGTAAGTCACTACCAGCGTTTCAAGCATCAGTTTGGAACAGGGAAAACGCGCTAAATAGGCTTTGCCGTTAAGGGCGGCGAAGAACCAAGAGCACGTGTTCATCAAGAACGAAGGAGAATCTGTATGAACCTTACAGACCCGATCGCAGATATGCTTACGCGCATCCGTAACGCTAACTCTGTGAACAAGGCCACGGTCTCCATGCCGAGCAGCAAGAAGCTCGTCGAGATCGCTCGTGTTCTGCACGAGGAGGGCTACATCGAGGGCTACGATGTCGAGGACACCGTGCCCCAGAAGACTCTGCACATCACGCTTAAGTATGGTCCCAAGAAGGCTAAGGTCATCAACGGCATCCGCCGCATTTCCAAGCCGGGCCTGCGTAAGTACACCGGCGTTGCCGACATGCCCCGCGTCCGCGGTGGCCTTGGTACCGCCATTATTTCCACTAGCCATGGCGTCATGACCGACCGCGATGCTCGCAAGCACAACGTCGGCGGCGAGATCATCGCTTACGTCTGGTAATTCGGTCGGTAGGTAGAAGGAAAGGAGATCACCGTGTCTCGTATCGGTAATAAGCCTGTCCAGATTCCCGCCGGAGTCGAAGTGGCAGTCAACGGCAACAACGTTGTCGTCAAGGGCCCCAAGGGCCAGCTCGAGCTCGATGTTTTTGAGAAGCTCACCATCAACGTCGAGGACAACGTCCTCACCGTTTCCCGTCCCGACGACGAGCGTGAGACCCGTGCCCGCCACGGCCTCACCCGCGCCCTCATCCACAACATGGTTGTTGGCGTTTCCGAGGGCTTCGAGAAGAAGCTCGAGCTCGCCGGCGTCGGTTACCGCGTGCAGCAGAAGGGTAAGAACCTCGAGTTCTCCCTGGGCTTCTCGCACCCCGTGATCGTCGAGGCTCCCGAGGGCATCACCTTCGAGGTTCCCGACAACACCCACGTGAACGTCAAGGGTATCAACAAGCAGCAGGTCGGTCAGATCGCCGCTGAGATTCGCGGCCATCGTCCTCCCGAGCCTTACAAGGGCAAGGGTATCCACTATGTTGGCGAGCACATCCGCCGCAAGCTGGGTAAGGCCGCCAAGTAGTCGTAACCGACTCACTCGCATAAGACCAGCACCCCGTTAGGTGCTGGCAAGATCAACCTTTTTAGGAGTTTACGTATGAACAAGCATAAGGCGAAGCTGGAAGGCCTCAAGCGTCGTCAGCGTCGTGTTCGCGGCAAGGTCTCGGGTACCGCCGAGCGTCCGCGTCTTCGCGTGACCCGTACTAACGCCAACATCTATGCCCAGATCATCGACGACAGCAAGGGCTCCAGCCTGACGCTCGTCTCTGCCTCGACCCTCGAGGCCGAGTTCAAGGGCACCCACACCTCGAACAAGGAGGCTGCGGAGAAGGTCGGTCAGCTCGTTGGCAAGCGTGCCATCGAGGCCGGCATCACCAAGGTCGCTTTCGATCGTGGTGGCCGTATCTACCATGGCCGCGTCAAGGCCCTCGCCGACGGTGCTCGTGCCGCCGGTCTCGAGTTCTAGGAGGTATGTAGCACATGGCTCGTAATCAGAAGCAGCAGCGCGAGGCCTCCGAGTTCGAGGAGCGCGTCGTTTACATCAACCGCGTGTCGAAGACCGTCAAGGGCGGTCGTCGCATGAGCCTCGTCGCTCTCGTCGTCGTTGGCGACGGCAAGGGCAACGTCGGCGTTGGCATGGGCAAGTCCGCTGAGGTGCCCATGGCCATCTCCAAGGCGTCTCTCGATGCCAAGAAGAACATGTTCCACGTGCCGGTGACCGATCAGGGCACCATTCCGCACGAGGTTCTCGGCCACTTTGGTGCCGGCCGCATCATCATCAAGCCCGCTGTCGAGGGTACCGGCGTTATCGCCGGCGGCGCTGTGCGTCCCCTCTTCGAGCTTGCTGGCATCAAGAACGTCCTGTCCAAGTCCCTCGGTACCGACAACGGCCTCAACATCATCAAGGCTGCCGTCGAGGGCCTCAAGGAGCTCTCCAGCCCTGAGGACGTCGCGGCTCGCCGTGGCCTGACGGTCTCCGAGATGTTCGTCGGTAAGGAGAACTAAGCATGGCTGACACCATCAAGATCAAGCAGGTCCGCAGCACCAATGGTTGCAAGCAGGACCAGGTCCGTACTGTCCGTGCCCTCGGTCTCCACAGGATCCGCGAGGTTCGCGAGATTGCTGACAACGAGTCCGTCCGCGGCATGATCTTCAAGGTCAAGCACCTTGTCGAGATTGTAGAGGAGTAGCAAATGCAGCTTCACGATCTTACTCCCGCGCCCGGTTCCACCAAGAACCGCAAGCGCGTCGGCCGTGGCAATTCTTCGGGTCACGGCACCACTTCTGGCCGCGGTCAGAAGGGCCAGGGTTCCCGCTCTGGCGGCACCAAGGGTGCCGGCTTCGAGGGTGGCCAGACTCCGCTGGCTATGCGCCTGCCCAAGCTTCCGGGCTTCCGCAACCCCCGTCGTATCGAGTACACCGCTGTTAACGTTGAGCGCCTCGAGCGCAAGTTCGAGGACGGCGCTGTGATCGACGGTGCCGCTCTTAAGGCCGCTCGCATCACCAAGAGCGAGTTCGAGCCCGTCAAGGTGCTCGGCAATGGTGAGCTCACCAAGAAGTTCACGGTCAAGGTCGACAAGGTCAGCGCTTCTGCGCAGGCCAAGATCGAGGCCGCCGGCGGAAAGGTCGAGCTGCCGTGCTAAATGGTCTTAAGAATGCTTTCCGCATCAAAGAATTGCGCGAAAAGATTCTTTTTACCATAGCTATGCTCGTCGTGTACCGCATTGGTGCGCACGTTCCTGTGCCCGGCATTCCCTTCCAGGGGATGCTGGGCCTTTTCTCGACCGATAACAATTCGGTCGCCGCAGGTGCTATGGCCCTCCTGAATCTTTTCTCTGGTGGCGCGTTGAGCTATGTGTCGGTGTTTTCGCTGGGCATCATGCCTTACATCACCAGCTCGATCATCCTCCAGATGCTCCAGGCCGTCGTGCCTTCCCTGCATGCGCTTGCACGCGAGGGCGAGGTCGGTCAGGCCAAGATTACGCAGTATTCGCGTTGCCTCACCCTGGCTCTGGCAATCCTCAACTCCGTGGGTTACCTCTTCCTCTTTAAGAGCTTCGGCATCAGCTTTAATGGCGCCGGCGCTCCCGAGATCATCTTCGACCTCATGATCGTCGGCACGCTCACTGCGGGCGCCATGCTGATCATGTGGATTGGTGAGCTCATTACCCAGCGCGGTATCGGCAATGGCATGTCGCTGATCATCTTCGCGAACATCATGGCCGGTCTGCCGCAGGCTATCTTCTCCAGCACCGAGGGCAATGCCGGTGGCATCATCACCATGGTGATCATCTGCGCCATCATCCTGCTGGTTATCCCGCTGATTGTTTTCCTTGAGCGCGGCCAGCGCCGCATCCCGGTCTCCTACGCTAAGCGCGTCGTGGGCCGTCGCATGATGGGTGGCCAGACCACCTACCTGCCCATCAAGGTCAACACCGCGGGTGTCGTGCCGATCATCTTCGCTTCGGCGCTGCTGTACTTCCCGGCTCAGATTGCCGTGTTCTTCCCCGGCATCGGCTGGATTCAGGCAGTTGCCTCCGCGCTTTCGACCGGTTGGCTCAATTGGGTGCTTAACGTTGTCCTCATCGTGTTCTTCGCGTACTTCTACACCTCCATGGTGTTCAACCCCGATGACACGGCCGACAACCTTAAGAAGCAGGGCGGCTTTATTCCGGGCGTGCGTCCGGGTAGGGCTACCGCGGCCTACATCAAGAACGCGCTCAACAAGATTACGCTTCCCAGCGCTGTCTTTTTGGCGCTCATCGCCATCGTGCCTTCGATCATCTTCTCCTTCACGGGTAACCATCTGATCCAGGCATTTGGCGGCACGTCCATCCTCATCATGGTCGGCGTCGTGCTCGACACGGTCGATAAGCTCGAAGGCCAGATCAAGATGTATGATTACGATGGATTCTTTAAATAGGCTAGAGGAGGATTGCTCATGAACCTCGTATTGCTCGGAGCTCCGGGTGCCGGTAAGGGCACCGTCGCACAGGAGCTCGTCGCCGAGTTTGGCGTCGCTCACATTTCCACGGGCGACCTGCTGCGTGCTGCCGTCAAGGGTGGCACCGAGCTTGGTATTCAGGCTAAGAAGTACATGGACGCTGGCGAGCTCGTTCCCGACCAGCTCGTGATCGACCTTGTCAAGGAGCGCCTTGCCGCCGATGACGCCCAGCAGGGCTTCATCCTCGACGGCTTCCCGCGCAACACCGCCCAGGCCGTGACGCTCGATTCCGAGCTCTCCGCCATGGGTCGCGAGATCGACTGTGCTCTTCTGGTCGATGTGGCCCCCGAGGTCATTATCGATCGTCTGTCTTCGCGTCGCACCTGCCGCGCCTGCGGTTACACCGGCACCGCTGCGGATGCTACCTGCCCCAAGTGCGGCGGCGAGATGTATCAGCGCGATGACGACAAGCCCGAGACCATCAAGAACCGTCTCGACGTCTACGAGAAGTCCACGAGCCCGCTCGTTGACTACTATCGTGGCCAGGGTCTGCTCAAGTCGGTCAACGGTGACCAGGCTCGCGAGACCGTGTACGGGGATGTCAAAGAGGCTCTCGGTCTATGATCAAGATTAAGTCTGCAACGCAAATCGAGCAGATGAAGAAGGCAGGAGCGCTATCTAAGATGGCGCTCCGCCACGTTGGAGCCATGGTTCGCCCCGGCGTTTCGACTTTTGAGCTCGATCAGCTCGCGGAGCAGATTATCCGCATGCATGGCGGCACCCCGGCCTTTAAGGGTTACGGCGGGTTCCCGGGGACCATTTGCGCATCGATCAACGATGCCGTGGTCCACGGCATTCCCAACCCCGACATGATCCTGCGCGATGGCGATATCATCTCCATCGATACGGGAGCCGTTGTCGACGGTTGGGTCGGCGATAACGCTTGGACGTTTTTCGTCGGCACCCCCACGCCCGAAGCCAAGGCTTTGTGCGAGGTCACGCGTGATTGCCTTAAGGCTGCCATCGAGCAGGCTGTTCCCGGTAACCATATCGGGGACGTCGGTTATGCCGTTCAGTCCCTCGCCGAGTCTCACGGTTACGGCGTGCTTCGCGATTATGTGGGCCATGGCATTGGTCGCGTGATGCACGAGGACCCCAACGTTCCTAACTATGGAAAGAAGGGGAGGGGCGTTCGCCTCCAGGCCGGCATGGTCATTGCCATTGAGCCGATGGTTACGATGGGTTCCAACCATGTGAGCACGGGCTCCGACGGTTGGATCGTTACGACCAACGACCACCTGCCCGCCGCGCACTACGAGAACACCGTCGCCATTACCAATGACGGTCCGGTGATTCTCACCACGGATGCCCAAGGTGCTTGGTGTTCGCTCCAAGGCGGAGAAATGTAAAAGTCGCCGCCCCCTGATGCCCAACCTCGCCTTTCAATTTCGAAGGCATGACCCCAAGGTCTATGCCTTCTCATTTCAAGGCGATCTTGGGCATCAGGGAACGGCTTTGTTTTACATTTCAAATGTAACAAGTTCCACTTAGTTGTGGAGCCATTACGAAGTTATTACGATGCGTGCATACGTGTTGTAGAATACTCAATCGCTGTCGTTTTCTAGAGAAAGATGATTGCTTGTGAAGAAGGAAGACGCAATTGAGCTCGAGGGTACGGTCAAGGAACCGCTGCCCAATGCCATGTTTAAGGTCGAGCTCGAGAACGGTCATTCGGTTCTGTGCAACATTTCTGGCAAGATCCGAATGAATTACATCCGCATTCTCCCCGGTGACAGGGTTGTCGTGGAGCTTTCCCCGTACGACCTGACCCGCGGCCGCATCACCTATCGCTATAAATAGCGGCACGCATACACGCACTCCATTTCCGGCTGCAGGCTTAGCTCAACCTACGGTCGGATTGTGTGTGAAGACCAGCCATAGTTTTAAACGCCTGCGGCTGGGCGAGTAGATAGTAGGGAAGTAGTTTGAGCGCTACCGAAAGGAAGAACGATGAAGGTACGTCCTTCGGTCAAGAAGATGTGCGATAAGTGCAAAATCATTAGGCGCCATGGCAAGGTCCTCGTCATTTGCGAGAACCCCCGTCATAAGCAGCGTCAGGGTTAAGAGAGGAGACTACGTTGGCCCGTATTAATGGTGTCGACCTCCCGCGTGAGAAGCGCGTTGAGATCGGTCTGACCTACATTTACGGCATCGGCCGCACCACTGCGACGAAGATTTGCGTCGAGTGCAACGTTAACGTGGATACGCGCGTTAAGGACCTCACCGAGGATGAGGTTAACGCCATCCGCGATTATATCGATAAGAACCAGATCATGGTTGAGGGCGACCTCCGCCGTGAGCGCAACCAGAACGTCAAGCGCCTTATGGACATTGGCTGCAACCGCGGCCTTCGTCACCGCAAGGGCCTCCCGGTCCGCGGCCAGCGCACCCACACTAACGCTCGTACCCGCAAGGGCCCGAAGCGTCAGATCGGTGCTAAGAAGAAGAAATAAGGAGCGCTAGATAGATGGCTACTGCTAAGAAGAACGTTCGCGCTGCCCGTCTGAAGCGCGCGGACCGTAAGAACATTTCCGTGGGCCAGGCTCACATTCGTTCTACGTTCAACAACACGATCGTTTCGATCACCGATCCCCAGGGCAACGTCATTTCCTGGAAGTCGGCTGGCCAGGTGGGCTTCAAGGGCTCCCGTAAGTCCACGCCGTTCGCTGCCCAGATGGCTGCCGAGGCTGCTGCCAAGCAGGCCATGGAGCACGGTATGAAGAAGGTTTCCGTCTTCGTCAAGGGCCCCGGCTCCGGTCGTGAGACCGCCATCCGCTCCCTCCAGGCTGCTGGCCTCGAGGTCTCGAGCATCCAGGACAAGACCCCCATTCCGCACAACGGCTGCCGCCCCAAGAAGCGTCGCCGCGTGTAACTGAAAGGATCGTATCAATATGGCAATCGACAGGACTCCTGTTCTTAAGCGCTGCCGTCAGCTCGGGATCGATCCCGCTGAGCTCGGTTACAGCAGCAAGAAGGAATCTATCCGTCAGCCCAAGCGCCGTCGCAAGGAATCTGAGTACGGCATGCAGCTGCGCGAGAAGCAGAAGGTCAAGTTCATCTATGGCGTTCTGGAGAAGCAGTTCCACGGCTACTTCAACAAGGCCCGTAAGATGAACGGCGTCACCGGTGAGAACCTCATGATCATTCTTGAGTCTCGCCTCGACAACGTCGTCTTCCGTCTTGGCTTCGCCCGCACCCGCAAAGAGGCTCGTCAGTCCGTCCGTCACGGTCACTTCACCGTGAACGGCAAGCGCGTGGACATCCCGTCCTACCGCGTCAAGGCCGGCGACGTCGTCGCTGTCGGCGAGAAGTTCCGTGACCTCCTCCCCATCAAGGAGGCCCTGATTTCCTCCGAGCGCTTTGAGGTCCCTGGCTGGCTCGAGGTCGATATCGAGAAGCTGTCTGGTAACGTGCTCGCTCTGCCGACGCGTGAGCAGATCAGCGGTGATATCAACGAGCAGCTCATCGTCGAGCTCTACTCTAAGTAGTCCATCCGGGCTGCTGAGGCTGGAGGTAATACATGTCAGAATTCATTAGGCCTCAGGTTCAGGTCGAAGAGATCAACGAGACGTCTGCTCGTGTCTCCGTCGAGCCGCTCGAGCGTGGCTACGGCGATACGCTGGGTAACTCCCTTCGTCGCGTTCTTCTGTCCTCGCTCGAGGGTGCCGCCGTCGAGGCTATTCAGATCGATGGCGCGCAGCACGAGTTCATGACCATCCCTAACATGGTCGAGGATGTCACCGACATCGTCCTGAATGTCAAGGGTCTTGTCTTCAGGGCTCTCGGCACGACCGACGAGGCGACCGCCACCATTTCGGTTGACGGCCCCTGCGAGGTCACCGGTGCGGACTTCTTTATTCCGTCCGAGTTTGAGCTGGTCAACCCCGAGCAGCACATCGCTACGCTCACCGAGGGTGGCCATCTCACCATGAGCATGCGCATCGGCTATGGCCGCGGCTATGTTTCTGGCGAGGCCAACAAACGCGACAACGATCCCATCGGTGTGATCCACGTCGACTCGCTGTACTCGCCGGTTTCCCGTTGCGCCAAGCTCGTTGAGGCTTGCCGTGTCGGTCAGCACACCGACTACGACCGCCTTGTCCTCGAGATCGAGACCAACGGCTCCATCGCCCCGCGCGACGCCGTGGTCCAGGCTGCCAATATCATTAACCAGCATATGGCTGCCTTTATGAACCTTGCCGAGACCCCCGAGGTCGAGGAGGAGGCTTCGATCTTCGCTCCCGAGGTCACCAACGACAACGCTGAGCTGGACAAGCAGATCGAGGATCTGGACCTTTCCGTCCGTTCTTACAACTGCCTTAAGCGCGCCAGCATTCACTCGGTCCGTCAGCTCGTTGAGTTCTCGGAGAACGATCTGCTCAACATCCGTAACTTCGGTGTTAAGTCGATCGAGGAAGTGAAGGACAAGCTTGAGTCCATGGGCCTGAGCCTGAAGGCTTAATGCTTCGCATATTTGAGGAGAAACTAGACCATGCGTCATAACGTTAAGAAGGGCCTGAAGCTCGGCACCGATGCGAGCCACACCAAGGCCATGAAGAAGAGCCTTGCTAAGGCCCTCTTCGAGAACGACCGCATCAAGACCACCGAGACCCGCGCTAAGGCGCTGCGTTCGGTCGTCGATCCGATCATCACCTGGGCCAAGAAGGGCGACCTGCACTCTCGTCGTCTGGCTATCGCCAAGCTCGGCGATAAGCAGCTCGTTGCCGAGATCTTCGACAAGGCTGCTCAGGGCATGTGGCAGGACCGCAACGGCGGTTACACCCGCATCATGAAGCTCGGTAACCGCAAGGGCGACAACGCTCCCATCGTTATCATGGAGCTCGTCACCGAGCCTTGCACGCCTAAGGCCAAGAAGGCTGCTCCGGCCCCCAAGAAGGCCGCTGCTCCCAAGAAGGTCGAGGCTGCCGAGGAGGCTCCTGCTGAGGAGACCGCTGAGTAGACAATCCGTCTGCATAGGCTATATTCGAGGGGTACGTTCGCGTACCCCTCTTTTTTTGTCGAAATGCCATTGCCTGTTTGTTGGGAGCGTCCATGACCGCGCCGTCTGATTTCAATTCGATTCCTGAGCTCGATGCCACGCTCGTTTTCCGCGTGGCCTACGATGGCTCGTCCTACAGCGGCTTTGCCGAGCAGCCCGGTCAGACGACGGTTGCGGGCGAGTTGCGCCGCGCTATCGAGACGCTCCTGCGCCGCCCGATCGACCTGACGTGTGCGGGGCGTACCGATGCCGGCGTGCATGCGGTGGCACAGTTCATCAGCGTGCCCGTAACGGACGCTGAGTTGGCTTTGACGCGCCGTAGGTGGCTGAGGGCTATGGATGCCCTCCTGCCCAAAGATATCGCCATAAACGAGGTCTACAAGGCCCGTAAAGGCTTTTCTGCACGCTTTGATGCGCGTTCCCGTACGTATACGTACCGTATTGCCGATCGCGACGCGCGCCCTGTGCTTTCGCGCGGTGCGGTGTGGTGGCATCGCTACTCATTGGATGTTGAGGCGATGTCTGCGGCCTGTCCCGCGCTACTGGGCGAGCAGGACTTTAAAAGCTTTTGCAAGGTTGCCTCGGCCGTTGGCAAGCCCACGCATCGTTGCGTGATGCGTGCCGAGTTTGGCCATGAGGTTGCGTTTGGCGAGGACATCCTGACGTTCACCATCGAGGGCAATGCGTTTCTGCATTCGATGGTTCGCACGATCGTGGGCACGCTTGTCGAGATTGGCATGCATCGCCGTGAACCCGAGTGGATGCGTGAGGTCATCGATGCTTGCGACCGTACCGCTGCGGGCCCCACGGCTCCTGCCTGTGGCCTTACGTTTATGGGCGTGGATTACGATCCCGCCGAGCTTGTCGTGCTCGACTAGGGGAGGGCTCGACGCGTCGTGCGTCGACACCTGTCATCTGTGGGCTGCGCGTGTGCAACATCTGTTCTTGGCGTGCAATACAACCGGTGTCTCATTGCTTTTATTGCCGGGGTGTACCATGAACCACGGTTTGATTCATTGCTGTCGAGAGGACGGATAACTTGGTTCGACGTGGCTCGCATCCGCGACTTTCGGTGATCCTTGTGGTAGAAGGTTCGCCCAGCTATGCGATGCGTGCGCTCGAGAGTATCCAGAACCAAGACCTCTACGATTTGCAGATTTTCGTTGTCTGCCGCGATGCTGCGCCCGGTGTGCGCCATTCGCTTCAAGTTGCTGCCGACAGAGACATCCATATTGATTTGATTGACGTCGAGGACTCGAAGTGCGGTGCTTGTCTTCGTGCCGGTTTTGCTGCCTCGCGCGGCTCTCAAATCATCGCTATGAACGCCGATGAGTGGTTTGCTCCGCAGTCCCTTTCCAAGATGGTCGATATCGCGTGCGATACTACGGCAGACATAGTGCTCCCCACGGTGTCGCTCGACCGCTATGATGCACATCGAGAGCGCCATTCGCGCGTCTTGGATGCTGCTCATATTTCCATTGATAGCAAATCCTCGATGGTGACCGGGCTGCCCCAGTTGATTTTAGGCGGCTTGGTTGCTCAAGTCTCTGGCGTGATGTATAGCCGTCCGCTGTTTGAGGCATGCCTGTCGCGTGGCAAGGCGTACCGTACGGTTGAGTTTATGGCTTATGCGCTCTCGCAGGCACGATACGTGACCGGCAGCGGCGCCGCTTCTTTCCACGCGGTGGCACCTAAGCTTACAGATGCCTTTGATCCCACCATGTATGCCAGGATATCCGATGACACTCGAGCGCTCGACGAGCTTGCGGACTCACTCTCGGAAGCAGATAGCGGTGGCCGGCTCAAGCTGGCAAGCCAGAAGTTCTACTTTGCCGGACTGGTCGCCTGCATCGAGAATTTGTGTCTGAGCCCGCATGGGGTGTCGTCAATCGAGCGTTCCGCCCGCATGCGTGATATGCTCGAGGCGCCTCGAACCCGTCAGATGGTCGCTGCGCTCAAGGATAACCATCGGGGACTCGGTCTGTTGTTTGGGCCGATCGCCAGCGCCAAGCCCGCGCGCTGCGTGATGTGTACGCATCTGGCAGCTTTTCTTAACCGGACGGGCGCAAAAACCGCCTAAACGGCTCATTTCGAAACAAATTTGCATAGAATTGTTTCGAAATGCGTTCTTATACACAAAAGCCTTCAAATAGCGTTAAACTATTCAATCACTGATTGATTGTCTCCGCCATCTTTTGGAGAGAGGGTTTGTATGGCTAAAAAACGCAATGGGCGCCAGGATGCCATTAGAGATATTGTGCGCAATAAGGACGTCCGCACGCAGCGCGTGCTGGTCGATGAGCTCCGCGCTATGGGCTTTGATTGCACGCAGGCGACTGTCTCTCGCGATATTGCCGATATGGGGCTGCGTAAGCTCCCTGAGGGCATCTATGTTCTGGCAGAGGACCTGCACCTGCAGCGTATGGTTTCCGAGCTCGTAACGGGCGTTCTGCGCACCGATAATCTGGTTATGATCAAGGCTCAGCCTGGTACGGCTTCCGGCATCGCCGCCGCTGTTGATGCGGCAGAGCTGCCCGATGTGCTTGGCTCGCTTGCCGGCAACGATACGATTTTGGTCATTGCCCAGACGGCCGAGGACGGCGAGCGTCTCGAGGCGCTGATCAATAAGCTGAGCAATTCTCGCAAGTAGGCGTGCGGGTCGTGCGCTCGGCACTGTGCGCGCTGACATCGTGGCTTGTAAGGGGTATCGACGTTGGCCGGTACCCCCTTTTTTGTTTGCCGGTATAAAGACCGCCCATCAGGTCGCTTTAAACTAAAAAGGCCCCCGAGCAGTTCAATAAGCTGCTCGGGGGCCTTGTTGCTTATGGCCGGATGATTTCTAGCCGACCGTATCGTCAGGCGTGGGCGAGGGGTCGGGAGTGGGTGTAGGCGTAGGCGGAGGCGTGCCGCCATCGCCGCCGGTCGAACCACCAGTGGAGCCGCCCGTCGAGCCACCGGTCGTACCGGTGCCGCCGGTGGTGTCGCCGTCCGTGGTCTCGGTGGTCGTGGTCGTCGTGGTAGTCGTTGTGGTGGTTTCCTCTTCGTCCTCGTTTTCGTCCTTGTCGTCGTTCTCCGTCTTCTTGGTGTTGTTGGTGCCGTAGAACTTCCAGACGCTGTTGTTCTTGTAGGTGGGCGCCGTTCCGGTCGCAAACTCCTCGCGCTCGGTACCGGTCAGAACGGTGTTCATAAATCGCTTAAAGACAGGCAGGTTGGTGCTGTCGCCCAGCAGGTCCGCGCCGTATTTTTGGATGGGGATCTCACCTGCGGAATAGCCGGTCCACAGGGCGCACGCCAGCTGCGGGGTATAGCCGCAGAACCACAGGTTGGTGGTGTTGTCGGTGGTGCCCGTCTTGCCGGCATAGGGCTGGTTGACGCTCAGGGCACCGGCAGCACCCGTACCGCCGCCCTGCATGACGCCGGACAGAACATCGGTGACCGCGGCGGCCTCGCCCTCGGTAAGCACCTGTGAGGGATTGTCGGTGTGCTGGTACAGCACCGAACCGGTACGAGAGTCAATCTCGGTGATGGCGATCGGCTGGCGATAGTAGCCGCCGTTGGCAAACGTCGCGTAGGCGGCGGCCATCTCGAGCGGCGAGATCGAGCCGGTGCCGAGCGTCATGACGGGAACGTCCTCGATGTTGTCCTTGGCGGGATCGATGCCGAGCTTTTTGACGAGCGAGATGATCTTGCTGTTGCCGACGGCTTCCGCCACCTGGATGTAGCCGGTGTTGGAGGAGTATGCCGTCGCCTGCTTAAGCGTGATGTTGCCATAGCTATGGTTGGCGTAGTTTTGGACCTCGGTCGTGGTGCCCTTGGCCTTGAGCGGCGAGTTGCAGTTGAGGGTGACGTTGGGGTTCATGCCGTTTTGGATGGCAGTTGCCAGTGTAAAGGCCTTGAAGGTGGAGCCGACGGGACGCTTGGCCGTGGCATGGTTTACGTGGTTCTCGTCGGCGTTGTAGTCGTAGCCGCCCACCATGCACTTGATGTAGCCGGTCTTGGGGTCGACGACGACCATGCCCATGTCCAGGCCGTCGAGTGAGAGCGTGTCGAGCTGCTCGCGGACGGCATTCTCTGCCACCTGCTGCATCGTGGGGTCGATGGTGGTCTTGACGGTCAGGCCGCCCTTAAAGAGCACGTCGGTCGAGAACTCCTGCTCCAGCAGCTGCTTAACATAGGCGACAAAGTAGGGCTGCGAGTATACGTCGACGCCGCTGCCCGAAATCTCGGTCACGTTGAGGGTGATGGGCTCGGCCTGTGCGGCATCGTGCTCCTCCTGCGTGATGTGGCCCAGGCGCAACATGTTGTCAAGGACCTTGTTGCGACGGGACAGCGCCAGGTCGGGGTTGACCGTGGGGTCGTACTGCGAGGGTGAGTTGGGAAGGCCGATGAGCAGTGCGGCCTCGCTCAGGGTGAGGTCGGCGGCGCTCTTGGACAGATAGGTTTCGGCTGCGGCCTCGATGCCGTAGGCGCCGTGACCGTAGTAGATGGTGTTGAGGTACATCATGAGGATCTCGTCTTTGGAGTACATGTCCTCCATCTTGACGGCGATGTAGGCCTCGCGCACCTTACGCTCGATGGTCGAGTCGAACTGCTCCTCCTGCAGGATGGTGTTGCGCACCAGCTGCTGGGTGATAGTCGAGGCGCCTTCGTGCCCGCCGCCGAGGGTTGCCACCGCAGCACGCGCGATACCCCACAGGTCGATACCGCCGTGCTCGTAGAAGCGCTCGTCCTCGACGTCAACGGTGCCCTGCAGCACGTAGGGGGAGACCTCGTCCTTGGTGATGGACTTGCGGTTTTGCGTGTAGAAGCTCGCAATCTTGTTGCCGTTGCAGTCGACGATCTCGGTGGGCTCGCTCACCAGATACGCGTTGGCGTCGGTGTAGTCGGGCAGATCGGACAGCCAGCGGTTGACGTTGCCGACCATGCCGATGCCAAACGCCACGCCCGCGATAAGCAAAAAGCCCAAAAACGAGAGCAGGATTATGGGCAGAGCATGCGTCTTTGAACGGCTGCGTCCCTGTCGTTGGCGAGGACCCATATATTGACCTCCAGGTATGTCGTGCCGGACGGTGGATGTGCCGTCGGGGCAGGATGGACATAAGTTATTACACGATAAACCAAACGGGGCGCGCGAGGCCTCGTGTATGCTGGAAGACGGCATTTTTCAGAGTGAATGCATACCTTGGTAAGGAGTATGTCGATGGCGATTCGGACGATGGGGCCGAGCGGACAATACGAGACTGGATTGGATGCTGCCGGTGCGGCGCTGCCCGAGCTGCTGGCGCCGGCGGGCGGACTCGACCAGATGCTTGCGGCCATCGCCGCGGGTGCCGATGCCATCTATGCGGGGTTGGGCGGCTTTAACGCCCGTGTGAGCGCCCATGGCTTTACGGATGACGAGTTTGCGCGCGGCTGCGCCGTGGCGCATGCCCATGGCGTGCGTGTGTACGTAACGCTCAACGTGTTCGTGTTTGACGATGAGTTGTCCGACGCGGTGGCGTTGGGAGCTCATGCACTGGAGTTGGGCGCCGATGCTCTGATTGTCGCCGATGCCGGGTTGGCCTGCGCGCTGCGCGCGGCGATTCCCGGGGTCGAGATTCACCTGTCTACGCAGGCGGGCGTTCATAGCGAAGGCGCCGTGCGGCTTGCCGCCGATGAGCTGGGGGTCGAGCGCGTGACGACGGCACGCGAGCTGAGCGTGGCGGAGATCGGGACGCTTTGCGCTACCGGCGTGCCCATCGAGGTGTTCTGTCACGGCGCTATTTGCATTGGATACTCGGGTTCGTGCGGGTTCTCTGCCCTTCGACGTGGCCGCTCTGCGATGCGCGGCGACTGCACGCAGCCGTGCCGTCTGTCCTATGACTTGGTGGACGAGGCGGGGCAGAGCGTTGTCGCTGTCGAAGGGGATCGCCTGCTGTGTCCGCGTGACTATCTGGGCATCGCGCATCTGCCCGAGCTTGTAGATGCCGGCGTGGCGTCGCTCAAGATCGAGGGGCGCATGAAGAACCCTGATTACGTATTCAACGTGGTGCGGGTGTGGCGCCGGGCACTCGATATGCTGTGCGACGGCGCGTGGGACCCCGGTGCCGTGGAAGAGCTCGAGCGCGAGCTGGGAAGGTCGTTTAACCGTGGGTTTACCGATGCGTACCTGCGAGGGCGTTCGGGTGCCGAGCTGATGAGCTTTGAGCGCGCAATTAACCAGGGCGTGCGCGTGGGGCGCTTGGTCGCTGTGGGCCACGAAGAGGTGACCGTTGAGCTCGACGCCGCCGTGGCGGCGGGCGATACGCTCGAAATCCGATTTTACCCGGGTGCCGACGCGCGTCCCGATGTGCCCAAGCGCTGGCCACAGGTGCCTTGCCCCGTGGATGCTGCTGCGGGAGAGCGCATCGTTGTCCATTGCAAGCGCAAGGTGGATGCGGGCTGCGAGGTCTATCTGATTCGCAGCGCCGGCGTGCTGGGGCAGACGGCAACGGTGTTGGAGCGTATGCGTGCCGAGGCAGATGCGGTCGCGCCTGTTGAGCGGTCCGTTGAGGTGTTGCCGTTTGAGGGCGTTCTGGCAGATGGCGACGTGCCGACGGAGTTGGCGGGGCCGGGGGAGCCGGCAAAGCGCGAGGATTTTGCTCGTATGGTATTTGCCTGGGAACTGATGGATGTGGATCCGCGCGATGAGCGAAATCTGTCCGATGCGACGGTGGTGCTCGACGAAGTGTGCCGCACGGGCGACGCCGAGCGGACTCGGGCGCTTATGCAGCGTGCGGGACGTGTTGTTTGCCGCAACCTGGGGCAGGTGGCGATGGCCCGCGAGCTGGGCACGGCGTTTGACGTGGCGGCGCCGGTGTTCTGCGCCAATCGGGCCACGCTTGCCTGGCTGCGCGGGCTTGGCGCGGGGTGGGTGTACTTGCCTGCCGAGTTGCTCGGCAATGATAGGGAGCGAATTGCCGAGCTGGCTGCAGAACCCGGCGTCTTGGGTCCGGTCGACGCCGACCGTCCCGAGCTTATGATGTGCGAGCACTGCCTGCTGACCGCCGAGGGCGTCTGCGCCACCGATACGACGGGGCAGGTCCGTTGCCGCGACTGCTTGCGTCGCCGGCAGGTGCGCTATCTGGTCGAGCGTGACGGTACACGTCTGCCAGTTGCCATCGACGCGTGCGGCAGGACGAGGATTTTCCTGTCGTAGGTGCCGCGTCGCGTCAGTTTGTTATCATAAGAGAGTTTATGGACTTCCAGCACCGCCGTTTTCGGCGAGGGTGCTATAGCAAAAGGAGGATACCCAATGCTGTCTGTTGACGAGCAAATGCGTATCATCACCTCGGGCGCCGCGCAGATCGTCCCCGAGGCCGACCTTCGCAAGAAGCTTGAGAAGGGCGAGCCCCTCAACATCAAGCTCGGCGTCGACCCCACCAGCCCCGACCTGCACTTGGGCCACGCCGTGCCGCTGCGCAAGATGCGTCAGTTCCAGGACCTGGGCCACAACGTCACCCTCATCATCGGCAACGGTACCGCGCTGATTGGCGATCCCTCGGGCAAGAACTCCACCCGTCCGCAGCTTTCGCAGGAGCAGATCGAGGCCAATGCCGAGACCTACGTGAGTCAGGCCATGAAGATTCTGGATCCCGAGAAGACCACCATCGTGCACAACGGCGATTGGATCCTTTCGATGGACCTTGCCGGTCTGCTGCAGGTGTGCTCCAAGTTCACCGTCGCCCGTATTCTCGAGCGCGACGACTTTACCAAGCGCTACCAGTCTCAGACGCCGATCGCCCTGCATGAGTTCCTGTATCCCGTGATGCAGGCTTTCGACTCCGTGCAGATCAAGGCTGACGTGGAGATGGGCGGCACCGATCAGCTCTTCAACCTGCTCGCCGGCCGTGAGCTCATGGAGAAGATGGGCATGGAGCCCCAGATCGCGCTCACCATGCCGCTGCTCGAGGGCACCGATGGCGTCCGTAAGATGTCCAAGTCCTACGGTAACTACATCGGCCTGACCGACGCGCCCAAGGATATGTTCGGCAAGACCATGTCCATCCCCGACGAGATGATCGGTAAGTACTATCGTCTGGCGAGCTCGCTCACCCCGGCCGAGGTCGACAAGATCGACGCTGCTCTGGCCGACGGCTCTGCCGATCCCTATGAGCTCAAGCGCGCTCTGGGCCGCGACCTGTGCGACACCTACCACGGCGCCGGTGCCGGCGACGAGGCCCAGGCCGAGTTCGACCGCGTGTTCAAGGAGGGCCAGCTCGCCGACTTCCCCGAGAAGCATGTTGAGCTGACCGTCAACGACGAGGGCCAGATCTACCTCGCCGGCCTGCTCAAGGACCTGGGCCTTTCGGCGAGCGCCGGCCAGGCCCGTCGCGACATCGACGGCGGCGGCGTCAAGATCAACGGCAAGGCCGTGGCTCCCAAGAGCTATAACATCGATCCCAGCGCCCTCAAGCTGGGCGACACCCTCTCCGTAGGCAAGCGCAAGGGCTTCAAGCTTATTTAGTTACGCGGTTTTACCAAACCGCGTAACAGCTCGACGCTGCGCGGGCTCCAGAGCGACAACTTGTCATTCAAAGAGGACGGCATGACCAGAAGGTCTATGCCGTCCTCTTTTCATGCCAATTTGTTCGCTCTGGAGTCCGCTCGCTCATATGACCCAATCCGCTGTCAAGAGCCACAATGGCCCCGCCGAC
>CAJKZO010000015.1:0-21256 GCA_905204365.1 uncultured Collinsella sp.
CGAACGGGGTCGGAGACCAGCAGGTCGGCCTCGCGGCGCTTGGAGGAATCGGTCGGATCCAGGGCGGCGGAGGGAGCAGCGGCCATGGCGTCGGTAATGCCCTCGGAGAGGATGTTGAGCGCCAGGCAGGTGATCATGATGGCCAGGCCCGGGAACAGCGCCTGCCACCAACGGCCGGCGAGCACGCCGCCGCGGGCGTCGGCGAGGATGTTGCCCCAGGTAGCGGTGGGCTCCTGAATACCAGCGCCGATGAAGGTCAGCGAGGCCTCGAAGATGATGGCGTCGGCGACCAGGGTAACGGTGAAGACCATGATCGGGGCGATGCAGTTACGCAGAACATGCTTGATCAAAATCCACGGAGCCTTGGCACCGGAAACGATGACCGCGCGGACATAGTCCTCGCCGTACTCGGACACGATGTTGGCGCGCACGATACGGGCAATCTGCGGAGTGTACATAAAGCCGATGGCGAAGATGATAGACGGCACGGAATTGCCCAGGATGGAGACGAAGACGGCCGCGAGGGCGATGCCCGGGATGGACATGATGATGTCCAAGATACGCATGATCGTCTCGGAGACGGCCTTGCGCGAAACCGCTGCAAGGGCGCCCACGACCGAGCCGCAGACCAGAGCCATGGCAGTGGCGCCAAAGCCGATAATCAGCGAGTAACGACCACCGTAGAGCATACGCGACAGAATGTCGCGACCCTTATCGTCGGTACCGAAGATAAATCCGTTGCCGGGAGCCTGGCGAGCCGTAAAGATCTCGACCGGGCTATAGGGGGCAAGAAGGGGCGCCAGAATCGCAGTCAGGGCGACCAGCACCAGCACGACGGCTGCAATCTTAGAAGACAGCGTCATCTTCTTCCAGCCACCGAGCTTGAGCCCCTTGGAGGCAGCCTTCTCGAGCTGCTCGGTTTGCTTCTCTCGAATCTCTACCATAATCTACACCGTCCTGATGCGCGGGTTGATGAGCAGGTAGAGCATGTCAACCACGATGTTGATGATGATGAAGGCAAGAGCAACGACGATAACGACGCCCTGAACCAGGTTCGCCTCGTTGCCCTGAACGCCCTGCAGAATCGCGGTGCCCATGCCGGGGAGGTTGAAGATAACCTCGATGACGACGGCGCCGCCCATGAGGTAACCGATCTTAAGACCGAGGGTGGTGACCGGGGTGATCAGCGCATTGCGAAGAACGTTGATGCCGACGACGACCTTCTCGGGAACGCCGGCGCCGCGAGCCATACGGACATAATCCTTGTCGAGCTCCTCGACCATGGCGGTACGCACGATACGAGTCATCTGGCCCGTCAGCGGAAATGCCAAGGCGATAGCGGGCATGATCATACGTCCCAGATAGCCAACCGGATTCGTGGTGAAGTGAGGCAGAGCACCAGATGCCGGGAGCACCTTAAGGTAGGAAGAGAACAGCAGGATCAACAGAACGGCAAGCCAGAACGACGGGGTTGCCAAGCCGGCGATGGAAAAGACGCGGATCACTTGGTCCGGCCATTTGTCGCGATACAGTGCCGCGATGACGCCGAGCAAAAACGAAACGACCGCACCGATGGCAAGACCGATGAAGGTCAGCTGCATCGTGACGGGCAGGGCCGTGGAGATGCGCTTGGCAACGGAGTTGCGAGCGGCACCATAGGTGCCCATGTCGCCATGGATCAAATCGCCCATATAGCGCACGTAGCGCACGGGCCAGGGGTCGTCCAGACCATACTTCTCATGGTACTCGGCAACCGCCTCGGGCGAGGCACCGTCACCCAACGCCGTGTAGGCGGGGTCGGTCTTGGAGAACGACATAAGGAAGAACACCAGGACGGTGACGCCCAATGCCATGATCGGCAGCGCCACAAGACGCCTTCCAATCAAACGTAGCAAGTTGTTCACGTTCTCTCCCCTTTCTTTTGTCGGTAGGACCAACTGGTATATGAGTACGGATACTCATTACAAGACCCGAGCGACATCGTTGCCGCCCGGGTCTTTGTTTCAACTATGAGGATACGGTCCCAACGACCGACATCCTGCATACAGACTCAAGCGAGTCTTACGCCTTGACGGTCGCAACGCCCCTGAAGGACATGCTCGTCGTGCCGATGCCCTTGAAGCCATCGAGTGCCTCGCCGTTGGGTGCAGTGGACGGATCGTCCCAGGAAGCGGAGACGGTCTTGACGTGGACAACAGGGTACAGAACGGCGTTGTCGGCAATGATGTCGAAGCACTCGTTCCACTTCTTCTGCTGCTCGTCGCCCTCGGCGGCAAGAGCCTCGTCCATGAGACCATGGAGCTTCTGCCACTCAGCGGACTCCTTCCACGGGCAACGGGTCTGCATCCAGACGTTGTCGCCGTACCACCAGTTGAGCAGCAGGTCGGGGTCGGCGCCGAAGCAGGAAGGATCGCCAGGGGCAAGGAGGATATCGTAGGCCTCGCCGCCATCGATGGCAGCGTAGGTAGCCGGCGAGGTATCGGTCTGGATGGTCACATCGAAGCCGAGAGCGTCGAGGTCGTTTTTGACCTGGGCGGCCATGCCCTTAATCTGCTCGTTGTCGGTGGTGCGCAGGGTGATGGCACCCGGGGTGATGCCAGACTCCTCGATGAGCTTCTTAGCCTTCTTGGCGTCGGTCTTGTACACCGTGGAAGCCTCATGATAGTTGGTGAAGCTCTTGGGCAGGTAGCAGCTGGCAGCGGTGGCAAGGCCGGCGAAGGTGTTGCTGACCATCTTCTCGGTGTCGAGCGCATACATGACAGCCTGACGGACCTTGACGTTGTTCCAAGGCTCCTTGGCGACGTTGAACATGATGAAGCGGGTGCCGAAGCCCTGAACGTTATCGATCTTGCAGCCGGCGCTCTCGAGCTGGTCGACGGCGTCAGCGGTAACGAGCTCCATAACGAGCGTGGAGCCCTCCTGCTGAGCGGTAACGCGAGCGGTGGGGTCGGTCAGGATGCTGTACTGGATCTTCTTATCCTCGGCAGCGTACTCACCGTTGTACTCGGGGTTGGGAACCAGGGTGATCTCGGTATCGGAGATAGAGTCGTACATCCAGGGGCCGGAGCCGATCGGCTGCTTGGCGCGATCCTCCTCGGTCTGGGTGGCCGGGGTAACGCGGACGATGGCCAGACGATCCTTGAGCAGGGAGAAGTTGGGGACCTTGGTCTTGACCGTCACGGTGCTAGCGTCCTTGGCCTCGATGGACTCGAAGGGCTGGAAGAACGGAGCATAGGTAGCGGAAGCGGCGCAAGCGGTGTAGGAGGCAACGACATCGTCAGCGGTGACCTCGGTGCCATCGGAGAACTTGGCGCCCTTGCGGATGGTGACCTCGAAAGTGGTGTCGTCCACAGACTTGGGATCGTCGGTGGCGAGCTCGTTGAAGGTGCTGTAGTCGTGGTAATCGATGCCGTAGAGGCCCTCGACGACGTGCCAGTTAGCACCCAGGCCCACAGCGGAGCCGGTGCTGGCGGGATCGAAGCTGGACGGAGCGTAAGCGGAACCAGCGGTGATCACGCCGCCGCCACGGTTGGCGGAATCGGTGGAACCGGAAGCGGAACCCTCGTCGCTAGAGCTGCCACCGCAGCCGGTGAGACCAAGCCCTGCGACAGCAGCGACGCTGCCGGTGAGGCCGAGGAACGAACGCCTGGACATACCCTTGTTGATGATGGCCATGTCTTCTCCTATCAATAGAGAATCTTACTCGGGAGCACCTAGACTTGCCCCCGCGCAACTTGCGGACGATATATACCTTACCTACCGACGAACCCAACTGAGGTGCCGCGCTCGGCGACCGATACATACATACGCTTGAACGGTATTTACTACCGTTCACCGAATTCGTTGACAAACGATTCGCCAGACAGTATGTATCGGCGAGGTGAGATATCAGTCTTCGTCAACCCGCAGGATAGCAGGGTTGTTCACCATGGCTAGTCAAACGTTTTAGCGTTAATAAAACCCGAAACCAGCTGGCAATCATGGCGAAATAAATGGTTGAAAATCGCGCAATCATGTATATCAGTTGTTTAGACTCGTGTTTAGCTATCGGAATGGCCAGCCGCCGCCTCGGCGCGCTCGGCATTCCATGCAACGAGCGCCTCGTGGACCGCCTTGGCAACATCGGCAGGTATGCCGCGAACTTCCGCGATCTCTTGCTCGCTCGCCGCACGCAAACGCTTCATCGAGCCAAAATGGCGCATAAGGGCACGTTTTCTGGTGGGTCCCACACCTGGAACGTCATCGAGTACCGAAACCGTCATGGCTTTATCGCGCAACTCGCGGTGGAACGTGATGGCAAATCGGTGGGACTCATCGCGTACCTGTTTAATTAGATAGAGCGAAGCAGACCCGGTCGGCAGCACGACAGGAGTCTCGTCCCAAGGCACAAAAACTTCCTCGTCGGCCTTCGCCAAGCCACAAACTGGTATATCGAGCCCAAGAGCCTCAAGTTGCTTGATCGCAGCGGTCAATTGCGGCTTACCGCCATCGACAACGAGCAAATCGGGGCGCGAGCCAAAGCGCTCGTCGGCCATGCGCTCGGGAGCATAGCGTCGTCCCAAAACCTCGGACATCGACACGAAGTCGTTTGCCTCGTCCAATTCGGCCTGAATTTTAAAACGACGGTACTGGCTCTTGTCGGCGCGTCCGTTGGTAAATACCACCATCGAAGCGACAGTAAAAGTGCCGTGCAGCGTCGAGATATCGAAGCACTCGATACGCATCGGCGGCGCCGGCAGCGCCAGCGCGCTTTCGAGCTCTAGGAGCGCCTGATTGGTGCGGTCGTCAGCGTACCCCGTTCGCATCATGTAGCGCATGAGGGCATGGCGCGCATTTTTGGATGCCATATCGAGCAGACGGTGCTTTTCGCCACGCTGCGGCCTATGGAGATGGCAGGAACGCTCACGCTTGCCCGCAAGCCACTCCCCCAGCGCCTCCGCATCCTCAAGCTCGACGGAAAGGTTGACCTCAGCTGGAATATCAGCCGTCTCGTCGTAATAGCGCTTAAGAAAGCCCGACTGGAGCTCTTCCTCGTCAACATCAAGACCCTTGTCGAGAATGATCTCGCAGGTTCGATCTGTACGGCCCTCGCGAACGACGAAGACGCAAGCGGCGGAGATGGTCTCCTCGCGATAGAAACCGATGACATCGATATCGACACTGGAGGGAAAAACGACTTGCTGACGGTCGTCCAGACCCCTGATGACCTCCAAACGACGTTTGACGCGTGCCGCGCGCTCAAAGTCGAGCGCCTCGGCGGCATCCGCCATCTCGGAGGTCAGCTCATCGACGACATCCTTGCGATGGCCCGACAAGAAGCGCTCGACACGCTTGACGTTCTTGGCATAGTCTGCCGGGGAAATCGCGCCGACACACGCACCCGGGCCGCGCCCGACATGGTAGTCAAAGCAGGGACGCCCGTTTTGCGCGCAAATCATATTGCCGATGTCTTCCTCGCCCTTGTGGGACTCGACGATACGACGACAACGGCGCCACACCGCACAGGATGCGGAGCAGATGGGGATCACTTTGCGCAGCGTGTCAATGGTCTCACGCGCCGCGCGGCTGTCAGTATAGGGACCAAAATAACGCGTTCCCGGCTTATGGCGCTCACGCGTATATTTGATAGCGGGATACAGGTCGCCCTTTGTAATGGCGATAAAGGGGTAGCTCTTGTCATCCTTGAGGTCGACGTTAAAGTACGGATGGTACTGACCAATCAAATTGCGCTCGAGCACCAACGCCTCGTGCTCGGTCTCCACCACGATATAGTCAAAGCTCGCCACCAGCTGCATCATCAGCGGGATCTTTTGACGCTCATCCTGCAGTGTCACGTATTGACGCATGCGGGCGCGCAGGTTTTTCGCCTTGCCCACGTAGATGACATCGCCCTTGGCATCCTTCCAAAGGTAGCATCCGGGCTGTGTGGGAACGCGCGAAACCTGTTCGGCAAGCGTTGGAATGTTGTCGTGACCGGCCACGCGCACCTACTTACGACGAAGCAGCGCCGAGACCTCGGGCATCTTAAGGACGACGGCAAGGCCAAAGGTAACAGCAAGCGAGACGACACCCGCAACGCAAACGTAGCCAAGAGTAATCAGAATCGAGCCACCAAGTGCCCCGACAAAGAGTTCAAGCGCCCACATGACGCCGGCGCCTGCGGCAGCACCCAGGCCGCCGAGCAAAAGGCCAAAGAAACCGCCATGCAGGATAGATTTGACCTGAAGGCCACGCAAGCGACGACGCAGCCACCACAGCGAACAGCCGACCAAGATCACGTAGTCGACGACATACGAAAGCGCGATTGCCGGCATACCGAAGCCCAGCACAACGCCAAACAGCAGAACCGAGCCGGCCTGGCCGATGGCGGAATACAGGCAATAGCGGCTATAGGGCTTCATGTCGAGCAAGGCAGAGAAGCTCTTCTGCATCAACACGACCACGCCGTAGAGCGGCAGCGAGAACGCCAGGTAGACAAGGAACTCGGACACCAGCGCCACGCCGGACTCATCAAACTTGCCGGCACAGTAAATCATGTTGAGCGGACGCGCGAAGACAATCAGGTACAGCGCGAACGGAATCAGGAAGAACAGCATCTGGGCGACGCCACGCGAAATGCCCGTGCGAACGCTGTCGTAATCCTTCTCCTGTGCGTCGTGAGAGAGCTCGGTATAAAGCGCCGTCGAAAGCGAGGCGGCAATCAGCGCGTAGGGTAGCGTGTACCACAGGCGCGCATAGGCGATGACGGAAGGACCCGTCTCGGGCTGGACCACCAGCGCGGCAGCATTGGTGATAGAAGTCGAGACAAACATGCACACCGTGGCAAGCAGCGTCGGGATACCGAGCGCAATCGTCTGGCGCAGCGCGGGGTCCTTAAAGTCGATATGGATATGGGGATGCACGCCGTGCTTGCTAAGCGCGGGAATCTGACATGCCATCTGAACAAAGACACCGAGGGTCGTACCGGCCGCAATCAAGATGATGCCGGCACGTTCGCCAAACTGTGCGGACACGGGCGCAAAACCCATAAAGCTCGCAATGACGATCACATTGTTGAGGACCGGGGCGAATGTCGACCAGAAATAGTCGCGGTGTGCGTTAAGAACGCCCGAGAACACCGAGCCCAAACCATAAAACAGAATCTGGATGGCAAAGAAACGGAACATGAACGCAGCGGTGTCCATGCTGCCGCCGTCACCCGAAAGGAACGATTGCGTCCAGATAAAGCCCGGGGCGAACACGGTCCCCAGCAACGAAATGCCACCCAGCACCAAAAGCAGAATGCCGAGCAGGTTGCCCACGTACTCGTTCGAGGCCTCGCGACCCTGCTCACGCCTCACGCCCATGTACACGGGCAAAAACGCCGTCACGAGCATGCCGCCCATCACGAGTTCGTAGAGCATATTGGGCAGGTTGTTGGCGACCTGATAGGAGGACGAGAGTAGCGACATGCCGATAGCGGCCGCCATTGCCCACGTGCGGATAAAACCGGTGACGCGAGACACGATAGTCAGGATGGTCATAAGCCCGGCGGAACGACCAACCGTGGAGTAGTCCGACGAACCCATGTCGTCAGTGTCATCTCGCGACGAAGAAGCTTCGGATGAGGGTGTCTGAGGCGCAGATTCTTTTGCAAAATGAGCTCCGCACTTCAATTCTTCCTGCGGCATCGCTCAGTCCTCTCTCGTAATCGCGGCAACCGTCGCCCCGCAAAATGCAATTAAATCATCGGGTGCAAGCTCGAGCTGATAACCACGCTTGCCTCCCGAAATAAAAATGGTATCCCAAAGGACGCATGTCTCATCAATGAGCGTCCGGTAGCGTTTTTTCATACCGACCGGGCTGCAGCCGCCGCGAACGTAGCCAGTCGCCGCAAGCAAATCCTTCACATGCATCATGGCCAAGGACTTCTCCCCCGCGGCACGCGCGGCGGACTTTAAATCGAGCTCGTCGGCAACAGGGATGCAGCACACGACATAGTCGTTGGACGGTGTCACACAGACCAAAGACTTAAATCCTTGACCGGGCTCCTCGCCAAGCTGCTCCGAAATCGCGACCCCCAGGCCCACCGAGTCATCGCCATCGTCTTCGTACGTATGTAGAACATAGGAAATGCCGGCGCTTTCCAGCTCGCGCATCGCATTGGTTTTTGGCGTCTTTACAGCCTTTGCCATGACATATCCTTTCCCTCGCATTCGGACGCAAGGATTAAGTATATGTCCAATTCGGCTGCAAACGTCACTTCGGCACAGCAAGCGCCATCGAATCACAAGGAGTCGATGGCGCCCATGAACTGAATCGCCTATTTATTGAGCATCAAGTTGAGCCTGACGCTCCCGGTCGCGCCTGAGCAACGGCGCCAAAAACTTGCCCGTATAACTCTGCGGACAGTCCGCAACCTGCTCCGGTGTGCCCGAAACCACAACGGTTCCGCCGCCGTTACCGCCCTCGGGACCCATATCGATCAGACGATCGGCAACCTTGATGACATCAAGGTTGTGCTCAATCACCAGCACCGTGTTGCCCGCATCGACCAAGCGCTGCAGCACATCGAGCAGCTGGCGGACGTCCTCAAAATGAAGGCCGGTCGTCGGCTCGTCCAAAATATAGAACGTCTTGCCCGTCTGGCGGCGATGAAGCTCCTTGGCGAGCTTCACACGCTGCGCCTCGCCGCCCGAGAGCGTCGTGGCGGGCTGGCCCAGGCTCACGTAGCCCAAGCCTACATCGTACAGCGTTTGGAGCTTGCGCTTAATCTGCGGGATATTCCCAAAGAAGGCCAGCGCCTCGGTGACACTCATTTCGAGCACGTCCGAGATGGTCTTGCCACGGTAGGTGACCTCGAGTGTCTCGCGGTTGTAGCGTTTACCGCCGCAAACTTCGCAAGGAACGTAGATATCGGGAAGGAAGTGCATCTCGATCTTGATCTGTCCGTCGCCCTTGCACGCCTCACAGCGCCCGCCACTCACATTAAAGGAGAAACGACCCGGCGAGTAGCCGCGCGCCTTCGACTCCGGCGTACTCGCAAACAGCGCGCGAAGATCATCCCACAGGCCGATATAGGTAGCAGGGTTGGAACGCGGCGTGCGGCCAATCGGCGACTGGTCGATATCGATAACCTTATCGATACACTCGATGCCCTCGATTTTCTTATACGGACCCACAGGGCGCGTCGAACGGTGAATGGCATTCGTAAGGGCAGGCGCAATGGTATCGGTAACCAGGGAGCTCTTGCCCGATCCCGACACGCCGGTAACAACCGTAAGCGTACCAAACTCGATCTTGGCAGTAACGTTTTTGAGGTTGTTGGCTCGAGCGCCCGTAATTTTAAGGCAGCCGCGACCGGGCTTGCGCCGTTCATCAGGCACCCGGATCATTCGTTTGCCGGTCAGATAAGCGCCCGTCATCGACTCAGGACACGCCATGATATCGGCAGGCGTTCCCGCCGCGACTACGTGTCCGCCGTTGACGCCGGCGCCGGGCCCCATGTCGATCACGTAATCGGCGGCACGGATTGTATCCTCGTCGTGTTCGACGACGATAACGGTATTGCCGATATCGCGCAGGCGCTCGAGCGTCTTGATCAAGCGCTCGTTGTCACGCTGATGAAGACCGATCGAGGGCTCGTCCAGAATATAGAGCACGCCCATGAGACCCGCGCCGATCTGCGTTGCCAGGCGAATGCGCTGCGCCTCGCCGCCAGAAAGCGTCGCCGAGGCACGATCGAGCGTCAGATAGTCGAGTCCAACATCGACCAGAAAACGCAAGCGCTCCAGGATTTCCTTGACGATGCGCCCGCCGATAAACTGTTGGCGCTCGGTGAGCTCCAGGCCCTCAAAAAACTCGAGCGACTCACGGCACGACAGGCAACAAACCTCGTAAATGGACTTGCCGCCCACGGTGACGGCGAGCATCTCAGGGCGCAAACGAGCGCCGTGGCAGCTCGAGCACGGTTCCTCGCGAATGTACTTCTCCAAGCGCGCCTTGGTGTTCTCGTTCGTCGTCTCGGTATAGCGTTCGTACAGGATGTTGCGAACGCCCGAAAACTTGGTATCCCACTGGCTGCGACGTCCGTCGAGCTTTTGGTAGTCGACCGAGATCTTCGTATCGCCCAGGCCATCCAAGAATGCACGACGCACGCGAGGGGGCAAGTCCTCCCACGGCGTATCGGTGCTCACCTTAAAGTGTTTGCAGACCGCAGCAAAAATCTGCGGATAGTAGTTCGAATTGCCAAACAGGCTACCAAAGACTCCGTCGGCAATGGACTTCGAGGGGTCCTCGATCAGCGCCTCGGCATCAACGGTTTTCTTAAAGCCCAGGCCGTCGCACTCAGGACATGCGCCATAGGGAGCGTTGAACGAAAAATCACGCGGCTGAAGATCGTCAATGGAGTGTCCATGCTCCGGGCACGCCAAGGCCAACGAATACTCCAGCAGCTCGCCCTCGGTCCCCTCAGGAGCATCACGATCGGGCAGCATGTACACGTTTACATTGCCGTGAGCCAGCGCGGTCGCCTGCTCAACAGACTCGGCGATACGGCCCAGAGAATTCTCACGGATCACGATACGGTCAACCACGACCTCAATGTCGTGTTTGAACTTCTTGTCCAGGTCGATCGGATCATCGAGCGAGCGCACTTCGCCGTCGACACGCACGCGGCTAAAGCCCTCGGCGCGAAGGTCCTCAAACAGTTTGGTGTACTCGCCTTTTCGCCCGCGCACCACCGGTGCCAGCACAAACGCGCGGCGACCCTCCCCCGCCGCCAAGACTTTGTCGGCAACCTGGTCGGTCGTCTGACGCTCAATGACGCGACCGCATTCGGGACAGTGCGGGGTGCCCACACGGGCGAACAGCAGGCGCAGATAGTCATAAATCTCGGTTACGGTGCCAACCGTCGAGCGAGGGTTTTTAGACGTCGTCTTTTGGTCGATCGACACCGCCGGCGAAAGGCCGTCGATTGAATCCAGGTCGGGTTTGTCCATCTGGCCCAAGAACTGGCGCGCATAGCTCGAAAGGCTCTCGACGTATCGACGCTGGCCCTCGGCATAGATAGTGTCAAATGCCAGCGAACTCTTGCCCGAGCCAGAAAGACCGGTAATGACCACGAGTTGGTCACGCGGAATGGAAACATCGATATCACGGAGGTTGTGCTCACGAGCGCCGCGAATAACGATAGAAGAATCAGACATGGAAGCTCCTTGCCTCCTATTGCATCGAATCATACTGCCGATGAGTTTAGCGCACTCGACGCGCACAGATGTTCGTAATACAAGATTCGCAGACCTTTAGCTTTGCGTATCGGGTGCTTTGTTTCTCGAAATGCCGTGGAAAGGTTACAGTAATCTACTACTGAACTTAATTTGCTGTAACAGAGGAACGTCCATGACCGAAGATATCCCCCTTGAAATCACTTCGAGCGACATGGCCAATCTGCCCATATTCATCGCCGTCCTTATCGTGGCCACCGTCGTCGTGCGCGTGTATTTTTCAATCAAACACAATGAAACGCCGCCCATTGCCCGCGTCTTTTGGTGCGCGACGCTCCTCATCCCGCTCGGCGTGGTAGCTGCATGGATTACGAATCAATTGCTCGTAAATGAGGACAGTTCCCTATGGATCCTTTCCTATTCAGCGCTCAGTGCCGCTGCCGTCATGCTCCTTGTCGAGCCCTTGGTATCGAGATTCATCGACCAATCCGATTTCGCAACGGGAACGATTGCTTGCACCTGTCGCGACGTTCTCGTCATCGCCGCGGTTTCGGTGCTCTCGTTCGTTTCGCTCGAAATCGCCTGCAACTACACGTTCTATCGCATTCCAGCAAACTCATTTGGTTTTTCCGTCGGGCTGCTCGCGACGATCCTGCTCTCTCTTTATTTGCTAGGACAACGGCACGGAGGGGTCATGACCCTTGTGCCCATCGTCTGCTGCATCCTTGGCATTGCCGAGCACTTCGTCGTGACATTTAAAGGCGAAGCCATCCTGCCGAGCGATATTTTGGCCCTGGGCACCGCAGCGGAGGTAAGCGAAGGATACGAGTTCGCCTTTACCGCCGGTATCGTCACATCGCTCGCGCTGCTCGAAATCTCCTTTGGACTTCTTTCGCTCATCCGGCCGCGAAAACTCCGTACGCGCTCTCGCGTCTTTCCCGTCATTGCCGGCAATCTCTGTGCCTTCCTGCTGGTGACTGCCGTGGGTCTCTCTAGCTTTTCCAGCATCGACTTGGAGCAGGCGCTGAATTTTGGATTTGACCGTTGGCAGCCCATCACCACGTATGCGTCTCAGGGTTTTATCACTTCGTTCACCGAAATGGTCAACGAGTTGCCCATTGAGAAGCCCGAAGACTATACGCCCGATGAGGCGCAGAGCATCGAGCAGGAGCTCGCCGCCACCTACGACAGCACGTATGGTTCGAGCGAGCAGCGCGCGGCGGCCGTTGCCCAGTTCAATGAAATCAAGCCGACGATTGTTGCCGTCATGAACGAGAGTTTTAGCGACCTTTCGTGCTTTGAGCAGCTCCAGGCGGCCGGGTACACCGGCCCCGCATTCTACAACTCGCTTCCCGACACACTTGTTCGCGGCACCATGCTCGCTTCGGTCGCCGGTGGCGGAACGGCGAACTCCGAATTCGAATTTTTGACCGGAGCGACAACGGCCTTTGTCGGATTAGGCAAAATCCCCTATCAGCTATATCAGATGAATGGCGTCAACAGCCTGGCAAAGGACCTTAAGGAGCTTGGGTATACCGCTACCGCTATGCACCCGCAAAACCCCGTCAACTACCATCGAGATAAAATCTATCAGCAGCTGGGCTTTGGAGACTTTCTTTCAATCGGCGATTTCGAAGGTGCGCCCTGTTACCATGCCGGCGTATGCGACTACGCCACCTACGACAAGATACTCGACCTGCTTAGAACCGACGAAGCCCCGCAGTTCATCTTTGACGTCACGATGCAAAATCACGGCGGCTACGACTATGGCACCGTTCCCGCCGAGGAGCTGACAAACTATTGGGTCGAGGGAGCCAGCGAGGGTGCCAATAGCGCGCTCAACACCTATCTTACCTGCATCAACGCATCCGACCGGGACCTCGAGTACTTTATCAACGAGCTCCGCAATATCGGCAGACCGGTTGTCCTTGTCTTTTTTGGCGACCATCAGCCGAGCGCCGCAACGACTCTCAACGACGAGCTGTACCCTCAGGAAGATACGGCAAGCCACGCTTTCCGTATCTATCAGTCGACATATTTTGTCTGGGCTAACTATGAAATCGCCGGCAATACCGAGCTCAACGTCTACGACACCGTCGGGGCAAACGAGATTGCAGCCATTAACCATAATAAGATCGGCGCCCCGCTCACCGGCTATCAAAAGGCTCTGCATGCAACAAGGTCAGAAGAGCCCACCATCAATGTCGCCGGCTACCTTGGTGCCGACGGGCTGCGCTACGACTTGGAATCTGAAGACAGCCCATACGCCTCGACGATCGACAAGCTGCAGCGCATGCAATACCTCGAGTTCGCCAGCAAAGTTCAGTAAGCCCGCCCATTCGCTTGGACCCATCGTATTGCAAGCACGCTCGGCCCAAATGCATCGCAAATGACTCCCGCTCGCAAACGAGGGTACAATGACGCTCGTGTCACATCACGGGGCCCCGGCCCCAACATATACAAAGGAGTCATACATGGGTTGCGAGCACGCACAGGCCGCCGGCGGACAAACGTCGCCGTCGCAATTTGAGGAGAACACGCTGTCCGAGGTCAAACGCGTCATCGCCGTGCTTTCCGGCAAGGGCGGTGTCGGCAAGTCGTTTGTCACAGGTGCCATCGCCACCGAGCTTGCCCGTCACGGCCACAAGGTCGGCGTCCTCGATGCCGACATCACCGGTCCCTCTATCCCCAAGATGTTCGGTATGAGCGGACGCCACGTCCATGCCCTTGGCAACCTTATGCTGCCCGAAATCTCCGAGCACGGCGTCAAGGTCATGAGCTCCAACCTGCTGCTCCAAAACGAGACCGACCCCGTCCTTTGGCGCGGTCCGGTCATCGCAGGCGCCATTAGGCAGTTCTGGAGCGAGACCTCGTGGGGCCCCATCGACTACCTGCTGGTCGACATGCCTCCGGGAACAGGCGACGTCGCTCTCACCGTCTTCCAGTCACTGCCCGTCGACGGCATCGTCATCGTCACGAGCCCGCAGGATCTGGTCTCGATGATCGTCGCCAAGGCGGTCAACATGGCCGAGAAGATGAACGTCCCCATTCTGGGCATCGTCGAAAACATGAGCTATATTGAGTGCCCCGACTGCGGCAAGAAGATCGAGGTCTTTGGCAAGAGCAAGCTCCCCGAGGTCGCAGAGCGCTATAACCTCGACATCTTGGGCACGCTTCCCATCAATCCGTCACTCGCCGAGGCCTGCGATAAGGGCGAGGTCGAGACCGCGCTGCCCGATGGCATGTTGCCCAAGGCAGTCTCTGCCGTCGAGGCTATTACCCCGCACGAGACCGACGAGGCCTAAGTGAACACGAGCGCCTTCTATGACGTCCTGGTAATCGGCGGCGGGGCTTCAGGCCTCGCCGTCGCCATTACGGCCGCACGTGCTGGCAAAAGCGTCTGCATCGTTGAGCGCGATGTCGCCTGCGGCCTTAAGCTCCTTGCGACCGGTAACGGTCGCTGCAACCTCTCCAACGAATCGATTGATCCTCAGCGGTATAACCACCCCGCATTCGTCGAATCCGTCATGGGCCCCCAACCCGAACAAGAGCTTATGGGTTTCTTCTCCTCGCTGGGCATCATGACAACCTCTGAGGAAGGCCGGCTGTACCCGCGCTCCCTTCGCGCAGAATCGGTGCGCGACGCGCTTCTCAACGTTTGCGACCGCCTAGGTATCACCTTAATCTGCGGAGCCAACGTTGCCTCGGCGCACAAAGCTTCCGAAGGCTGGACACTCCAAATAGACCGTCCAGCGTGGGCACTCAAGGCAAAAAAGCACGACGACCGAAAATCGGAGCTCCGCTCGCTTCGGAAGGCACTCGCCGATGTCCCTCGCAAGAACGAGGCCCTGCAGGCACATGCCGTAATTATCGCCACGGGCGGCAACCCCACCGGTATCGCCGATACGTTTAGCCTCCCCCTCACTTCGCTGCGCCCCATCCTCTGCCCCGTATCGGCAACGGTCGTTGGCGATCGGGCGGCACTCAAGACGTTGGATGGTCTGCGCGTCCGTGCCCGCTTGACGCTCACCCGCAATCATAATGAGCTCTGGCACGAAGACGGTGAAGTCCTGTTTCGAACCTTCGGTATCTCGGGCGTCGCTGTCTTCAACCTCTCCCGTCGTATCCAGCACGGCGATACGATCCTGCTCGACGTTTTCCCCGACCTCTCCAAAGACGAGCTGCTCGATATGCTCAACCGGCGCGTTGAGCTGCTCGGCGGCTTTTCGCCCCGCGATCCCCGTTGGCTCGACGGCATGCTCGCCCCGCAACTCTCCCGCGTCGTCTGTACAGCGTTCGAGCAGTGCCATCCAGGCTCCAACGATGTCATCCACCTGGTCTCGATCCTCAAGCACTTTAAGCTGCGCGTCGAGGGAACAGCCGAGGAGCGCTCGGCGCAGGTCACGCGTGGTGGCGTATCTGTCGAGAGCATCTCAACACCCAGTCTACGCGCGCGCAGCGCTGTCGACGCCCCGCTTTACGTCTGCGGCGAAGCGCTCGACATCGACGCCGATTGCGGAGGCTTTAACCTTGCGTGGGCCTGGCTCTCGGGCATTCGCGCTGCAAGCAGCTTGTAGCCGCGCAGTCTATAATCAAAAACGCATTCGGGCCGTCTGGGATACCGGACGGCCTCTTTCTTGCCTCTAAGGAGACCTCGATGATCGAAATCACCCAAGTCAACGCGTCGCTCGATGAAGCCGACGATGAAAATGCCTGCCTCATTGTTGGCAAGCGCGTCGCCAAGCGCGTCCTACGTTGCAAGGACTCCGAGATCAAGTCCATCGAGCTCCACCGCAAGTCAATCGATGCTCGCAAAAAACGAGACGTCCATTTTATCCTGAGCTTTCGTGTTGAGCTGACCAGTCCCCACCTCGAGCGAGAAGCGGTCGACAGCGTTGCCGAGCGTGACCGCTCGCGCGTACGCGCGATAGAAGACGATGAGCCTTCATTCCCCTCCCCCATTTCCGGCGCACCCAAAGAGCGCCCCGTCGTTGTCGGCGCCGGATGCGCCGGCCTTTTCGCTGCGCTCACGCTCGCCGAAGCAGGTCTTAAGCCCTTGCTTATCGAGCGCGGCGACCCGGCATTTCGCCGCTCGCAGGCGATCGACCTCTTTCTAAAGGAGCGCATCCTCGATCCCGAGAGTAATATCCAGTTTGGTCTGGGCGGCGCGGGGACCTTCTCGGACGGCAAGCTCAATACGGGAACAAAAAATCCCGCCCATCGCCTTATCCTCGAAACCTTCGTCGAGGCGGGTGCGCCCCGCGATATTCTGTGGGATGCCAAGCCACACATTGGCTCCGACATCCTTCCCACGGTTGTCACCGCTATATCCCAGCGCATCGAGCAGCTCGGAGGTGTCGTCCGTTATCGAACAAAGCTCGTCGACATTCACATCGACGCGTCTGGCGCCATTACCGGTATTGATGTCCAATCGTCCCAAGACGCCGCTTACGAGCCAATCGAGACAAAGCACCTCATCCTCGCCTGCGGGCATTCTGCTCGCGATATTTTTGAGCTCCTTAAGGACCACAACGTGGCCCTCGCACAAAAGACCTTTGCCATGGGCGTTCGCATCGAGCATCTGCAGCGCGACATCGACCGAGCCCAATATGGAGCCTTGGCGGGACATCCTGCCCTCGGAGCAGCCCCCTACAAGCTCGTCGCCCATCTTCCCAACGGCCGCAGCGTGTTCTCGTTTTGCATGTGCCCCGGCGGGCAGGTTGTCGCCGCCTCTTCCGAGCAGGGCCACCTGTGCGTCAACGGCGCCAGCCTCAATGCCCGCGACGGACGCAACGCAAACGCCGCCCTGCTCGTTAACGTCACGCCTGAGGACCTTCCCAACGATGACCCGCTCGCCGGCATCGAGCTCCAGCGCGCCTGCGAGGCGGCCGCCTATCGCCTAGGCGGTTCCAACTGGAACGCACCGGCACAACTCGTCGTAGATTTCCTCGCAGGACGCGCCAGCAAGGCGCCCGGAAAGGTAAAGCCCACCTATCCGCTCGGTGTGACCTGGACGGCAATTGACGAAGCCCTGCCGCAGCATATCGTCGAGTCGCTCCGCCTGGGACTTCCCCTACTCGGAAAAAAGCTACGAGGCTACGACCGCCCCGATGCCGTTCTTACCGGCGTGGAGACTCGTTCGAGCTCACCGGTCACTGTCACTCGAGACCGAACGTGCCATGCCGTGTCGACCCCGGGCCTCTACCCTTGTGGTGAGGGAGCTGGATATGCTGGCGGCATCATGAGCGCGGCCACCGACGGCATCCGTTGTGCCGAAGCCCTGATCGCGGACCTCTAACGCACGAATTCCAGCGCGCAAAAGACACAGGCCCCGAGCTCCACAGGGAACTCGGGGCCTGTTCGCTATTTCTTAAACCGTGCACCCTGGCGTTTTCTGCCCGATGCGAAAGTGGAACCCTTGCGGGCCTGCGAACGTAAGCGCTCGATCGTCTCGTCCTCAGACGCACCCTCGAGCATCGCCCGAATCTGAACGACAGCATCGCGCAGGCGCGCCGCCTCCTCAAAGTCCATGGCGGCAGAAGCGTTGCACATATCCTCTTCCATGGTTTCGACGATCCGCACAAGCTCGTCATGCGGCAGTTCTTCCAACTGCTCCGCAAGTGTCTGCTCGGGCGCCACCGTTTCCGGCACGCCGCCCTCACCCGACTCATCGGGCGTATAGAATGCGCCATGGCCAAGAGAGTCGCCCTTCGAGCGTCCCTTGGAGCCCACAGTTTTTTCGGCCTCGGCAATAAAACTTGAGATGTCGTTGATGGCCTTGCGCACCGTCTTGGGCACAATGCCATGCTCTTCGTTATATGCCATCTGAATCTCACGACGGCGCCGCGTCTCCTCGATGGCCTCTTTCATCGAATCGGTCACAACGTCCGCATACATGATGACTTCGCCATCGGCGTTACGGGCCGCACGGCCAATCGTCTGAATCAGCGAACGGCGGTTGCGCAAGAAGCCTTCCTTATCGGCATCGAGAATTGCCACCAGTGAGACCTCGGGGAGATCCAAACCCTCGCGAAGCAGGTTGATGCCAACGAGAACATCGATCTTGCCCTCGCGCAACGTTCGCAGGATCTCGACACGGTCCATTGTCGCCGTATCAGAGTGCATGTAATTGACCTTAATGCCCGCGTCGAGCAGATGGTCGGTCAGGTCCTCGGCCATGCGCTTGGTCAACGTGGTCACCAGCACGCGCTCCTTGCGGGCAACGCGCTCGCGAATCTCGTCCTCAAGATCGTCAATCTGGCCGCGAACTGGACGCACGTCAATCTTGGGGTCGAGCAGGCCGGTCGGACGAATAATCTGCTCCACGTCGTTTTGGCTCACCCGCAGCTCGTAGTCGCCCGGCGTGGCCGAAACATAGATAAACTGGGGTATCCTTGCCTCAAACTCATCGAAACGAAGCGGGCGGTTATCGAGCGCCGAGGGCAGGCGAAAACCGTGTTCCACCAGCGTCACCTTACGCGAGCGGTCACCTTCGTGCATGCCGCGAATCTGCGGCACCGTCACATGGCTCTCATCGATGATGCAGAGCATATCCTTGGGAAAGTAATCGATTAGGGTAAACGGCGGCTCACCCGGCTTGCGACCGTCCAGATGACGCGAGTAGTTCTCGATGCCGTTGCAAAAGCCCATCGTCTCGAGCATCTCAAGATCATAATCGGTGCGCTGCTGCAGACGCTGCGCCTCGAGCAACTTGTCGGTCGCCTTGAGCTCCGCGACGCGCTTCTCGCACTCTTCGCTGATCGATTTCAGAGCCGCCTTGACCTTCGGCTTCTCGGTCACGTAGTGCGATGCCGGCCATACGGGGATGGCCTCGTACTCACGAAGCATCTCACCGGTGACCTCATCGATCTCGGCAATCAGCTCGACCTCGTCGCCAAAGAACTCAAACCGCAACGGATGCTCGGCATAAGGCGGATACACGTCGACAACATCGCCGCGCACGCGGAACGTGCCACGTGCCAGGTCATAGTCATTGCGATCATATTGAATGTCGATAAGCGCATGGATAAAGTCATCGCGCTCGAGCGGCACCTTCTTGTCGACGTTTGGAGCCAGACCCGCATAGTCCTCAGGAGAGCCAATGCCATAGATACACGAGACCGATGCGACGACGATCACATCACGTCGAGAGAGCAGTGACGCGGTCGCCTGATGGCGCAGCATCTCGACCTCTTCGTTAATCGAGGAGTCTTTCTCGATATATGTATCGCTTTGCGGCACATACGCCTCGGGCTGATAGTAGTCGTAGTACGAGACGAAGTAGACCACAGCGTTATTGGGAAAGAACTCTTTGAGCTCGCTCGCAAGCTGAGCGGCGAGCGTTTTATTCGGAGCCATGACAAGGGTCGGCTTACCCAAGGCCTCAATGGTTTTGGCCATCGTAAAAGTCTTACCCGAACCAGTCACACCCAGCAAAACCTGATAGCGGTCTCCGTCCCTCACGCCCCGCACAAGTGACTCAATGGCCTTAGGCTGGGAACCAGCGGGCTCATAGGGAGACACGACCTTAAACGGCACATCAGCGCCCTCAACGCCAAAGCGCTTAAGTTCACCACCAACGCGTTCTACTTCAAATTCCGCCATGGATACTCCTAACTCATACATCTGCAGTATACGCAGGCGGTGGGCTTAGTCCTATACGAACCGATCGGGATAGAGAGTCTTATATCGAACCCAGGCATTATTGACGCGAATCAGATAAGCCTGAGTTTCAGGGAAGGTATTCGCATTATGGAGTGACGTGTTCTGCTGCGCCCATCCGTCGACATTGCCCATACCGGCGTTATAGGCGGCGATGGCACTATCCGTCGACCCGTTGAAATAGGTGAGAAGATACGAGAGGTATGCGCAGCCAAACTCGATATTCGTAGCCGGATCGTTAAGATTGTCGGCCGAATACTCCCCTCCGTCGACAAGGCCCTTGGCAATCATATCCTGGGCAGTCTCGGGCATCAGCTGCATCAATCCCTGAGCACCCTGATTCGACTCGGCCTCGGGGTCCCAATTCGATTCCGACTTAATGACAGCGCACACCAGATACGGATCCAAATTATGCGAAATACTGGATTGCTTTACATACGCCTCGTAGTCAATCGGATACAGCGGCTTAAAGAAAGCGGCAGGGGCACACGAGTAGACGAGCGAAATAAGGCCGAAGACGAACACAACGGCAAGTGGCGCCACGCGATACCACGTAAAGAAACGTGCCTTAGGCATCGGCCTCCTCCTTATCCGGAGTATCTATAAACCCGTGGCATGCAAGCCATGAGTCAAGCTGCTCAAAGAGCGAATTATCAGCTGCCGAATTATCAATCACCGTTGTAGCGAGATTGCACAGCGCAGACTCATCGGGCTGGCAAGCAGAACGGGCATCGAAATCAGATGGCTCCATGCCACGTTGAATAGCGCGCTCGCGACGAACTGACAAAGGGGCGCTAATGACCAGAATTTCATCAGCCAAGCCAAATGCATCCTCAAAACCAGTCGGAGCAGAAACCTCGACCACCGCAAAGGGATAACGGGGAGATGAAACCGTACAACAAACCGGATCGAGAATCCTAAGCGAAAGCTGTTCAATCAGAACGGGATGCACGATGCCATTGAGCCGTGCGACCGAATCAGGAGAAGCGAAAGCTCGAGAAGCGAGGATGCTGCGGCGAATGCCGCCTTCCTCATCCAAAATGTCCCAACCGAATTCATCCGCGAGTGCATTGACGATATCAGAGCCCGGCACATACAGCGATTTTGCAAGCTCATCCAGATCGATTAGCATAGCGCCACGAGATTCGAAATAGCGGCAGGCAGTCGACTTACCCGAAGCAATATTGCCCAAGACAAATACGGTAAACATCAAGCCCTCCCTAACGCCAATGCGAGTAATTATCGCTCAAATACACTAGAAGGACTCAAAATACAGCCAAACAGTAAGAGCACATACGGGGAAGCTAAATCCCGAAGTACAACGTGTATATAACGCAAAAAGGGGGAGGCCGCGAGGCCTCCCCCTTCTCAGTTCAAGCGTACGGCTCGGT
>CAJKZO010000016.1:0-21082 GCA_905204365.1 uncultured Collinsella sp.
CGGTTGCCGCCGAAGCCGCCACGGTTGCCGCCGCGGTCGCCATAGCCACCACGGCTGCCGCCAAAGCCGCCGCGACCGCCACGGTCGCCGCCACGGTCACCAAAGCCGCCACGGCCACCGCGATCGCCACCGCGACCGCCGCGGTCACCGCCACGGCCACCACGATCGCCAAAGCCGCCGCGACCGCCACGGTCGCCGCCACGGCCGCCACGATCGTCACGGCCGCCGCGAGGACCGCGGTCCTCGTCCAGGCCCATGGCGACGAGCGGAGCGATAACCTTATCGAGGGCAGCCATCAGCTCGGTGGCCTCCTCGTAAGAAAGCTCGGGCAGGAGCTTCTCCTTCTTGTTGGCAAGCTCGACCAGGCCCTCAGCGGCATCTTCGGCAGCGAAGACGACGATCTTGCGCATGTCGCCCTCGGCGTCGTCGATGCGGCCGACCAGATCGGCAGCCTCGGCCTCGGCCATCAGGCCATCGAGCTCACGAAGGCGCATGCCCAGCAGGTCGGACATTTCCTTCTGCTCCATCTTGGGCTTGAGGTCAAGGAGCTTGATGGCGCGCTCGATGTTCGCCATGCGCTCGGCCTTGGCCTCCTCCTCCTTGGAAATAGCAAAGCGACGGCTACGCAGCAGGCGGGCGGCCTTCTGCATCTTGTCCATCAGCTCTTCGTCATCGTAATCAACGGTGGCCTCGACAACCTCGGCCTCCTCCTCGGCGGAAACCTCGTCAGCAGCCTCAACCTCGGCAGCTTCGGTCTCCACGGTCTCGACTGCCTCAACCTCGGCAGCCATGGTCTCGTTCTCGGTCTCGTTCATGATCTCTTCGTTCTCGGACATGAGACTCCTTCTTGGCCCTCTCGGGCATCATCGCCCCATTCGCGGGGCCCGTCGCGCACTCTTTGCGCTTTAAACATTCATGCCTCTCGGCAAAACGTCCATTAGTTTATGGTGTCGCCATCCAATCTAGCTGCAGAATCTATGTGCACACATTAATGCGACATGTGCGACTCGCGACGAGCGTACACCAGCGACGTCGCGAACCCGACCACGGCAATCACAGCCGCCACACGCACGGCAGTTGCAAATCCAATCGCCTGGGCAACGTCGGTCGCAGCGCCAGCCGCGCCGGCAGTCGCCGCAGAACTCGAGAGCAGGCCGATAAACAGCGACGGGCCAAACGATGCGGCAATCATGTTCCACGTGTTAAGCAATGCCGTTCCGTGAGGATGTTCAGCGACAGGCAGCGTCTCCAAGCCGGCCGTTTGCGAGGGGCTCAGCACCAAACCGACTCCGGCATACACCACAACGGTCAGCGCCACGACGACGCCGATGTTCATGCTTGCCGCCGTCATCGAGATGGCAGTCTGCCCCACGGCAATCAGGGCAAAGCCGACCGGCAGCAGCGGCCATGCGCCACGGGCGTCCATCACGCGTCCGCCCACAATCGAGGTCACGGCGTTGCAGGCAATCGCCGGCAAAATGAGCAGGCCCGCAACAAGTGCGGTCATGCCGTAGGCACCCTCAAAATAGAGCGGCAACAAAACGCTCATCGAGAACGTCGTCATCATCGACACAACGACGAGCAGACACGCCGGCCAAAAGCGAATGCTTGCCATGGGGCGCACGTTAAGCACCGGATGCTTGAGCTTGAGCTGACGGGCCGCAAACAGGCCGAGCAGCACAATGGCGGCGACGAGTGCCGCAACACCCATCATAACGTTGGACGAGAACTCACCAACGGAGTACACAAACGCCGTGATGCCGGCAGCCAGCAAAATAACCGAGAGGATATCGAGCGAAACATCCTGGCGCTCGCCGACGTTTTGCACGAGCTTTACGCCCGCCGCAGCGACCACAATGCCGCCCACCAGCGGCACCACGAACACTGCCCTCCAGCCAAACAGGGTGCACATAAGACCGCTGATCACGGGTCCAAACGCCGGCCCCAGCGTAATGCAGGCACCGCCCAGGCTCAGATACAGGCCAAGCTTCTCGCGCGGAGCGCAGAGCAACACCACGTTCATCATGAGCGGGAACAAGATGCCCGATCCCGCAGCCTGCAAAATACGGCTTGGCAGCAAAACGCTAAACGACGGAGCGAACAGGCACAGGACTTCGCCGGCGACCATGCATCCGCATGCGAAAAACAGCAGCTTGCGCGTCGAGAAACGGCCGGACAGGAAGGCCATGATGGCCGTAAAGATCGACGTCACGATCATGTAGCCCGAAACGAGCCACTGCGCCGTGGTGGCACTCACCGAAAAGGCCGCCATAATGTCGTGCAACGCCACGTTAATGATGTTCTCGTTAAACGCGGCAACAAAGGCTGCAATATACATTACGACGAGAATCGCCGCAGTGGCCGATGGCGCTACTTGAACTTGTTGCTGAGATTTGCTCCCCATGCATTTCCTTCCTCTTGGAACGACAGTCGCATCGCCCCAGAGGAACAGTCCAGGGCGAAAAATGAGCCCTAGGCTTACGCCAGACGCCGTACTCGACGAGTCTGACAACATGGTCCAACGTCGAAAGATTGTAACGCGGACGCACAGCTTTCCTTCCGCGCTATTATTAAAAGTCCACGAAAGCATAAGACATGAGGAGCCCGCCATGATTAAGCCCATCATGAAATCCGAGTTCTTTTTGCGTCTGCCTTCCGAAGACGCGGGACCCGACGATGCCGCGACCGGGCAGGATCTCCTGGATACGCTCCACGAGCATGAGCGCGAGTGCGTGGGCCTCGCCGCCAACATGATCGGCGTGCGCAAACGCATCATCTGCGTAAAGGACGGCAACAGGACACTCCTGATGTACAACCCTCAAATTCTTGAGCAGGTCAATGCCTATCAGACGAGCGAAGGATGTCTCTCGCTGATCGGCGAGCGTCCCTGTACCCGCTATCGCCGCATTAAGGTTGAGTATTTGGACGAGAACTTCGTCCACCGCATCAAAAACTTCTCGGGCTACACCGCCGAGATCATCCAGCACGAAATCGACCACTGCAATGGCGTCGTGGTTTAGGCCACCTGCCAAAATGAGGGTACCGGAGGCCTCCCTATGGATATCAGCCGCTTTGGCGAATTCGCCATCTTAGCGCAGTCACGCACGTTTCTTGATGCGGCGGAACTGCTTTTCATGTCGCAATCAACCCTCTCCAAGCACATCATGGCAATGGAGCACGAACTCGGCTGCAAGCTCATCGATCGAAGCCAGCGCCACGTAACACTCACCGCGCAAGGTGAAGCGCTCCTCCCCTATGCGCAAAAAATTGCGACGCTTCAGCACCGCTATCTTGCCGCCATTCAAATAGGCGCAGGTGAGCCGCTCGAGCACCTCACCGTCGGTTCTATCCCCATTATGGCCCCTTATGGGATCACGGACGCCGTCATCGATTTTCAGCAGGCGAACCCCTCATATTCTGTCGAGCTCATCGAGGGCGAGGGCGACACACTCAAGCGCATGCTCCTGCACGAGGACATTGACCTGGCCTTCATCCGTGACGGCGGCGCCATCGAGCCGGAGTTCAAAAAGATTCCCTTTACGACCGACCGGCTCGTGGCCGTCCTTCCGCTCGACCATCCGCTCGCCGAACGTGACGCCGTTGAGATAGACGACCTTATCGACGAGAATTTCCTCATGCTTCCCCAAGGCTCGTTCGTAAGCGAGCTCGTCCTTTCCCTTTGTCGCGAAGCTGAATTTGGCCCACGTGTTACGTTCACCGGCAAACGAGCCGAGAACATCATCTCCCTTGTCGCGCGCGGCGCCGGCGTCTCATTCCTCATGCGCAAGCCGGCGGAATCGCTTGCCAGCGGAAAGGTAGCCCTGGTGCCGCTTGAGCCCGCGACGACCTCCGAGGTCAGGCTCTACCTCAAGCGGAACGCCGCGCACTCGCAGGCGGTCGTCTCGTTCATCGGCTTCCTCCCCTACCGTCAGCTCCTGCAGGGCGACCGTACATCTTCCACCGCGGCACGACCGTCATAATCCCCGCTGCTCCACAACCGCAGCCCTGTGTCCGCAAACACGCTGACAACGGCACATAATACAAATATGCCTCGGGCGGCACGTCGCCGTCCGAGGCATATTTAGTTAAAGTGCGCAGAAAGACTAGTCCACCGAGATGTTGAGTGCCTTACCGCCCTCGTCCTTCTTGGTACCGATCGCCATAGCGGCGACAAGAGCCAGAACGAAAGCGACCACACCGGAGATGACAAGGCCGATAAAGCCCGTGTCGATGCCGGCAGGGTTAATAAAGCTCGGGAAACCGAGCGGGCCGGAGGCGCCGAAGGCATAGAGCTTGGCACCCATGAGGCCGGCAATGGCGCCGCCTACACCAGCGGAAATAAAGGTTGCCCACATAAGGCGCTTACGCGGCAGCAAGATGGCGTAAAGCGCAGGCTCGTTGACACCGAAAATCGAAGAGACAAGGGCGGGAATGTTGACGGCAGCATTTTCCTCGGAGTCCTTGGTTCGGATGATCATGCCAAGCACAGCGCCGGCGATGGCACAACCGCCTGCATACACGAGCGGGTTAATGAGGTCATAGCCGTAGGTTGCGACATCGAGGAACCACAGCGGGATGATGCCCCAGTGCAGGCCGAACATGACGAGCAGGCTCCAGAACGTGCCGATGACGAAGCCGGCGATGGCGGGTTGGAAGTTGATGAGCATCAGAATGATCTGGGCAACGATGTTGGAGAGGACCGTCATGACCGGACCGACCACAAGCAGGCCAAGGATGCCGCAAATGAGGAGCGTCAGGATGTTGGAGAAGAACGAGCTCACAAGCGCGGGCAGCGCGTTAGAAAGGGCCTTGTGCACCTTGGAGGCAATCCAGACGATAAAGATCGCAGGCAGAATCGTCGATGAGTAATTCTGCATGATCAGCGGGATGCCAAAAATATCACCGTAGACATTGGACTCGAAGACCGTACCGGCGCCGAGCGTGTAGAGCGGATCTCCGCCCATAAGGGCAACGAGCGTCGGATAGACGAGGATACCGCCGAGCGCCATTCCCATAACGGGCTTAAGTCCGAACTTCTTGGCCGACGTCCAGCCAATGATTAGCGGAAAGTAATAGAAGACCGAATCTCCGATTGCCGAGAGCGTCACATACGTATTGCTGTCCTTGGCAAGCCAACCGGCAACCGTGCAGAGCGCGAGCATCGACTTGATAAAGCCACCGGCCATAAGCACGCCAAGAACCGGTTGCAGAATCTCGGAGATGATGGCCAGCAGACGCGAGAATGGATCGCCCTTTTTGACGTCGTCGCCTTCATCGATATCGAGTGCGGGTTTGGAGTCGAACCCGCCAATCTGAACAAGGTCGTTGTAGACGGCCTCGACAGTGGCACCAATCACGACCTGATACTGTCCGCCGGCCTGGATGACGTCAACGACGCCCTTCGTCGCCTTAAGCTCATTGGTCTGGGCGAGCGATTCATCCTTGAGGTGGAAGCGGAGACGCGTAATGCAGTGGCTCACGTCTAACACATTGTCTCGACCACCGACCTTTGTGATGATTTCATCGCAAAGCTTCTGGTATTTCATGGAATTCTCCTTTTTCTGAGCGGGGTATAGCATCGATTTCATGCCTCCGTAGTCGACGTGGGAGGGCAAGGAACCCACTTCCCCCTTTGAAATCCGCGGACGCACGTACGCCCGGGATGCGAAACGGCAGAGAAGATGGAAGATGCCGATCACATGGCGGCGAGCCTCATTGGCCCATGTCACGCAATCAGGTCTACAAACGCGAATCTGCTGCGCCGAGAAGTCTCGTCGTCTGGCAGAACTTGTCACACAGACGTTCCGGTTCGCCCTGGGGAATCTGAGTACGCTCGGTCTCAAAGGAGAGGCCGTACTCGCGTGCCGGAAGGAAATACTCGAAATAGCCGTTGGTGTAACCGCAAACTATTCCCTCGACCGGGCATTCGCGCTTCATGCGAATACCCAAGTCGCTGCCGAGCTCACTCGGGAACACAAAGAGATGCAGGCCGCCCAAACTGATGACGGCACACTTAAGCGTGAGCGAAAAGTCGTCATGGGCAACGGTGTGATAGAACGTCTGAGGCTCGATGCGGTCGAGAACGACCTCGCGATCGAGCTTGATCTGGGAAATCGCCTCGGCAAGACCGGTCGAAACGCGCTCGACCTCGGGAATGCCGCGTCCCTGGCGAAAATTGCGGTCGCTACAGTCGCCAGCAGCACCGACGACCATGGCCGGATAGTAACCAAGACTCTGAGCGAGCTTTTTGCCGGTGAGACCGGCGAGTTCGCTCGTGAGCTCCGTGCAGTCGGGTCCGACGCAAGCGGAATGCACCGCCCAGTTCACAAAGCCCGCAAATGGCTTGCCTTCGGTATCGAAGAACGATACGACAATGACCTCATTGTCGGCGAGTTCACCTGGGATGATGCGGTTGTCGTAGAAACCGGTGATGACCCGCTTGCCCAAGCGACAAATCGCGGGCTGTGCGTTGGCGCGGCACTCCTCAAAGCATTGGCAAATGGTATCGAGGAACCAGCGGTAGTAGTTCTCGTCGAACTTTCCCGTCCACCAGCTGCGGTGGTAAGCGACGATTGAAGTATGGTCGTGCGTCGCCGAGAGCAGGACGCAATCACGGTCAATGCCGTAGCGCTCGGCGAGCATTGTCTTGACTTCCTCGGCCATGCTTTCCTCGAACTCGAGGACATCGGCATTAAAGAGAAACACTTCACGTTCGCCTTGCTGGAAGAGAATGGCGTTGGCGAAGACGTCGTCATGGACGCCCGTCGCAGGTTCAAGACGGTTGGGAAGATTGCGGTAGCCAATCAGGTAGATGTCGCCCTGTGGGGTGATTTTGCGGCGCGCGTGTCCAATGTTCATGCACGTTCTCCTTCTGTGTCACGCCGCATTCAAGGCGGCAATGATGATTTCGACGAGGCGCTCATGGGATCCGGCGGCAAAACCGGAGTTCATGGCCTCATAGGTGATCTTTTCGTACGCGTCGGGAGCCGGTAGGTACTTCTGTCCGCCGTTGACGAGCGTGGCAAAGAACACAGAGCCGGACCGAGCGGCGCGCACAGTGGCGCCGAATGCACTCGAGACCTCGGGTTGTACGCCGACAAGCTCGACGTTTCCCAGTCGGAGCAGATAGACCCTCGTGCGCTGCTCGCCAGCGGCATGAAACTCATACGTTCGGTGCGGAGCCAAAGAGTGAAAATCGGCGCGTGTCTGAGCGGGCAGGAGAACGTCGACCGTGCGGGCATCGATGCCGGTAGCGTCATCCTCACGCGCCATGCGAGCGGTCTCGATTAAAGCATCGCCCAAGGCCTGCCCCTGCTGGTGCAGCATGCGGTATCCGTCCTCATGGGCATCGACCGTCTGCTTAACGCCGGCCGCATCGAACATGACGTTCATGGCGCGCTCCGCCGGACTTTGGTCGCCCGCGGCGCCTGGCAGCAACAGGGCAACGCCGCCCAGCTCGCGCTCGAGTGACATGGCGGCAAAACCAAAGAGGTCTCCGCTCGCCATGCGCCTCCCCTCGGAGTCGCGCGACCCGTCGAGCACGGAGGACTGAACGTCCGCCGTCGCGAGCACGGCAACATACTCGCCCCCGGCATCCCTTATGGCGAGTACGGGCATCGTGTGGTCGGCAAACCCCCTGGGATTCGAGCCCAACCACCAGCCGGCAGGCGTCTCGATGTCGCGATTAACGTTCACGGGGCATTCGCCCTCCACAGTGGCGAGAGTGACGGAGCGAATGCCCGCAACAGCGCGCTCGACAGCCGTGCGGGCGGCAGCGACGAGTGCTGCGCGATAGCGCTCGTTGCGATTGCGGGTAGCATCGTCGGCAAGATGCCCGGGAGTGCGGACGTGAGGCATGGAAAACGTGTGGGTAGGAACCACCCAAGAATAAGCACCGCTGCAATTGGCGGCATCCTCAACAATCTCACGCAGATCGGCGAGTAGAGCCGGAGCGATCGAGGTGACCTCAAGCGAAAGGACGCAGGCGCGTCGCCCCGTTCCCTCGATGATAAGGGCACGGGCGAAGACCTCATGACGGAGTTCGTCGAAACCGTCGAACGGCAACACGTCCCCAAGATCGATGGCCACACGAGCGGCCCCAGCCCTCATCTCTCCTTCGTCCATGGCAGATACTCCCCTCTGATTGCCGCTCACTCGACACCGTACAGTTGCTGCGCTGTACCGCCAAGCACAAGGTCGCTGTCTGTATCGCTCAGATTTGCAGCGCGAACGCAGGCGACACCCTCGGTGAGCCACTCGCGTTTAACGGGATAGCTCGTGCCAAAAACAATATGGTCTGCACCCAGCACGTCAACCGCACAGGCGAGGAGTGTCTTGCCCCAAGGCTGAGCATGGGACATGTCGAAATAGATGTTGTTCTCGAGGTGCCTGGAAACGGTCTCGGTATCGACCTGAAAACGGCCAGAAGCATCAGGGCGCTTGGGGCCATGAGGCAGCAGCATCTCCTTGAACGCAAAGTATGCGCCGCCGAGCATGGAGTGGACCATCTTGATATTGGGGTAGCGCTCAAAGAAATCACCAAAGATCTCTCGGCCGATCGCCGTAGTTTGGTCGACGCAGCGGCCATAAGAGCGGCGAAGGTTGTCGTACGCGAGAAGCGACTCGTTCTCGACCGGCACGGGAACATGGTGCACGTAAACGGTGACATGGCGTTCGTTCAGGTGCTCGAAAAAGCTCGAGAAGACCTGGTCGTCGAGATAGCGCTTGCCGTAGTGAGCGCAGAGCTGCACACCCGCAAAACCATCGTCGAGCCTGCGGTCGAGCTCCTCCAAATTCGCTTTGGTGCCAAAGGGCGGCACAGCGACAAGCGGAATCAGACGGCCACTTGACGCCTTCGCGTCAGCAGCCATACCGTCGTTGAAACGCCGGCACATCTCGAGCGACATCCACTCGTGACAGCCGGGGAGCTTGAGGATCGCCTTGTCGACCCCCGCCTCATCCATATCGGCCAAGCGCTTCTCGAGGGTGTAGTCGCCCTCAATGTAGTTAAGACCCGGAGAACCGGCGGGCATCTCGATCACGATCTGTCGTTTGCCGGCGGAATTCATGGTCAGATAGCCTTCGGTGTCATAGGCGCGGGGTACCTCGGCCAAAAACTGTTCGCAGAGCGTCTCGTCATGAAAGATGCGCTCGTCGAACCAGTAGGAATTTGCATCGATAATCATTGGTTGGAACCGCCTTTCATCTTGTTGAAAACATTCTAGAAAAGCAGGTACCCGGACATCAATTCCAGCTTAAGCCCATTGTATTCCATTTTGGAATAGAACTAGCCGCTCACGCGCGAACCTCGCCCGCTCAACGAGACAAGCGCTAACAGCACGGGCTTAGACAGAAAACGGTCGGCCCGCATCCGTTGCGGGCCGACCGTTTCATTACAGGCTGCCTTTGCCGTTACGCCTGGCGGTAATGGTCAAAGAAGTCGGCGAGGTCTTCGAGGGACTCTTTGAGTACTTCCATGCGCGGCAGGTACACGATACGGAAGTGGTCGGGCTCAGCCCAGTTGAAGCCGCCGCCGCGCGTGATCAGGATCTTCTTCTCGTGCAGCAGGTCAAGGGCGAACTGCTCGTCATCGGTGATGTTGAACTTCTTCACATCCATCTTGGGGAAGATGTAGAACGCCGCGCGCGGCTTAACCACCGAGATGCCGTCAATCTTGTTAAGCGCCTCATACACAAAGTTGCGCTGCTCGTAGACACGGCCGCCAGGACGGATGTAGTCGTTAACGGACTGATGACCACCGAGTGCCGTCTGAACGATCGACTGAGCCGGCACGTTGGAGCACAGGCGCATGTTGGAGAGCATGTTGATACCCATGATGAAGTCGCTCATGCAGCGCTGGTTGCCCGAAAGCACCATCCAGCCAATACGATAGCCCGCAATCATGTGCGACTTGGAAAGGCCGCTAAAGGTGACACAGGGCAGATCGGGAGCGAGCGAGGCAATCGAGACGTGCTCATAGCCGTCCATGCACAGGCGGTCGTAAATCTCGTCTGCAAAAATCATGAGCTGGTGCCTGCGCGCAACCTCAACGATGCCCTCGAGCACCTCACGCGGATAGACGGAACCCGTGGGGTTGTTAGGGTTGATGATGACGAGGGCTTTGGTCGTGCTCGTGATCTTGGACTCCATATCCTCCAGGTCGGGATACCAATCCGCCTGCTCATCACACAAATAATGTACGGGATGACCGCCGGCAAGGGTTGCGCACGCCGTCCAGAGCGGATAGTCAGGGCTGGGGATCAGAATCTCGTCGCCATTGTCGAGCAGCGCGTTCATCGAAAGCTGAATGAGCTCGGACACGCCGTTGCCCGTGTAGATATGCTCCATCTGAACGTTGGGCAGGCCCTTGATCTGCGAATACTGCATGATCGCCTTGCGCGCGGAGAACAAGCCGCGCGAGTTGGAATAGCCTTCGCAGTCGGGCAGCTGCTGGCGCATGTCCTTGATGACCTCGTCGGGCGTGCGGAAACCGAAGGGCGCCGGGTTGCCGATATTGAGCTTGAGGATGCGCTCGCCCTCGTCCTCCATACGGGCAGCCTCGTCGACGACGGGACCGCGCACGTCATACAGGACGTTATCGAGCTTGGTGGATTTAGAAAAAGTACGCATGGTGGTGCTCCTTGCAATTTGAGCTGAGGGATGGGGTTCGGGCTTGGAATCGTTGCGGGGTGATGATGCCTCGCCTTGATCGGCGTCGCCGGCAAGCAGCCAGGTAACATCGACCTCCAAAATACGGGCGAGCAGCTCAGCCACATCGCGCCGCGGGATCGTCTTGCCGCTCACATATTGGCTCATCTGACTCTTGCCGAGTTTTTTGCCGAGCATCTCCGATGCGCGGATTACGTCCGACTGGCGAACGTCGCGATCGGACATAGTCTGTCGCAGGCGATCGCTAAACGTCTCTTGGGCCACTAGAACCTCCTTGCTGGCAAAGTTCAATTTATAGAATACGAATTGAACCAAGGTTCAATTTAGGCAGCAGTATAACGCGGCACCTCATTCGAAAGTTCAATTTCATAAGAAAATGCACCAGACTCTGAGATTTGCCCAAAGTGGGCAATGACGCGCACACGTTTAGAGGTATTCGAGGAAACGGGCGGCGGCAAGCGAAACATCGGCCGTTCGATATATCGCATTGATCTGCCGATGAGGATGTCCCTCGAGCGGACGCACGGCAACATCGAACTGACAGCGACGCAAGATGAGCGCGGGAAGAATGCTAACGCCCAGGCCGTCCTCGACCATAGCCATAATCGCATAGTCATCCCAGGTCGACAGCTTAGAGCGCACCGCCAGGCCCGCGCGGCGAAACAGCGGCGTAATCTCGTCGTCGCTACCGCGTTCCAGCAGGATAAACTGCTCGTTGGCCAAATCGGCAAGGGAAACGACCTCCGCGGTGGCAAGCGAGGAGTCCGCTGGCACCACGGCCATCAGCTCGTCTTGCACCAACGGTCGCGACGCCATGCCGGCGCCGCGTGGCTCGCGCGGAATAAAGCCCAGGTCGCAGCGACCTTCCGCCACCCATTGTTCAATCTCTGAGTAATCGCCCATCAGCAACTCATAATCGACGTCCGGATGATCGGCGCGAAAGCGCGCAATCACCGGCGGCAGCACGTGGGTCGCCACACTCGAAAACGTACCGATGCAGATTTTGCCGCGCATGAGTCCACGCATCTCATCCACCCGTCGCTGCAAGCGAGTGAATTCCTCGCAGAGCGCCTCGACAGCCGGCATGACCTGCCGCCCGTCGGCAGAAAGAGCCACGCCCTCGCGACTGCGGTCGAGCACCTTAAAACCCCAGTCGGCCTCAAGATCGGCCACCATACGGCTCACGCCCGACTGCGAATAGCTCAGGCGCTCGGCAGCACGCGTAAAGCTTCCGGCGCGCACCGTCTCCAGCAGCACCTGCATCTTTTGGATATTGGTCTCCACGGCACGTCCCCACCCTTGCATGAGTTTTTGTCATGTTTTCCATGCATTATATTCGCTTTTCTTCTAAAGCCAGTTCACCCATAGTGAACATGTTCGGATATAGAGGGGATGTCAGCGCATGAACAACGGACTGTTTACATACTTAGCAGCATTACTGTTGTTTGGCTCTAACGGCATCATCGCCGCAGCTATCGCACTGCCGAGCTCCGATATCGTGCTGCTGCGCACTTTTCTGGGAGCCCTCTCGCTTTAACCATCCTCGCCACTACCCAACACCATAAGTTGCAGGCGCCATCTCGTCCCCGCGAAGCCGCGGCCCTCCTCCTCTCGGGAGCTGCGCTGGGCGCCAGCTGGATTTTTCTGTTCCGCGCCTACCAGACGATCGGCGTCGGCGTATCCTCGCTGCTGTACTACTGCGGCCCCATCATTGTCATGGCGCTCTCCCCGCTCATCTTTGGCGAAAAGCTGACCGGCGGCAAAATCGCCGGCTTTGTCGCCGTCGCCTGCGGTGCTTTTCTCATTGCAGCGCAAGGTCTAGGCGGCAATATGCCCATTGCGGGCATCGTCTGTGGAATCGCCTCGGCCTTCTGCTATGCATTGATGGTCATCGCTAGCAAGGGTGCGCCGCACATCGAGGGCCTCGAGAACTCCACGCTCCAGGTGTGCGCCGCCTTTGTGACCGCACTGGTCCTCACGCTCATCACGCAGGGCGCTCCCTCATTCCTGTCCGCCGGTATCGCCGCCAGTATTGATTGGCGCGCCGTCGCTATGCTCGGCGTCGTCAACACCGGCATCGGTTGCCTGCTCTACTTTAGCGCCGTCGCCAAGCTGCCCGTCCAGACCGTCGCTGTCGTCGGCTACCTCGAGCCGCTTTCGGCGGTCGTGTTCTCGGCCGCCCTTTTGGGTGAAGCCATAACACCGGTCCGCCTGATGGGCGCCGCGCTTATCATCGGCGGCGCGATTTTTTGCGAACTCGCCGGCAAACGCGCAAACGCCAAGGCTGGCATCGCCCAGACAGCACGTGCTTAAAAGCCCTGCTTTGAAATGCTACCTGCATAGATAAATAATCCCCAGCTGAGGATTATTGTCTAAAATAACCCGATGTGCCAAACTGCTCTTGTATGTATAAAGACGGCATAAAGTTTTTTGTCCTAGACAGATAACCGGATGTCTAAGGGAGTCCTCGTGGCACACAACAAACTGGAGGCAAACCTCCAAGACCAGCGCGGGCAAGGCGGGCACGGAGCCATCCCCCTCTCCGCTGGCATGCTGCTCGTAACGCTCGGCGTCGTCTATGGCGACATCGGCACGAGCCCCATGTACACCATGAAATCAATCGTCGCCAACAACGGCGGCATCGGTACCGTCAGCGAGGACATGATCCTGGGCGCGCTTTCGCTCGTCATCTGGACCATGACGCTCGTGACCACGGTCAAGTACGTGGTAATCGCCATGAAGGCCGACAACCACAACGAAGGCGGCATCTTCGCCCTGTTCAGTCTCGTGCGCAAGGTGGCGCCATGGCTGATTCTCCCCGCCATGATCGGCGGCGCGGCGCTGCTCGCTGACGGCATCCTCACCCCCGCCGTCACGGTTACCACGGCCATCGAGGGCTTGCGCACTATCGAGTGGGGCCATGCGCTTTTGGGTGACGACCAGACCAACGTAATCATCATCACCATCATCATTATCTGCGGCCTGTTTGCCATGCAGCGCGCCGGCACCTCGTCAATCGGCAAGCTGTTCGGCCCGCTTATGACGCTGTGGTTCCTGTTCTTGGCTGGCGCCGGCCTGTTCAACATGCTCGGCAACTTGTCCATCCTGCGCGCGCTCAACCCCATCCGTGGCATCATGTTCCTGTTCTCGCCCATCAACCACTCGGGTATTATGGTGCTCGGCTTCGTCTTCCTGTCGACGACCGGCGCCGAGGCGCTCTATTCGGACATGGGTCACGTGGGCAAGGCTAACATTTACGCATCCTGGCCGTTCGTAAAGGCGGCCCTCATCCTTAACTATCTGGGTCAGGGCGCTTGGCTGCTCGCCAACAATTCCAATCCCCAGATGCTCGCGATGGATATCGTCAACCCGTTCTATATGATGCTTCCCGAGCCCCTGCGCCCCTTTGCCATCGTGCTTTCGGCCGTGGCGGCCATCATTGCCTCGCAGGCGCTCATCACCGGCTCGTTCTCGCTGGTATCCGAGGCAACGCGTCTCAACCTTATGCCGCATCTGCGCATCCACTACCCCAGCGACACCAAGGGGCAGCTCTATATTCCGCTCGTCAACAACATCATGTGGGTCGGCTGCATCTTCATCGTGCTGCTGTTCCAAAACTCCGAGCGCATGGAGAGCGCCTACGGCCTCGCCATTACCGTGACCATGCTCATGACCACGACGCTTTTGACGAGCTACATCGCCGGCATCCTCAAGCACAGGCTGGGTGCCTGCGTCTTCGCCCTGCTCTTTGGTGCCATTGAGCTGTGCTTCTTCGCCTCGTGCCTCACCATGTTCTTTGACGGCGGCTATGTGATGATCTTCTTGGCCGCACTGCTGTTTGGCCTTATGTATGTGTGGCGCCGCGGCACCGCCATCGAGCGCACGCAGACGATCCTGCTGCCCGTCTCCAAGTACATCGATCAGCTCAACCGCCTGCGCAACGACGAGACCTACCCCGTGCTCGCCGACAATCTGGTGTTCCTCACCAACAGCCCCGATCCGCTCACACTCGACCGCGACGTGCTCTATTCCATCCTGGACAAGCACCCCAAGCGCGCCAAGGCATATTGGTTCATCAACGTGCACGTTACCGACGAACCCTATACGCACGAGTATTCCGTCGAGACCTTTGGCACGGACTTTTTGTTCCGCGTGCGCCTGGACCTGGGCTTTAAGGTCAACCAGCGCGTCAACGCCTATCTGCGTCAGATCGTCGGCGACTTGATGGCATCGGGCGAGCTGCCGCCGCAACATCACACCTACTCCATCTACGAGACGCGCGGCAACGTAGGTGACTTCCGCTTTTGCATGCTGCGCAAGATGCTTGCCCCCGAAACGGACATCAACCGCAATGACCACCGCGTGATGGCCATCAAGTACGCCGTCCGCCGCGCCTGCGGAAGCCCGGCACGCTGGTACGGTCTCGAGAACTCGGCCATCATCATTGAGTACGTACCGCTCTTTGCCCGCATGCGCCCGGCCGTTAAGCTCGTGCGCACCCAGGTGCCGCTCGAGGTTCAGATCGAAGAGGCCGAGGAAATGGAAGTCGACATCTTCTCGGACGACTTGGTCAACGGCAACGAAGCCGGTAAGGACATGAACGTCGATCCCACCGAGTTGCTCGAGAGCGTCGCCGATACGCCCGAACAGCAACAGCTCGACGGCCTCGAGAACGAACAACTCAACGACGCCAACTTCTAGCGGCGCCATAAATCAACGACAGCGGCCCTGCGTCTCACGATCTGCCAGGGCCGCTTTTGTCTACGTTTTTGGCCAGGTAAAACACCTTTGAGGCTTTACCTGGACGTAATCGTAGACTGCTATTCGGCATTTCCGGGGCTAGACAACCGCCTGGCCCCAATCGGTCATATAACCCTAGCCCACATTGAAATGCCATCGAAAAAGAAGCAGGCTATAGAGACTGGTCTCTCACCCACTCGATGAGTTCGGGAATCGCATAAGCGTATTGCCAGGTAAAGTTATGAGTGTTTCCACCCTGGACCGTCTTGTCGGTGCTATCGAGAGTTCCCTTCTCTACATGAAGGAAAACGACATGCGCCCCATCGGTCACCGCTTGTTTACAGGCCGAGGAGCAGACATCCGAGAGCTCGACCATAAGCTCATCGAGCGTCTTCTGGCTGCTAGCCGCCTTGGCTCCTTCCTGGTTACCCGAAGGGTTTTTCTCTCCCGTTGCGTCGTAATCAACCCACAGGCCACTCGTATGTCCTTCGCCGTCATAGTTATAGGCGCAATTCAGCTGCTTCTCAACATAAGGAATTCCGATACTCGCGACACCCTTCTCGGGATCCGTCATGCCGCCATAGGAATTGGAATCGTCTTCAGAAACGAATATCACCATGGGCGTCTTGGCAATCGGAGTCATGTTGCCTTGCCCGGCAACGAGCATAAGCGCTGCAAAGGAATTGTCATCGGGATGCTTGGAGGCATATTCGATGAGGGCCATGCACCCGGCAGATTCGCCCGTCCCGTAAATGCGATCCGGATCGATTGAGTAACCCTGGTCGATCAGGTCCTCGATTACATGCAGGCAAGTCTCGATATCGCAACAAGTTCCAGCGATCGTCAGCACAAATTGTGACCCATCAGCCCAGGCAAGGGCTCCCAGACCTTGACGAAGATTCACCCTCACATCGCAGGCGGTTACCCCCGCATCCGGCAGGAAGAGCGTGATGGGGTATTTCTTTGCCTTGTCGTAGTCGTCAGGCTGTGCCAAGGCAAACGAAGCATGGAATCCAGTTTTGGGGTCATCGTAGGTCCCTGCAACAAACTTGTCTGCCTCGGAGTTGAGAACAGTCGAAGCCACGAGATATCGGGAGGATGTCTCGTCGCCTGTAAGCTTTTTACCTGCAGAATCCTTAAGATCCTTTATTTGGGCGATTTTGACGCAACCGCTATCAAGGGATACGGGACCGTTTGAGCCTACGCACCCACGCGTCATCTGAAACATCAACGTCTGTGCGCCCGCATCTGCTGGATCGAGCTCGACGATGACGTACGTTCCCTTGCTTTTGCCCCCTTCATCACTCAGCTCGGCTTTGTCGTTTACATAGGCAGTGACAATCGAGCGTCCCAAAACCGAGAAAGATCCCAGCCCCTTTTCCTGAGCCTGTTGACCGATGCCGCCATGTCCGGGATCAACCGAAGACGCATCGACATCCACGTCGTATTCAATCGCCACGCCGACAATCTTCTCTCCGATTGCATATGTTTTCGCAAGTGCAGAAACAGAGATAACGTGCTCGTAGAATTCGCTAACGTCGCTATCCGTGCCACCCGATTTGCCGTCGCTATCAACCTTCAGTGCATCATCCTTGCCGGCAGCCACGCTTCCCGCGCCACTTTCGCTTCCAGACGCGCAGCCAACAAGCATAGAGGCGGTGCCCGCCAGCATTGTGGCCCCACCGGCCGTTAAAAAGCTTCGCCGACTCATTTCGAAAGCCATTTTTATTGCCCCGTTCCCCAGCCCGCTTCTGACTGGATTTTCAGCATTTCTAATCAGAAATTAACGAAACGGAGTCCGTGCCTTCGAAGCGCCAAAACAGGGAATCCGTTGATGCCAGATGCCCGGCGCGCCGCTCGGAAGTAAAACTAAAGAAATTTTATATAATCTAAATGAGCCAATCGATTCGCTTTTGAACGGCTATTATTCCAAAGATGAATTGAAGCTACCGTTTGTTTAATATATCTTGACAAAGTCATCGGCATCATGTTTGCCTTCAACTTCTGATCTACCAAGCGGCCCTGCGCCTCACGAGAGGCGCAGGGCCGCTTTGCATTGCAGTAAAGCTAACGGCTACGAACGACGCGGCTCGGGAACCACGAGCCTATCGGGGCTCGCGCCCTCGGCATCCATCAGGCTCACGTAGCGAATCGACGGATCCCCATACATCGCGTAGTAATAATTGCCCGTGCGCGCGCTAAAGCATCCGGTATAGATAGTCTTCTCGAACTTGCCATCGCCCATCCTGGACGCCCCCTCAATCATCACCACGCCCTCGAGTGAACGGAACATGCGGACGACGTTTTCGGTCTCGCTCTCCTTTTGCGGGTAATTGGCATTGAGGTACGCCGCCTTTACAAAACGGCTCGGCGAATAGCAGTCACCCGGAATACCGCGCATGCCGGCACCCGCGCCATAGGGCTTGAGCTCGGCGCCACGCCATGTCACCGTCTGCGGAAAATCGCTTGTGGCCGTGATATAGGTGCGTAGGTTTTCCATATGCCACGGGAAGGTCGGCTGATTGGCAAGGGTGTCGACCGGATCGTCGTATACATGCAGGCCGTCAGCCATCATCTCGACCACGATGCTACGCTGGCTGTCGCCGATAATCCAATGGAGCAGCGACACGCCCAGCCCCTCTCCGGCAGATTTGGCGACAATCACCGTATCGCGCAGCGCAGCCTCGACCTCGTCGACCGTCGAGAACGTCGCTGCCACCCACAGGGGAAACTCATAGGCCGCGATATTGGTCTTTCCATCAACCGGTCCCTCGGCATACTCGGCATAACCCGGGAAATTGAGGCCCGCCACGGCGAGGCCCGCATCGTTGCCGCAATCGAAGAACATAGGGTAGTTCTTGTAATCGATGCACATACCGATCACCGCGTGTGCCGCTGTCGCGTCGTCGATAAACGAATACGGAATGTGAAACCCGCGCGGCATCACGCGAACCTGTTGGCCGTAGTCAAAGCTCCAGTCGAGGTTGCGGCCTAGATACATGTGGCCAGAATTATCGGTAAATCGAATACTCGTACACATAGCGCCTCCTAGCTTTACGTTCCTGCTAAGGTTATTGTCACCAAACAAAAAGGCGCTAAACACAAAAGCCCGGACATGACAACAATGTCACGCCCGGACTATTCAATCAGGATAAACTCAACCAAGTTAACCCCGCAGGTCGTCTAAGGGATCAAAGTGCCGCAGATTGCCACGAAAGAGGAGCGAAGCGTACTTAAGGTACGCGAGCGACGATTGAGCGGCAAGGTGCGGTGCTTTGGTCCCCTTAGACCAACTTTCCAAGACAGTGGTCGATCATATGCTGGATCATCTGTGCCTCAAAGCCCGCGTAGTCGCGGCGGCACTCCTTCATCTTGCCGTCGACGATCTGATCAAAGGCAACCTTGCACTTGATATAGCGCGTGGACTTGGTGACCTCCTCGTGCGTCAGGCAGCTCTCCTCCATCTTGCTGGCGCCCAGGCCAAACACCAGACGGGGGTTGTAGAGCACGTGGGGCTCGCCGGCATCGTCCAGGTAGACGCAAACCTTCTTGGTAACGCCAATCTGGTTAGCGGCAAGGCAGCCGGCATCGTCGAGCGACTTGATGGTATCGATCAGGTCCTGAGCAACCGACTCGTCCTCGACGGTCGCAACCTCGCAACGCTGGGACAGGATAGCCTCGTCGTGGCAAAGCTCTTTAATCATACGTTCCTCCATAGGGGTCGTTGTAACCGCTTAAGTATACGGTACCCACACATTTTCATGCGAAAAATACCGTCCGTCTGCTACAAAGCGCCGAACATCAACATGCGAGGAACAACAGCGTCGTAAAGGGGCTATAGTGGGTGAGTTCGTGTCAATCGGCCTAAACTCGGGGCCGAACAAGGAAAGGGTATGCATGGACGAACTTTTTCACGTCAGTGAGCGCAAGTCCACAATCGGGACCGAACTTCGCGCTGGACTGACAACATTCCTGGCGATGGCCTACATCATCGCCGTCAACCCTGCGGTGCTCTCGGGCGCCGGCATCGATGCGGGAGCGCTCGCCTGCGCCACCTGCCTGGGCGCCGGCATCATGACCATCTGCATGGGCATCTTCGCCAACCGCCCGCTCGCCTGCGCGTCGGGCTTAGGCGTCAACGCGATGATCGCCGGAATCACCACCACCGTCTGCGGCGGTGACTGGCACGTGGCCATGAGCGTCATCTTCCTTGAGGGCGTCGTCATCTTGCTGCTCGTGCTTTGTGGCCTGCGCGAGGCCATCATGGACGCCATCCCGGTTGTCCTGCGTCACGCCATCTCGGTGGGTCTGGGCCTGTTCATCGCCATGATTGGCCTGTGCGATGCCGGCATTATCACCGCTGGCGCCGGTACACTCGTCGGTCTGGGCGACATCACCTCCCCCACCTTCATCGTCGGCATCATCTCCATCCTGGTGACAGTCGCCCTCGCCTGCCGCAACGTCCCCGGCTCGCTGCTCATCGGCATCGTCGTCGCCGTCATCGCCGGTATCCCCCTAGGTGTGACCCAGGCTCCGACCGGTATCATCGCCCCGCTCGACTTCTCGAGCATCGGTGGCCCCATCGCCGACGCCGGCGGCGTGCCCGCCATCGTCAAGGTCCTTACCGACCCCGCGCTCCTCGTCATCTCGTTCTCGCTGCTCATGAGTGACTTCTTCGACACCATGGGCACCGCGATGGCCGTGGCCAAGCAGGGCGAGTTCCTCACCGACGACGGCAACGTCGAGAATATCAAGGAGATCCTGATCGTCGACTCCGCCGCCGCCGCTGTGGGCGGTTTTATGGGCGTCTCCTCCATCACCACCTTCGTCGAGTCCACCTCTGGCGCTGCCGACGGTGGCCGCACGGGCCTCACCTCCGTCACCACCGGCGTGCTGTTCATTCTCGCCGCGTTCTTCTCCCCCATCGTCACCATCGTTTCCAGCGCCGCCACCTGCGGTGCTCTGGTCTATGTCGGCTACCTCATGATGAGCGAGGCCTCCGAGATCGACTGGTCCGACGTGTCGCAGGGTTTCCCGGCGTTTATGATTGTCGCCGGCGTGCCCTTCACCTACTCCATCTCTGCCGGCATTGGCCTGGGCTTTATCGCCTACGTGGTCGTCGCGCTCTTTAAGGGCGAGGCTTCCAAGATCAAGCCGCTCATGTGGATCGCAGCCCTCGCCTTCCTCGTCTACTTCTTCGTAGCGTAGCGGCAAAGCTGCCAAAGCAGAACACCAAAGCGCGGAGTCGCATCGAGCGGCTCCGCGCTTTTCTTTTAAAGCCAGGCTACGCACGGACGCGCGATGTATTGCTTCCCAAGTTTTGGCCATTTTGCCCTCCAAACGGCACTACCGCCGGCTACATCCTGCAGATATGCTGGGCGTAATCGCATAGGCTCTATGAGGATGGGAGTAACCATGGCCGCCTTGTTCACGACCCCCAAGCGCAATGACAAAACCTCTGGAGCCCATTTTATCGAGCCCGACGTGCGCCGTCGCACGCTGCTCGCGCACGGAAGCTGGCGTCGCGTGACCCGCCGCATCGTCTGCGGCCTGGCCTGCGCGCTCACGGTGAGCTCGTTGCTCATGCCGAGCGTCTCGCTCGCGGCCGAGTGGGTGGACGTCGGCGGCGTCCGACACGAAGCGGCCGCGCGGCCCGCGGGAGACGCCGCCGGCC
>CAJKZO010000017.1:0-20775 GCA_905204365.1 uncultured Collinsella sp.
TGTGCCATGTGGTTGCTTTCTCTCGCGTTTGTCCGCCAACTATTATGGCGTAGCGTCGGCGTGGGACGCCAGCGCGCGAGAAAATGCAGGAAATGGGCGTTCTGCCCAGCCGTTTGGTGCAGTCGCCAGCTAAGTGAGTAGACTTTTTGCAATGTCGCGAGCACATAGCTTTTGCGCAAGGGCTCTATCTGCGGTTTTATGTTTCGCCATGCGGGCTGTGCTTGGCTATTGCAAAAAAGTCTACTCACTTAGGTTTGAGGGCCGTTCGCTGGCGCTTATTTGCGCTTGTTTGCCGACGCCGCGACCATCAGAAGCCCCTAGCGCTCTTGCGGCAGGCGCTTCTTGCCTTTGCGAGCACGGTTTCTAAAGTTCTCGACGGCCTCTTCCATGCCCAGAGGCACATAGGCGAGCTCATCGAGGTTGTCGGGCAGGTAGCAGGCAAGGCTTTGCTCCTGCACGCGGCCCGCCGCGAGCTGTTCATCGTTGGGCTGCGCGCCGGGTGTGGCGCAAATGCCATAGACGATGGCGCCCATCTCGCGCGTGCGGCACTCGTACTCGGTCTCGGGGTGCTCGGGATGGTCGCGGCGGACGTCGTCACTTACCCAAAGCGTGTCGTAGCCTGCCGCGGCAAACTGTCCTAGGGCGTAATCGCGCAATGGCTTGCTGTCGGTTCGCGACATGACGGTGGCGCCGGCTGAAAAGAGCGGGCGGTAGAGCATCAGATGGTCGACATGGACGAGTCGTTTTTTGGCGTACTTGGCCTTGGGCTGCGGCGTGGGAAAGTTGATGGTGATGGCATCGAGCTCGCCTGCGGCAAACAGCTGTGGCAGCGATGCAGCGCCTCGGGGCAGGACAAGTGCGTTGGGCAACTCCTGCTCGCAGATTTTCTGCGCGGCATAGGCAATGCAGAGGGGCGCCTGGTCCATACCAATAAAGAGGGTGTCGGGCTCACGGCGAGCGCGCGCAACCAGATAGGTGCCCTTGCCACAGCCCAGATCCAGGTGGAGGTGGGTGAAGGGCTTGCTGCCTGCGGGCGCACAGGCCCCGCGCCAATCTCCGGCATAGGCCTCGGGGTTCGTCTCAATCGCATCGGCGTAGCGCTCCAGGCGCTCCTCGAGCACAAAGTTCTTAGGCGTGCGAACGTGGACGGCTCCCATGAGGCTCCTTGGTCATAAGTGGGGAACGCATAGCTGCGCGTTCCGTCAATGGGTTGAAAAAGGGTGGGCATAGCTTGCCCGAAAGATGTGGTGCGGCTCGGCGGCGAGTCGTCGGTGCCTACAGGCGCTTGAGAATCACATAGCGGTTGAGCTCGCCGCTGCGACCGTCGGCATGGAAGCGCTCAAGCTCGCGCACGGGGACCTCGCCGCTCTTGTAGAACGTACGGACGCCGCGCACCAGGTCGGTGATCTGCTGATCGTCAAAGTGATGGCAATAGCGGTAGGCGTGGCGGTCGTTTTGCCAGCCAATGAGGTGGTCACCGGCTTCAAACTGCGCGGAATCGTAGCCCTCAAAAGGCGGAGTGAGCTCGGCGCGGGCCTCGGCGCGAACGGCCTTGCGCGCCATGCGCTCGTCGTTCATAAACTCCCAAAAGCTGATGGCGATGATGCCGCCCGGGCGTGTCTGGCGCACCAGGGCGTCGAGCACGCGTACGCGGTACTCGCACGATGGCACGTGGTGCATAAAGCCAAAGCAGACCGAGATGTCGGCGAGCGGGGCGTCGAAAAGCACGTCGGGCGTCTCGGCGGGGTTGAGCTTCATAAGGGCATCGAGCACGTCGAGTTCCTGGAAGTGCAGGTTGGGAATGCGCAGGGCGTGACCGTGCGCATCGATAGCCAAATCCTGACACGAGTCGACACCATAGAACTCAAACGGGCAGCTGGCGTCTGCCGAGGGGTTTGCGCCGTCGACGCCCTTGGCGGCAAGTGCGCCGCCGGCGGCAAAGTTCTCGAATCGCATATTGCCGCAGGCGAGATCGAAGACGCGGACGGGATGCTCGATCGTGGCGACGTCGAGCTGTTCGAGCGCAATGTCCATGGTGCGCACCCAGCCGGGCCACGGGGCTTGGCGCGTATCGGAAAAGGAGGCGGAGTGCTCGCGATAGAACGTGTTATTGAGCTGGATGAGCGATGAGGCGAAATCGCGGTTCACGGCGCGGAACTCCCTCCGTTGGCGGTGCGAAACAAACAGTACGACCATACTACCGTTAACGCCGCAACGGGGACAACCAAGCTACGGGTCATTGCTTTGTTTGGACACATTTCCGCAGCTCATATGCATCCGCAACCGCCGGTTGTCAAAAATCTCACTAGAATAGGTGGCATGCTTTTGGCGGTGGCGGATACATTTTTAACTGTGCAAGGCGCCTTAAGAACAAAAACGGTCCGGCGGCACGGCTGGCATCACATAGGAGGAACCATGAATGTAGAAACTGCGCAGCGGCTCGCCGACCTTCGTCGCAGCAAGGGCTTTAGCCAAGAAGGGCTGGCACGAAAGCTGGGACTGTCGCGCCAGGCGGTCAGTAAATGGGAGCGCGCGGAGAGCTCGCCCGATACCGAAAACCTGATCTCGCTCGCCAAACTCTATGGCGTGAGTTTGGACGAGCTCCTCAATCCGAGCGATGAGATCGAGGACGATATCGAGTTTGAGAACGAGGACCGCGCTCGTCAGCGTGAGGCCGAGGCGGCAGAGCGCGCCCGCACCCATGAGGCAGCGGCGCGTGCGACTGAGGCGGCAACGCAGGCAAGTGACGCGGCGGCCAAGGCGGCGCAGGCGGCAAGCTGGAGTGCGCAGGCCGCCAATGCGGCGACGGCTCAGGTGACGGGTGCCGTTGCGGCCGGCCCGACTCCGGTGAAGGGTCCGTTCCAGTCGTTCCCGTATTGGGCCGTGTGCTGGCTGCTGTTCTTTTTACTGATGTTCCTGGTTGGTGCCAGCCCCTTTCCCGCACTGATCTTCTTTACGATCCCCATCTATCACTGGGTGGCACGTGCGCTCGATGGCGATTGGGCGCACGGGGATATCCAGGTTGGTCCGGCGCCGGCGGTCGCTAGGACTAAAGGGGAGGACGTTTCCACAGCGGTTGACGCTGACATGGCTGCCGCGACCACCGCTGAGTCGAGTGCCAAAGAAGGTGATGAATGATGAAGCTCTCGCATGAATCCAAGGTGCGCTTGGGCGTTGGCATCGGAGCGTTTGTACTGATTATCGGGCTCGTTTTTGGCGTTTCGCGGACTTTGATTCATTTTGATGGCCCGTGGGATCTCGACGATGTTGTATCCGGCTTCTCTGGTATGGACGATGCGGTTGATGACGACGATTTTATGAACGATGGCGGTAAATATTCCGCTCAGCCTCAGCAGCTTTCGTGTACGACCTTTGATGCCGATGAGTTCCGCTACCTCGATTTCGATATCAATGCGGCTACGGTGGACGTCAAGGTTGTTGATGGCAACAAGGTTCGCGTTATCGAGCGGGGACGCGTTGCCAATGGTATGGATGCCTCCAAGGCCGCGACGCAAAACATCGCATCCGTCGAGGACTCGACGCTCAAGGTTTCCCAGTTTGGAAGTGACGACGGTAAGGCAATCGATCGCTCAGTTACGGTCGAGCTGCCGCGCCGTGTTGCCGAACATCTGAAGGGAGTCAACGCGCACGTGGGCTCGGGTGATCTGCAGATTGCCGGTGTCATCTGTGATGGTTTCGACCTTTTCCTGGATGCGGGAGATGTAGAGTTTACGGGCAGCGTGACTGATGCGCTCAGCGCTGAGGTCGGTTCGGGCGATGTGACGTTCGAGTTTTACCAGGCCCCCACGAAGTCGATGGACGTGAGTGTGGGCTCGGGCGATGTGGAGATGACGGTTCCGAACTCGACGGGCTTTAAGGCGAGCCTCACCTTGGGCAGCGGCGACTTCGAGAGCGATTTCCTTCCGCTTGGCTACGACGGCGAGACCATTTTGAATCTTGAATTCGATAACGGTGACAAGTCTGCCACGTATCGTTTTGAAGTCGATTCGGGTGACATGTCGTTTGATTCAGAGTGACGGGTGGTTATCGAAGACTTATAAACCATAGACGCGCTGTTTGATGGAGGCGCCGGGGCCGTGGTCGGCTTCGGCGCCTTTGCCTTTACAATGGGGTCATGGAACAGATTATCTTGAACATACTCGAGGCCCTGCGTCGCGGCGAAACCGTGGACGACAAGGCTCTCGTCAAACTGATACATGCTGAGGCACGTCGTGAGGGTGCCGACAAACGCGATTTGGCCAAGCGCCGTCTGCTGCCGTTTTACCAGCGGGTGAAGCGCGAGGAGCCGGCTCGTTGGACGGTATGGAATGTCGACGCCGAGCTAGAGCGTCAACTGCTGCAGGTGCTACGCATGAAGCCTCGTCGCACGGCTTCGGGCGTAGCGACCATTACCGTTATCACCAAGCCCTGGCCATGCTCGGGCGATTGCCTGTTTTGCCCCAACGATCTGCGCATGCCCAAGAGCTATCTGCACGCCGAGCCGGCATGCGCCCGTGCGGAGCAAAACTGCTTCGACCCGTATCTGCAGGTGAGCGCTCGCTTGACCGCGCTTTCGCAGATGGGGCATGCGACCGACAAGATCGAGCTTATCGTACTAGGCGGTACCTGGAGCGACTATCCGGAAGGCTATCAGACATGGTTTATGTCGGAGCTCTTCCGCGCGCTCAATGATGATGCGGTGGCGGGCGTGGCGGCCAACCCCATGTTGGCGCGTCCGGGCATCAGCCGTGCCGAGGCGGGGCGCCTGCTCGATGACGCTCCCGCCGATGCCTTGCCGCCGGTGGTAACAGAGCGCCGTGAGCGCTATCGGGCTGCCGGTATTGCGGCCGACGAGGCCGAGCTTGCGAGCGGTGTTGCCGACGAGCAGGGGCGTGTGGATGCTGCCGTGGGCGGCTATAACCGCGCGGTGCGTCGTCTGTACGGTCCCGGCACGCCGTGGGGCGAGGTTGCCGAGTGGCAGACGGCCACGATGGAGGAGCTTGAGCGCCAGCAGCGCATCAACGAGACGGCGAAGCATCGCGTGGTGGGGCTCGTTATCGAGACGCGCCCCGATGCCGTAACGCCGCAGGCCCTCACGCTTATCCGCCGCCTGGGCTGCACCAAGATTCAGATGGGCGTCCAGAGCCTCGACCAGCACCTGCTCGATATCAACGAGCGCCGCATTTCGGTGGCTCAGATCGAGCAGGCGTTTTCGCTTGCGCGCCTGTTTGGCTTTAAGATCCACGCGCATTTTATGCTCAACTTGCTGGGCGCCACGCCCGAGGCAGACAAGCGCGACTACGAGCGCTTTATGACCGAAGGGGCCTTTATGCCCGACGAGGCCAAGGTCTATCCGTGTGCGCTCATCGAGGGCTCGCGTTTGGTGGGCTGCTACGAGCGTGGCGAGTGGCGTCCCTATACCGAGGAGGAGTTGCTCGACGTATTGGCCGACGACATCGTGGTGACGCCGGCGTTCTGTCGTATTAGCCGTATGATCCGTGACTTTAGCTCCGACGACATCATGGCGGGCAACAAGAAACCCAACCTGCGCCAGCTCGTTGAGAACCGCTTGGCGGCTCGTGGGGAAGGTGCGACGGTGCGCGAGATTCGCTTCCGCGAGATCAGTACCGCGGGCGCGAACTTAGATGAGCTGTCCCTCGACGAAAGCGTAGCGTATGAGACGCCGGTGACGAGTGAACGCTTTTTGCAGTGGGTGACGCCCGAGGGCAAGATCGCGGGGTTTTTGCGCTTGTCGCTGCCCGACCACGCGTTTGTTGCCGCACATACGAATGAGTTGCCGACGACGCCGGACGAGGCAATGATTCGCGAGGTCCACGTATACGGCATGGCGGCGCGCGTGGGTGATCAGGGGCAGGCGGCGCAGCACCATGGATTGGGACGTTCGCTCGTGGAGCGTGCTTGCGAGATTGCCCGGGATGCCGGCTATGCGTACATCAACGTGATCAGCGCGATTGGCACGCGCGAGTACTACCGCCACCTTGGTTTTTACGACCATGGCCTCTATCTGCAAAAGGAGCTCTAGATGAACAAGCCGAGTGTTTCCGCTGGCGTCGTCGCTGGCGTTGCCCTGGGAGCCGCGGCGCTGGGCGCAGCTGCCGGCGCTGTTCGTGCTGCCTTCCTGCAGGTCGCGCGAACCCGCAATGGGCTGGCGCTTGTGAAACGCGTGCACGATGAGGGCGGCGATGAGATTCGCGTGTTGGTGCAAGGCGGCGTCTACCAAAGCGCAAGCTACGTTGGCGAGCGCTGGGCGGAGCCGGTCTTTGCATACTATCGCGCATTTGACGATGTGTTTGAGGCCGAGGACGCAATGCGTGACGCTTATGGTCACGGTATCGACCGCATACTTATGCTGGGTGGCGGCGGGTTTGCCTATCCCAAGTTCGCGCTGATGTCGCACGAGGGCTTGCGCATGGACGTTATCGAGTATGACGGAGAGATTACGCGCCTAGCGCGCCGCTGGTTCTACCTGGACGAGCTGGAGCGCGCAGTGGGCGACCGCTTGCGGGTGATTACCGCTGAGGCTCGCTCGTATCTGGGCGTGACGAGCGTGGGCCATCGTCGCTACGACGTGGTCGTGAGCGATTGCTTTGGCGGTGCCGAGCCCGTTCGCGAGCTGGCGACGGTTGAGGCATTGCGTTTGGTGCGGGGCAGCCTAAATGTCGGTGGCGTCTACGTTGCCAATATCGTGAGTGCAAACGAGGGGAGCGATGTGACGTTCCTGCGCGACTGTGCCGCCACGGCGCTTGAGGTGTTCGACCATGCTTGGGTGGTCCCATGTGGCGATGCAGAGTTCGGCGGCGAGGAGAATTATCTGCTCATCGCCAGCGACGGCGACTACGCCTTTGCCGAAGCTGTGCCTTTCGACACCGACTTCCTCGGTACCGCCCTCCACGACTAGCATTGGGAGTAGTCAATTTGTGACGGGCTCTATGGTTTTGTCAATCATACGCTTCATCTATTTTCAGCATGACGCATCTGGACGCCCGGCGCCAACGCGCCTCATCTTCGGTTGATTCCGCCGCCCGCTAGGCCAAAATTGTCATCGGAAGTATCAAATGAACAAGCAAGCCACTACGCAACTGCACGTCTATTCCGCCTTTTTCGTTCTCGCGGGATTTGTTTTAAATCGGGGAGTGTTTCTACTTTTCCTTGCGGAGAAAGGAATGTCTGTCACGGAAATCGCGCTTTATCAAGCCCTGTTTAACATTGCAACGGTCGTCCTCGAGCTGCCAACAGGGCTGATAGGCGATTTCTTTGGAAAGAAGTTCTCGATTCAAGTGGGCGTGCTGCTGCTTTTCTTCCATACGGCTGGCATGCTGTTGCTCTCAGGCCCCTTTCTCGTCGCGCTTTCCCTTGTTGAGGCACTCGCCTACTCCCTTCAATCGGGATCCGAACAAGCACTTTTATATGAAATTGCCCGAAATGCCGGTCAAGGAGAGCGCTTCCTCACCATCAACGCTCGGCTGCTTGCCGCGCAATCAATCGCGACGGGAGTGGCAATCGTACTTGGATCATTCATTGCCCAAGTATCTTGGAGTGCCCTCTACGTATGCGTTTCCGTTTTCTATCTCCTGCAGCTTTTCCTTCTGTATCCCATTGAGAGGATGGAAACGACCCATTCCAAAAACTCTGGGGAGGAAAGGTTTGACGTAGCCAAGGTCTTCAGACGCGAAACCTGGTGCATTGGAGAATCCGCTTTTGCGGTGTTGCTTCTTCTAATCGGCACAAGCATGCTCGATGGATTCTATGGGAGTTATTACAACTTGAATCAGTTGGTATTCGACGCATTTGATGCTCCCGTCTCCATAATAGGAATCTTTTTCGGTGCATCCTATGCAGTAAATGCGACGGCCTACATTGCAGCAGATTTCTTTTCATCGCGTTTCGGGAAAAGAAATACCATGCTCGGCTCGATGCTAATCGAGGCCGGTCTTTTCATGATTCTTCCGTGGTTCGCTTCAAATCCGCTGTGTTTGTTTGGCCTTAGCATGGTGCTTTGTTTTCTCCCAGAAGTGGTGTACATCACTTCGGAAAACTTAATCCAAGACGCGATAGCGGACGATCTCCGCGCGACGATCCTTTCCGTCGCGTCTCTGGTAAGGGCTCTCTTTTCTGCAATGTTTTTCTCCATATTTGGATATGTGTTGGGGTTATATCCCATTCAGATAGCGCTCGGTGTTATTGGCGCAATCGCGATAGCAATTACCGCCGTTGTTTCTTTAAAAATGGTAGGAATACATGTCTCCAAGAATTGATATATCGATTGACGAGCTGCCAGAAGTTTCGAGCCTTCTTGATGGCTGCGGGTGTATGCGTTAACTTTGAATCGGTGGGCCTTAATGCCGAGGAGCATCAGCGTTTTATCGATGCTGGCGGAATAGACTGGTTAACAAGCCCCGTGCCGAAAAGACTGGTTTTATGTGTGGTCGCGCCAGCTGCGGACGCGCTGCTTCATGCCCTCTATGTCGAGCACGCCTTCGGCAAAGCCCTTGCGCACGAGCTCTTCGGGAACAAACTCGTCGTAGCGGTCAAAATAAGGCACCTCGCCGGGATAGACGAGCTCGATGGGATCGAAGTCCTTCTCGGCCTCGGCGGCGAGCACCTCAAAGAACGTCTCTTCGTCGGCCTTCATCTTAAACTGCATAAAGTACGGGCGTGATGGGTCGAGTCCGCGAAGGCCCAGCTCCGCGGCACATTTAATCTTGAGCATGCGCTCGAGCGCCAAAAAGGCGTAGCTGCCCAGCCAGGGGAAGAGCACCCAGGTGTCGCCACCCAGGTTGATGAGCGGCTTGGTTCCCGCACCCGAAATCTCGGCGGTATGACGAGCCTGTGCAAGGCGTGCCCGTGCGTTACCCATAAGGTACGGATATACTGCGTGCTCGTTGAGCGCCTTGCGCATGCGCTCGAGTACGTGTGTATTGATGTCGCCGGGGCAGTCGCCAAAGTAGGCCGGCACCCGGCCCTTGACCTGCGTGGCAAAGACGGTGTGGCGCTTCCAGTCCACTTCCTCGACAATCCAGCAGTGTCCGGCGATGGCGATGCGCTCACCGGGCGGTGGCGGATTGACGATCGTGCCCAGCTCGGCCGATTCGCTGCGAACGGTGAACTCTTCGTTTTCCTGGAATACGGCGTAGAACTTAAAGTTGTTAATGATGCGCTCGCCCGCGAGACCCACGATGAGTCCGCCGCCCTCGGTGACTTGGATATGGTCGATCTTAATGAGGTGACGCAGCAGTACGCGATAGTCATCGGCCGAGATGCGATGGAAATAGCTGAGTGTGAGCACGCGCTGGGCAAGCTCTGCCGGCGTGAGCTCGCCGGTGCTGGCAAGCGTCGACATAGTCTGGTGGTAGAGCAGGCTGTAGGGGAGTCGATCGAGCTCGGGCGGCTCGACCCACTTTTCCTCGCGATAAAGCTGTACGAGCGCGATGCCCTGCAGGAGCTTCCACGGAATGGTCTCGGGCATCATCGTGCGCGGCTCGGGCTCTTCCTCGCGCATGACAAACCACATCTCGGGCGGAAGGTCGCGGCGTCCCGTGCGGCCCATTCGCTGTAAAAAGGAACTGACGGTAAATGGCGCATCGATCTGAAACGCACGCTCCAGACGGCCGATATCGATACCGAGCTCCAGCGTGGAGGTGGTGACGGTCGTTTGTGCCTGCTCCTCATCGCGCATGAGTTCCTCGGCCGTCTCGCGCAACGATGCCGAAAGATTGCCGTGATGGATGAGGAAACGGTCGGGCTCGTGTCGACTCTCGCAGTAGCTGCGCAGCATGGAGCATACGGCCTCTGCCTCCTCGCGCGAGTTGGCAAAGACCAGGCACTTGCGGCCGCGCGTACGCTCAAAGATATAGCCCATACCGGGGTCGGCGTTGTCGGGCGCCGTGTCGGTGGGGTTGAGAAGCGCCTGCTCGGTCGCTCGTGGGATGTCGACTTCGCCCTCGGGGGCCGAGGAAGTTTGGCGGTCCTTGGGAGCGGCCTTGTCCCGTGCCCGCTCACGACGTTGACGCCGCTCCTCTTGTGTGAGCTGTCCGCCGTGACGCATGTCTTGGGCGCCGGCGGGCAGCGCCGCGGGTGCCACCGCTTCGATGCGCTCGCACGCAAGCACTTCGGCTTCTTGAGGACCCACGCTCTCGAATCCTCGCTGCTGTGCCTGGGGACCCGAGTTGTAGAAGTGCTCCATGGAGATGCGCCACACGCGACGCGGTTCCTCAAAACGGGGGATAATGCAGTCGCGTCCCGTTCCCTGTGAGAGAAAAGCGCCCGTGCGCTCGGGGTCGCCGATGGTGGCCGAAAGGCCAATGCGGCGAGGCTGCACACCTGCCATGCGCGAGAGGCGTTCGATAAGGCAGAGCGTCTGACCGCCACGGTCGCCGCGCATGAGCGAATGGACCTCGTCGATGACCACATAGCGCAGGTCGCAAAACATACGCGGGATCGCCATGTGCTTATGGATTAAGAGCGCTTCGAGTGACTCGGGCGTAATCTGCAAGATGCCGCTCGGTTTTTTGATGAGCTTAGCCTTGTGCGACTGCGAGACATCGCCATGCCAGTGCCAGACAGGGATATCGGCCTCTTCGCAGAGGCCGTTGAGGCGGACGAACTGATCATTGATGAGCGCCTTGAGGGGGCCGATGTAGAGGGCGCCCACGCTTGCGGGCGGGTTCTCCCAAAACTCGGTCAGGATGGGAAAGAAGGCTGCCTCGGTTTTGCCGGAAGCCGTGGATGCCGTCAGGAGCACATTGTCCTGCGTGTTAAAGATAGCGTCTGCCGCTGCAACCTGGATAGAGCGCAGACTCTCCCAATCGTGGGAGTAGATGAAGTCTTGGATAAACGGGGCGTAGCGGTCAAAGGCGTTCACGGGGCCTCCTCTCAAATACGAACCTCTCAATGCGGTGGGCAGTGGCTTGCTGCATGATTGCCTCAACGTTTGCCCAGATAAAACCTGCCAAAATAAACCTGTCCCTTTTTGGCAGGTTAGATGGTGAATTCGGCGAAGTTGCGGTCGTCGTCCGCGGTGCCGGTGTCGTCTGTTGCGGCTGCTGGCGCCAGCGCGTCGCCGCCGACGCTTTGCAGTAACTCGGCCACGTTGGCGTCGGGGTTTTGGCATAGGATGTCGAGCAGCTCGATAAAGTCACGAATGACTTCACGCGGCGTCAGATGTGTATCGGCTCCCACGCGGCCAAACTCAATCTTGAGGAAGTCCACCAAGTCGTTCTCGGTAAGCGTGGGCGTCCAGCCAAAGTAGCCGGCGTGAATTTGCATGAGTTTTTCGATCAGCACCAGTAGCTCCTCGTAGGTGAGCGGCTGCAAGCGGATGATGGGCGCGAGCATGTCCTTAAGGTCCTCGCGTGCAAAGCGACCCTGAGCGAGTCGGCTGCGCAGAGCTTCGTAGGAGAATACGCCGCGACGGCGGTCCTCGATGGAGGTCGGCGTGCCGCCTATGATCATGCCCAAGTACTGCGCCTTGCCCTGGAGCGTGTCGTTGTACATGGTGAGGATTTTCTCGTAGTTGTACTGGCGCGTGATGGCGTTGGGAATCTTGTACAGATTCACGAGTTCGTCGATGAGCACCAGCATGCCCTTGTATCCGCTGCAGACCAAAAAGCGTGCAATGAGCTTAACGTAGTCGTACCAGTCGTCATCGCTGATGATGGTCGAGGAGCCCAGTTCGGCGCGAGCCTCGCTCTTGGTGCGGTATTCGCCGCGGATCCATTTGGTCACGCGGCTCATGGCCTCTTCGTCGCCCTCGGATACGGCCGTGCGATAGCGGCGGAGCATGCGGGTGAAGTCAAAGCCGTGGACCATCTCCTCGAGCGGGGCCAGTTGGGTATTGACGACCGACTCGTCGACGTCGGCACACGAGGCGACCCAGCGATCCAGAATAAGGTTGAGCGCACCGCCCTCGGGGCGCGTCTTGGTCGATATGTTGCGGATGAGCTCGCGGTAGGTGGCAAGGCCCTGCCCCTGACCGCCTTGCAGGCGGCGCTCGGGCGACAGGTCGGCATCAGCGACGACGAATCCCTCGCCCATGGCGTGCGTGCGGATGGTCTGGAGCAAAAAGCTCTTGCCGGCGCCGTAACGACCGACCAGAAAGCGGAAGCTCGCGCCACCGTCGGCGATGAGACTCAGATCGGTGAGCAGGGCGCGGATCTCGACCTCGCGCCCTACGGTGATGTAGGGAAGGCCGATGCGCGGGACCACGCCGCCCTTGAGCGAGTTTAGGATAACGGCGGCGACGCGTTTGGGTACGCGGGGCGCTGCGGATGCGGTATCACTCATGGTCTAGGTATCCTCTCACGTCTGCTTCGTAATCCTCGATAATTTGCGGTCCTGCCGCGCCGAATTCGATAACGGTGTCGCCCACCAGGTCAAAGAGCGCTTCGTTGATGGTATCGACGAGCATGTCCTCGCTCTGCCCCGATTGCACTACCGCCGATTCCGCCTGTACTGCGTTGTGCTCGAGCAGCGCGCGGAGATAGGCGTCTGCGGCAGGCGTGAGTTCGTTCGTGGCGTCAGCGGGCGCAACAGCTGCGAACGCGGGCGTCGGCGCGAGAAGCGGTGCCACGACACCAAACTGTTCGGTGGATATGGTTGGCTCGTCGGTCTCGTCCTGCCGAATGGGTGCCGCGACCGCCTCGACAATCGCGTCGGCTACGGGCTCGGCTTCCGGTTGCCCTGAGTCCGCTGCCTCGGCTTCCACAGGTGCGCCGTCCTCGCGCTCTTCATCGATCAAAAGTGCTTCACGCGTTTGCGCGGCGGCGCTTCGAATGTGCCCCAGCTGACTCAGATCGATATCGATCTTGACGGGCTGGTGTGCGGCGTCCCACGAAAGCCATGCCACAATCTCGTCATCGATAATCTTGGCCAGATATTTGGGGACCTTTTCTTCCTTAAGGGGATGGGCGGGGTCCAGCGCCAGGCGCAGGCGTTGGTCGCAGGCGCGCATCATTTCACCGAGCTTGCTGCTCTTTTGCCTACTGCCATGGATACGCATGCATTCCCAAAAGCCGTTTTGGCAACGGTAGATATGGATAGGATCCAGGCGGTATTCGCAGTCCTCGTGGCGCTCGGGCGCAAAGAATACGGCCGAGGCAAACATGGTGTAGGGCATGGCCGTCTCCTCCCCAAATAAACTCGCCACGATGCCGGTCTTTCGGTGCGTGTCATAGTAGCGCGCCATGCGGACATACACGGCGCATGCCACGTGGCGCAGATCGCGGTGGTGGCTGCGGTCGAGCCGCGAGTTACTTAGGTTGTACGTGGAGAGGGCGTTGATGGCGGCCATGAGTCGCTCCTCGCGCACCTCATCGGGCGGAAGGGGGAGCGTGGGCTCGGAGGTTTTGCGACGCTTGGGGGTCTGGCCGGACGGCGCCGGTGCTGGTACGAGGTCTCGTGCCGCGCGCCGCAGCTCGATAAGGGCGTTATCGAACATGACGGTTTTAGAATCACGAAGCAGCTTGGGGTCAAGCCCGTGGAACACGGCGTAGTCCTGCAACCACACGCGTGCAAACCGGTCGATGCCGGGCTCGAAGGCGCGGTAGGCATCCCAAAAGGCCTTGATCTTGTTAAAACCATCGAGCGGGTCATCTACGTCAATGCCGCAAATCAGCTCATAGAGATACAGAAAGGCAAAGGACGTAGACGTTTCCTCGACGGTTCCGCGGCGCACTTGGGCACGCCAGGTAAAGTAGCCGCGCAGCTGCCGGTCGCTCATGGCGTTGTAGGTGGGAAAGTACGACTTAAAGGTGCCGTTGTAGGGGCAATCGTCCTCAAAGTCGGCCATCAGCAGGCCTTGGCGGTAGAAGAGCTCGGCTTCCGAAAGCCAGCGTCCTGCACCGCCTTTGGGGTCATCCTGCCAGCGCGATATCTCGCGCATCTTGCGGTACTGGTCGGGAAGGAAATTCTGCATCTGTCGGCCGGTCTTGAGAATCGGCTCGTCTGCATAGACTTCATGTGAGAAACGGGCGGACTGATGGGTCCGGGCCTCGGCCATAATGCGCTCGATGAGCATCTTGATGTCCTGGTCGGCCACCGCTTCTCCTCTCCTAACGCAGCTTCGGTGACCTCATATCATAGCACAGCATCAAACAGGTGTTCGAGATACTGCTGCGTAGATAGATTTAGAACAGGAGCCTTTAGAACAGGAGGGCGTAGATGACGGCGATGACGACGGAGGGGAGCATATTGGCCGTGTGGAAGGTCTGAGGACGGATGAGGTTGACGCCGACGCAGAAGATGAGCATGGAGCCTACGAGCGAAAGACTGTCGAGGGCTGCCGTAGTCATGATGGGGGAGAGCGCGCCGGCAAACAACGTGATCGTCCCCTGGAACACGGCGACGGGTAGGGCGGAGAAGATGCAGCCGCGGCCGAGCGACGCCGTCATGGTGCAGACGATGATGCAGTCCAGTGCGCCCTTGAGGGCAAGCGTTGACCAGTCGCCGAGCAGGCCATCCTGGATCGATCCCACAATTGCCATGGCGCCGATACACACGGTGAGTGAAGTCGAGACAAAAGCGTTGGTGAACTCGTTATCGCCCTCACTGCCAGTCCTGCGCTTGAGCCATTCGCCAAGGTGCTCGATGGCGGCTTCCAAGTTGACGGCTTCGCCGATGAGCGAGCCGAGGGCGAACGAGACAATGAGCATGGTGGTACCAGTGGTCGCCAGCGCCTTCCCATCGATAAGGAGCATCTTTTGCATGGTGCCGCCCAGGCCGATAAACAGGACGCACAGCCCCGATGCTTTCATGAGCGTGTCTTGGATGCGCGGTGTAATGAAGCGGCCGCCCGCTAATCCCAAAAGACCGCCCGCAACTAAAAGCACAACGTTGATGATTGTTCCCAAGCCCGGCATGAGCCCTCCTGTATTGATGCCAACGTGGCAATCGTAGCAGAACGAAATGCGAGGCACATCGCGACTCATCTAATACGTTATATAAGTGGTGTTAGGAATGATGCGCAGCATGTAAGCCTCAGGTGGTTGTCGGTACATAGGGATAGTATTCAAAGCGCAGTGTCATAAGCCGCTGCGGGAATTCAATAGCCGCGGCGATGATATTGGCATCGCGGGCACGATCAAACCCTTCGAGCTCGATCTGGTACGAGACGTCTTCCATAATGTCCAGACGTCGCCAGGCTAGGAGGGTGTCGCCATCGAATTCCAAGGTCTTGCCTCCGTCTGGAGCAACGGCGTATAGACGCAGCTTGGCGGTGGTTGCGGGGTCGACAACCGTTACCTTTTTAATTTCGTTTCGAGTATTCTTGGCGCCCAACAAGGTGAGCAGTGTTGGGGCCACGACCTCGCCCGATGGCAAAAAGACGACTTCGATGGATTCGGGAAATGCGATGATAGCCGACTTGCGGACGGGCCGATTGGCGGCGGCAACTTCGATGTTCGCAGCGTCGATGACCTCTGTGTGGTCGAGCGCGGCAAGCACGCAGCAGTTACCTTCATCGATCTCTTGAGGATCAGCAAGCCCCAGACTGTCCGCGAGCCCGGGATCGTTTGGATCGGTAGCGGGCTCATTCGGTGCTTCGAAAGAAGCTGGGACGCTGTTTGTCGGCGACGGCGTGTCGCCCGCACCTGCTTCTTTGTCCGCGCTCTCTTCTTGTATGGTTGCGTTGATGGGTTCGTCGTTTGGGGGGAGCGTCTTGGCGTCAAGCGCGGAGGGGAGAATTCCGATGGCTCCGGATCCGTTCCACTCCATTTCGAGAAGCGCCGGGTCGGCAAGAATGCGTTGCCTGCTTTGCGCGCGGGCATCGATTTCAATAGGGCCTGCCTCTATCCCTCGTGTAAGGCTGAGTGATCCGGCTGGCTTCTCGAAATGAGCGTCTGTGTCTTTGGCGCTGACGGCGTAGAACAGCAGGGACGCTTCTCCCGCCGCGATGGCATCGGTACCGGCTTTGGTCAGCCGCAACGATGCCGTGAATGAGAGGGTGGGCTGCGCATCGTCTGCATTCGCGGCGGCGCAGCCCAGACTTATACCGCCTCCTTTCTCGAAAAACGCACCGTCGAAGGCGACCTTCGCTCCGTTCGCCGAGTCATCGACCGAAGCGATGTCGATGCGCAGCTCTAAATTGCATGGATCGCCATCTGCATCGAGCACAACCGAGCGCCACGTGCAGACGGCGCACCCCGCCTGGGAGCCGTTTGCCTTGTTCGAACGATTGATATCCACGACTATCGAGCCGTCCGTATTACGACGAAGGCATCCCGAGGTTGAGATTGCGGCCTGTGCGATCGAAAAACGCTTGCACGCAATGGCGCTCGACGGATTTGGTGCGGAGCTTAGGGCTGCTGGTAAGGAGTCTGCCATGACGGGAGTCGCCCAAGCGGCGACAGGCGTTCCGGTTGCGAGCGCGCCGCAGAGTGCGACGACGGGCAAAAGGTTCTTCGATGCCATGGGGTCTCCTTAGCTAATTTAGTGCGGCCTGTCCGTGTTTTGTTTCTGGCTGCGTTTGATGTGCAGACCGAGGCCGGCGGTCCCCGCGCCTGCTGCTGTGGCGCCTGCTGCCAAGAGCCATCGTCTGTCGCCTGTCTGCGCCAACGGTTCCTCGCGGTCGCCGCGGTCGAGCTCCGAGAGGTCGACCGTCACTTGCGTGGCGGCCTGCGCCTGTTCTTGCTGGGCAAAGGCCATGGCTGGCCCAAACGCTAGGATGCTGACGGCGGCGGCCAGGGCGACGGCCTTATGCCGTGTGCGCACCGGGCTCGACCGTCCAGGTGATCGTTGCAACCTGATCGCCTTCGCCGGTTACGCGGAAGATGTCGCGCGTGACGCGGGCGACGTTTCCGCTTGTCTTGAGCTTAATTTTGTCCGTGCCGCCGGCAATGCCCTGGTAGCCCATGTCGAAGGCTGCGTTCTTGGAAAGATCGAGGCCCGTCCCCTGCATTGCGGCGCTGGCGTTCTGGAGTTCCCCGTCGGGGCCGACCTTAAAGTCGATGGAGTTCTGTGCGGTTCCGGCTTTGGCGTCGGCAGCAATGGTCCAGGTGTTCATGGCGTCGATCTTCATGTTGGTGACATGGATGCCGTAGGCCGAATGATTGTCGATGGTGGTCGCGTCTTCTGAGGGGCCCTGAAGCGTGCCGTCGGCCTTGGCGACGAAGGGAATAACCGTCGGAACTTTGAACTCAACGTTGTCGATCTCGGTCCTGACCATTACTTTCGTGGTTCCAACGCGCCCGGCTGCCATAGCTGGCGGCGGGGCGGCGCCCATTGCGAGCGCGAGCGCGAGCCCTGTGCCCACGACGAGCGCTCTGGCTCCGTTCATGTTCCTGGTGATGTCCATGGTCGTTCCTTTCTATTCGCCGCGGGCCGTCCCCGCGATGATTGGACGAATGCTGGTGAATTGCGTGCGGTGCCGCGTCGGTCGAAAAAGCTAGTTCTCGGCTTGCTCAACCCGTACCTTGACACGTGTCGGATTGCCGTGGCTGTCGAGGGTCTTGGCATCGAGTGCCTGGATCTCGATGTATGCCTCGCCTTCTTTGATGTCGCCGGCGGGGCACGTCTCGATTGTCTTGCCGGTCTCGACCACACCGGATTCGTACATGGTCTCGTCGTTTTGGATGACGCGGAATCGCTGGGGAAATTTATTGTCTTGGACGTTTTGCACGTTGACGCGCAGCTTGCCGTCCTCCTGCAGCTGAGCGACCGGTGCGACCGAAATCGTCATCATGTTGTCGCGGACGATGGCGTCGAGCTCATCTTGGATTTCCTGACGCGTTTTGCCCTCGGCCGTCGTAACCGAAGCGCCCGCCTCGGGTACGGGCTGCGACTGCCAAGCGTATAGTCCTACGGCGACAAGGGCGCAGACGATGGCCAAGCAGGCAACGATGAGCTTCTTGCGACGACCCAGGCCTGCAAAGCGGGGTGGCTTCTTCGCGCTCATGCGGCATCCTTGGCGGTATAGATGCGCGCAAAGGTGGACGGGTCCGCTCCAAAGAGCATTTGAAGCATCAGGCGGCGCGAGTAGACGAGCTCTTCGAAGTCGGGAGGGAGCTCGATGTCGTGGATATGCGCGATGTGGTGGGCGAGCGCCGAGAACGACTCGGGGTCGCAGATCACATCGGTGGTAACGTGGTAGACCGTCGTATCGGGGAATGCCTCTTCGTCGAAAGGCAGGAGATGGGGATCGTCGTCGACTTCGATGGCGATGCCGTACTGGGGCCAGTAATATGCCATGGGAACCTCCCTGCTTCTGGGGCCAAAACTTCTATCGGTTTTGGCTGTCGACGCCGACCGTATCAGCCGCTACTTGACCAATTTCTGACCAAATGCTTGACGGATTGGCGTCTCCGCAGGTAAAAGGCGGCAAAAAATACTCCAACTTTTTTTCGAGCGACAATCGCGCGGTCGGCGACGGCGGGGCCATATGTGACAAAAGCATCGTCTGCCGAGGAAGCCTTGCCGTTCGCCGAATTGCACGAACGTAAAAATCGCCAATTATGGAGACGGTCTCGAACACGTCGACGAAACGATGCGGTAACATCTCCCTGCAAACACTGTAGTTAGCTAAAGGGGGAGTTCGCGTGTCTGCAACCATTAAACCCTTCACCGACGAGTTCGAAGAGTATGGTCGCGATGAGTCTCGCGCATCGGGCGAGGCCTCGAGCATCTCGTTTCCGACGACGGAAGACGAGGTCCGCACCATTTTGGGAAAGCTCCATGCCGAGTGTGTCCCGGTAACGGTTCAGGGCGCCCGAACCGGCCTTGCCGCCGGTGCCGTGCCCCACGGCGGGCATATCCTCAATACTTCCCGTATGAATCGCTACTTGGGCCTTCGCCGCGATGAACAAGGCCAATTTCTGCTGCGCGTGGAGCCGGGCGTTGTTCTCTCGGAGCTGCGCAAGCAGCTGAGCAAGAAGGTGCTGCCGACCGCTGGTTGGGACCAGGCATCGCTTGAGGCCTACGAGGAGTTCCAAGAGGCCCCCGAGCAGTTCTTTCCCACCGATCCCACCGAGGCATCTGCCTGTCTGGGCGGCATGGCGGCATGCAACGCCTCAGGCGCCCGCAGCTACGCTTACGGTCCCATGCGCCCGCATATCACGGGACTCCACGTCGCGCTGGCTGATGGCGATTTGCTTGAGCTTCAGCGCGGCGAGGCTTTTGCCCAGGACCGCCACCTGTCGCTCGTGACGGCAGCGGGCCGTACGCTCGAGCTCGATCTTCCCGGCTATACCATGCCCAAGACAAAAAATGCCTCAGGCTATTTCGTTGCGGACGAAATGGACGCCATCGACCTCTTTATCGGTGCGTGCGGCACACTCGGCGTCATTACCGAGCTCGAGATCGCCCTGCAGGCGGCGCCTGCGGTCGTTTGGGGTGTGAGCTGCTTTTTCGATAGCGAAGACAAGGCCGTGTCCTTTACCGATTCCGTGCGTCCCGTCCTGTCCCATGCGGCTGCCATCGAGTACTTCGACGCTGGCGCCCTGGATATTCTACGTCGCCAGCGCGAGCAGTCGACAGCGTTTGCCTCGCTGCCGGCGCTCGACAAAGAGGCCAAGGTCTGTGTCTACGTGGAGCTCGACTGCGATGACGAGGCCCAGGCGACCGAGGAACTGTACCACCTGGGATGGGTGCTCGAGTTTGCGGGTGGCCGCGACGATGCGACATGGGTCGCGCGCACCGAGGTTGATCGCGAGTGCCAGCGGTTCTTCCGCCATGCGGTCCCCGAGAGCGTCAATATGCTTATCGACGAGCGCCGCCGCACGGATCCCACCATCACCAAACTGGGTTCGGACATGTCGGTGCCCAATGCACGCCTTGCCGATGTCGTGGCCCTCTATCGCCGCACACTGGCCGAAAGCGGGCTTGAATCTGCTGCCTGGGGGCACATCGGTAACAACCATCTGCATGTGAACATTCTGCCGCGCGATGCGCAGGACTACCGTCGCGGTGGCGAGCTGTTTGCCCAGTGGGCTGCGGAGGTAACGGCTATGGGCGGTGCCGTTTCTGCCGAGCACGGCGTCGGCAAGATCAAGGCGGGCTTCTTAGAGACGATGTACGGTCACGAGGCCATGGTCGAGTCGGCGCGGCTTAAACTCCAGCTCGATCCCGACGGGCAGCTGGGTCGCGGCAACCTGTTTTCGGAGAAGCTCTTGGATGAGCTCGTCCAGAAAGGGGGCGCGTGAAGATGAGCGATTTCCATATGGTGGTGTGCGTCAAGGCGGTGCCGGGCAGCACCGAGGTCAAGATGGACCTCAAGACCAATACCATCGTGCGCGATGGCAAGCAGGCGGTCATTAATCCCTTTGACGCGAGTGCTTTGGAATGCGCGCTGGCGCTGAAGGACGAGTTTATCGGCTTTGGCATGGATGTGCGCGTGACGGTGGTGTCGATGGGCATCCCCGCGACCGAATCGCTGCTGCGCGACTGTATCGCCCGCGGTGCCGACGACGCGCTGCTGCTGACCGACCGAGCCTTTGCGGGCGCCGATACCCTAGCCACCACCTATGCCCTCAAGTGCGGCATCGAGGCGCTCGACGAGGACTTCGACCTGCTCATCTGCGGCAAGATGGCGGTGGATGGCGATACGGCCCAGATTGGTCCCGAGCTTGCCGGTGCCTTTGAGATTCCCTGTGTGACCGACGTGAGCTGCGTGCAGAGCGCGGGCTTTACGACGTGTGGCTCGCTGGCGCTCGTTCACGGATGCGATGCCGGCGAGGAGACGGTGTGTCTTGAGATGCCGTGCGCGATGACGGCTGCCAAGGAGATTGGCCAGCTGCGCATGCCGAGTATTGCCGGTATTCGCGCGGC
>CAJKZO010000018.1:0-20397 GCA_905204365.1 uncultured Collinsella sp.
TCCGCACATGTGCGGATGAATGTGGGAGGTGTTCGGATAAAGTCGATAATCAAGGCTTGTGCGGCTAGCTAGTATTCAAAACTAGATAGCCGCACATTCGGTTTACAAGATGGCTATAATTGTTGAGGAACAATTAGAAAGGACCCTCTATGAGCTGGGCACTTATCTCAGATTCAAGCTGCAACCTCCGCGATTGGCAACCGACCGCGCCCCATACTACCTTTGCATTTGCGCCCCTCAAAATTCGAGTGGGGGAGCGTGAATTCGTCGATGACCTTTCGCTCGATGTTCATGAGCTCAACTACGCTGTTCAGGCGGAGACGAACGCTTCTTCGAGCGCTTGTCCCAGCGTAGGGGAGTGGGCCGAGCTCTTCAAATTGGCAGACAAGACCATCTGCATGCCGATCTCCGAGGGCGTGTCGGGCAGCTACAACGCGGCAGCCACGGCTCGCGATATGGTTCTTGCCGAGGAGCCCGACCGACAGATTCATCTAGTCAATTCACGCGCAGCTGGCGGCAAAATGGACCTCATTTTCTTGCTGTTCGACCGCTATCTTGCAAGCAATCCAGATGTCTCATTCGAGGACGCTTGCGCATACTTCGATAGCCTTGAGCAGAACAGCAAAATCCTCTTCAGCTTGTGCAATTACGAAAACCTCGCCAAAGCCGGACGCATCCCTAAGGCAGCCGGCGTCATTGCCAACAAGCTCAATATTCGCATTTTGGGCACGGCGAGTGAGGCCGGTAAAATCGAACTCGTCGGGCACACGCGTGGCGAAAAGAAGATGCTCAACAAAATCATCGACACTATGGAAGCCGAGGGCTTTACGGGCGGTGAGGTCGTCATCGATCACGTTGAGAACGAAGCTGGAGCCCAGGCGCTTACTGATCGCATAGTCGAGCATTGGCCCGGCTCCAAGACCATCATTATGCCCTGCAACGGCCTGGATTCCTATTACGCCGAGATGCACGGCCTGATCATCGGCTACGGCATGGGCGTAGCTTCGGGCAAATAAAGTCCAACCAAGCAAAAATACGGGCGGGACAAAGCGACAGATGGCTCTTTGTCCCGCCCGTTTTATACGTCGGCTAGCTATTAAACCCGTTGAACTTGAGATAGCTCATCAAGTAAGCCTTCGATACGAAGGATGAAACCGCACTGCGCACAAGCAGCGACTCGCGTGTGACCTGATGCGCTGTATCGGGTACAGGCGCCTGCTCGACGGAAAACGCCGCACGAATCGATGCCTCGAGCTGATCAACCACATAATCGAAGGCCGTCGGGGCATCGTAGCTCAAACGCTGAATATTAAAGAGCGCCTGGACAGCAGCGATGGGCAGCACCTGCTTAAAGATACTATTGGCGATGAGACGCGCAATCTGCTCGCGGCCATATTGCTTTTTGACCGGAGCAGGCACCAGGCCGACCTTCACGTAGTTATTGATCATCGATGGCGTAATGACGGGCTGCTCAACGCAAATGGACAGCGGCTCCATCCACAGTGCAACATACTCAATGACCTGGTCGCGGTAGAGCGTCACATTAGGCAACTGGTCATAGCGCGGCAGACTCAGCGTATTGAGTTTGCGAACGATATCGGACTGAATAAATGCATCGGGCAGCACAGTGGGCTGAATATCTTCAGGCTTAATGCTAACCGACGAATCAGACATCGGAATAACGTGTTTAACGTGATTCATAAAGGTCCTCCGTTCATCTTCTGTATTGTATTCTAGATTATCTAGTTTTGAATACCACATAGTCGCCAAGTAAAAGTGGTTGGACAGCACATTGACACACCGTCCAACCACTTTGTTAAAAGATAACAACCTTACATAAGATATATTATCGTACTTATTCACGGAGAAATGCGTATGCGTTGGTTGCCGCGATGGCTCCATCAGAAACGGCGGTCACAACCTGGCGTAAACGCTTGGAACGGATGTCGCCAGCGGCAAATAGACCTGGCGTGCGGGTCGCCATGGAATCATCAGTAACAATACCGCCGTCCGGCGCCAAATCAACTAGATGCTCAACAAGCTCGGTATGGGGTTGCGTCCCGGTAAAGACAAAGATGCCAATCGAGCCGGGCTCAAATGACTCGATATGAGTCTCACCGGATGCAGTGTCCTTAAAGGTGATCGTTGTTGGCATGGTTTCGCCCGAGAGCTCCGTAATACTAGTTTGGTACCTAACTGTAATATTGTCCTTTGCGAGTACTTTCTGAACAACACCATCAGGTGCACGGAACTGATCGCGACGCAGCACGATGGTCACACTGCTGGCAATATCTGAAAGGAACAGCGCCTCTTCGCATGCCGAATTGCCACCACCGATTACAAAGACCTGTTTGCCGCGGAAGAACATGCCGTCACATGTTGCGCAATACGAAACGCCGCGACCGCGATAGGTATCCTCGCCAGCGAAACCTGCCGGACGCGGCGTGGCACCCATGCAAGCGATAACGCTCGAGGCCAACGTATCACCCAAATCGTGATGCACCGTAAACAACGCTGCATCGGCATCGTAGTCGACGCCCATCACCATACTCCATTCAACCTGAGCCCCCAAGCCTTCAGCATGTTGTTGGAACCGCTCACCAAGTTCAGCACCACTCAGCAGCGGAATGCCCGGATAGTTCTCGACCTCATTGGTTGTGGCGATCTGCCCTCCCGACATGCCCTGTTCAATCACGGTCGTCGTTAGGTTGGAGCGCGCCGCATAAATGGCTGCGGCATAGCCCGCAGGGCCGCCACCGATAATCGCAACATCGATCGGCTGATCGGTAGTCATGAAGAGACCTCCTGTCGAAAGATTGGCGTTCTTTGCGCTCATACCCAAATTTAGGCGAACGTGACACTCATGCACTACAATGATTCATTACGAAACAAAGATGAAGGGGAGTTATCGATGGATCAAACGCAGACGAGCAACGACGCTCCCCTGCCCACGCAAAGCACTCCCCAACCGGAGCAAATGACCGTTTCACCTGCACAAAAACCCCTAGTAACCATTGTGCACGCATCGGTTGGATCGGGCCACAAAGCCGCCGCCAACGCGATTGCACAAGCATTTGATCTTATCCGCGGCACTAAGGGAATCCCTGAGGATATTGAAATTGAAGTGCTCGATATCCTTGATTTTGGACGTATTAAATTCGACGGCAATAAGACCGCGGCTTCTTTTACGGGAGCCACGCGCCCCATTTACGACCTGACCTGGCGATATACGCTTACGGGACATCTTCTCTGGGGTGGCGGCACGGCATGGTCGCGTATTATGTTTCCCGCCTTCAACGAATATATTCGTCGCCGCAGGCCTATAGCCGTGGTCGCAACGCACATCACAGCAGCCAATGTTGCCGTGGGCGCCCGCGTAATTACGGGTATCGATTATCCGGTTATCTGCGTACCGACCGACTACGAAGTCGAGGGCTGGTGGCCCCACAAGGACACCGATCTATTCTGTGTGGCCAACGAGTTTATGGCCGAAACGCTGCGCCCGCGCAAGGTTCCCGAGTCAAAGATCCGCATTACAGGCATCCCCATCCGCGCCGGGTTTGATACGGACTACAATCGCGAGGAAGAACTCGAGAAGTTCAATCTCCCCGCTGACAAGACCGTTGTGTTGGTGATGGCCGGTGCCAGTTTGCCTCAACCGTACGTTCGCTTTCGCGCGGAGATGGACCGCACACTCCCCTTCCTGCGCAGCTTCGAGGACATGCACTTTGTCTTTTTGCCGGGCAAGGATGAGGAATACGCCACCCGCCTCAAGACGCTCTTCGACGCCATGAAGCTCGAAAACGTCACGGTTCTAGACTACGTGGACGACATGGCGGCCCTCATGCACGGCTGCGACCTCGCAATCCTCAAATCGGGAGGACTCACCGTCACTGAGTGCCTGTGCGCGCATCTGCCGATGATCCTGCTGGGCAAGTCCTATGGCCAGGAAAAGGCCAACACCACGATGCTCACCGGCATGGGCGCCAGCATGCATGTCACCACCGCACGAGAACTCATCGTAACCCTACGTCACTTGCACGACCATCCCGAATCACTCAAAGCCCTACTCATCAACGGCGAAGTACTACGCCGCCCCCACGCAGCCGAAGATATAGCCATCGCAACCATGGAGCTCGTAGGCAAACCCCAAAAGCGCAAACGAGCCTTCTGCCGCTTCTACTGGGGCGGAAAACCCGCGCACATCCGCTAGCCGAATGTCCGCCGCTCTGCCGGAGCCGCCCTTATATCATTCCATGCTCAAACATTCTCGCGGGGCGCTCGCATCCCTCCCGCCCACCTCTCACACATATCATTCCATGCTCAAACATTCTCGCTTCGCTTCGCTCGCTGCGAAACTGCGCGTGGAACGATATGTGTGAGAAGCGGGCGGGCGTCTACTCGCTTGAAAACAATAATCAATCTTTCTGATATGCAGATGCGACAAAGGAGCAATCACTTTGCCGCATCTGCTAACTGCAATTAATTACTTTGGTTCACCTTTGCAGCTTCTAATATGAGGATCCGGCGCAGTTGGCAGTGCGTAAACGCAGCTGACCGGCCCGACCGCCTATATATCGTCCCACGCGCAGTTTCGCAGCGAAGCGAGAATGTTTGAGCATGGGATGATATATAGGCGGTCGGGCCGGTCAGCGGACAGTACGTAAATGACTAGGCTACGCCGCTGGAGCCGAAGCCTCCTTTGCCTCGGTCGGTTTCGTCTAGTTCGTCTATTTCTACGAGGTTGACGGTGGGGACTTCTTGGATGACTAATTGGGCGATTCGGTCGCCCTTGTTGATCTGAATGTCGTTGGTGAAATCCAGGTTGATGAGGATGACTTTGAGTTCTCCTCGGTAGTGGGCGTCGATGAGGCCCGGCGTGTTGACTATAGACAGGCCCTGCTTGATGGCCAAGCCGCTGCGGGGCTGCACGAAGCCGGCGTAGCCATCGGGCAGGGCGATGGCCAGCCCAGTAGAGACCAGACGGCGTTCGAAGGGCTTCAGGACGCAGTCCTCGTTGGAGCGCAGATCCAAGCCGGCATCGGTGGGATGGGCGAATTTGGGAAGCTCGACGGTGGGGTCGAGACGCTTTATGTTGACGGTAATGTTGGACATGGAATCACCTTAGCTTGTCGAGCTCTTGCAGAAACTCATCGACGTCTTTGAAATCGCGGTAGACCGAGGCAAAGCGGATGTACGCCACCTTGTCGATCTTGGCCAAGCGCTTGAGCACCATGTCACCCAACTCATGAGACGTGACGGCCGTCAGCGTGCGAGAGCGCAGCTCGACCTCGATGTCGTCGATAATCTCATTGAGCTTCTTAGTGTCGATATCGCGCTTGATGGTGGCGCGCATCAAGCCGACGAGCAGCTTATTGCGATCGAACCGCTGCTTGGTTCCGTCCGACTTAATGACCTCGATTGGGTCTTCGCATCGCTCAAACGTTGTAAAGCGATAGTTACACGAGCAACATTCGCGACGGCGCTTAATGGTGTTATTTGACTCCTGCATACGAGAATCAACGACGCGGGTATGTGCCTTGCCGCATTTGGGACAGCGCATGGTACCTCCTCTTAAACGATAACAAGGGTACCATGCGCAGCGCGATAAAGATTACGAACGAGCAGGAACCTTAAGATGCGCACCGGCGGCGAGCGAACCATGCTCCAGATGATTGACGTTACGGATCATGTCGGAAGTCTCTTGCGTGGAAAGGCCTTCGATTGGATATTCCTCGGCAAGCGACCAAAGAGAATCACCAGGCTGAACGCGAATGGTCTCGTAGGTAACGTTGGAAACGGATTCGGCATACGCGGTGTGGCGAGCGCTAAAGACCAAAGTAGCAAGGACAAAGAAGAGCGTAAGCGCAACGGCAACGGCAACAATCGTCGGAACCTTCAGGGCAACGTGGGTCGGCGCGACTGCAGCCTGCTGATTGCGAGCAGGCTTTACGGTCAAAGGCTGAAAGCCGGAGCGGCCACCCTGAACAACCGTAAAAGTGGGTTCTGCAGGCGTCTCGAGCTTAAGGGCGAGGTTTCCCTGGACCATATTCGTTGCGTTCATCATGTTCTCCTCTCGCGTGTTTTGCTGAGAACAGTTTTATCAAGCCGCGCGGACAAAAATGTCTAGCGCGAGAACGAATGTTCGGTTATTATTATCTTCGAACAGTTGTTCCTGTCAAGCAAAATTCGAACATTTGTTTGACATGGGTAGAGAGGATGCCCTGATGGCTCGCAAAATTACCAAGCGTCAGCAGCAAATTTACGACTTCATCAAGGAATATCAGCAGGAGAAGGGTTATCCGCCCAGCGTGCGCGAGATGGCTTCTGCCGTGGGCCTTTCCTCCCCCAGCACCGTGCACGCCCATCTATCTGCCCTGGAGGCGCGCGGGCTACTCAAGCGCGATGCCACCAAACCGCGCGCCCTGGAACTCTTTAACGAGGACGGTTCCTCTGTCTCAATTTCTAAATCTGACGAGCCCACCGCACCTCGCGGAACGGTCTCGCTACCGCTCGTTGGTCGCGTCGCGGCTGGGATTCCCATTCTGGCCGAGCAGAATATCGAAGACACTTTTACTATCCCGACCGAAATCGCCACTGATCAGGGTTCCTTTATCCTTGAGGTGCATGGGAGCTCAATGATCAATGTCGGCATCTTCAATGGCGACTACATCATCGTCCGTGAACAAAAGAGTGCCATGAACGGCGAAATTGTCGTGGCCATGATTGATGGTTCAGCGACCGTCAAGACGTTCTACAAGGAGCAGGGACGCGTACGCCTACAGCCTGAGAATGACACCATGGAGCCTATCTATGCAACGAATCCCATTATCTTGGGCAAAGTCGTCGGCTTAATGCGCCGGTTCTCGTAATGCAAAAACGCATCACCATCTTTGATACCGTCCGCGGGTTTACGATGATTTCAATGGCAGGTTTTCACGCTTGCTACGATCTCGCCTACCTGTACGACTGGGATATGCCCTGGTTTACCCAGACCGTCTTTCAAGAAATCTGGCGCGCCAGCATCAGCTGGGTATTTTTGTTTATCGCGGGTTGGATGTGCACTCTTTCGCGCAACAATATCAAACGTGCCGCCAAATACGCCTTAGCAGCACTCGTCGTCTGGATTGCAACAACGCTCGTATCAGTCGACGATTCAGTGAACTTTGGCATCATTTATTGCATGGCGGCGTGCACTGCCATTATTGCGCTCGCGCGCACGGTTCTCGATAGGGTGCCGGCAGTATGGGTATAACGATTTGCCTCATACTCTTTGCCTGTACCTGGAGCATTCCTAAAGCGGTCTACCCTATCCCCTATCTAGCTTGGCTGGGGTTCCCAAGTCCAGACTTTGTCTCCGGTGATTACTATCCACTCATCCCATTCTTTTTTATGTACCTCACAGGCTTCTTTGCCGCCCACGCCGCACAGAAATCAAGCCGCGAGGCGCCAGCATGGTCCTATGAGAATCCCGTTCCGGCGCTCGCAAGCCTCGGACGCCATGCGCTACCGTTCTACCTGCTGCATCAGCCCATTATCTTGGGCGTGCTGGAGCTGATTTACTCTGTTCGATAACGCTCGAGACGCGGTGCGATACGAGCCGGAAGCTTTGCCACAATACGAACGCCGTCCTCGAGGTATTCCTCATGCAGGAGGGTTCCCTGTTCATGCACGAGCGTGATTAACGCGCCCTCTCGATACGGGATATCGGCCGAGAGCAACACGTCTGTAGCGGCCGCTTCACGAGCGATGCGGTCGACTAAGTCATCAAGGCCCTCACCCGTCTGAGCCGAGAACAACACTGCCTCAGGATAGCGCCGGCGGAACCTCAATCGATCAACGCTATCGAGCAGATCGATTTTATTGAATACGGTCAGCGTTAAACGCTCTCCGGCGCCGATCTCATCAAGCACGCGGTCGACAGCCTCCAGCTGCCGCTCATAGTCCTCGTCAGACGCATCTACGACTTTGAGAATTAGATCGGCACCCAACACCTCAGACAGCGTCGATTTAAATGCATCGACCAGACCATGCGGCAGCTTTTGAATAAAGCCGACGGTATCGGTAATCGTCATGCCGCGACCGCCGGGCAGGCGATACGAACGCGTCGTCGGGTCGAGCGTAGCAAACAGCTTGTCCTGCGAAAGTACCGTAGAGCCGGTCAGACGATTGAGCAACGTCGATTTACCGGCATTGGTATAACCGGCTAACGCGACGCGAAACGCCGGTGACTCAATGCGGCTCTTGGACTGGACATCGCGACGCTGTTCAACCTGCTTGAGCTCACGACGAAGCGCAGCGATCTTATTACGAATGAGGCGACGGTCGACCTCGAGCTGACTTTCGCCCTGACCAAAGCGTGAGCCGATGCCGCCGCGCGTCTGTTCCTTGGCGAGATGGCTCCACATGCCGCGCAGACGAGGCAACAGATATTGAAGCTGCGCCAGCTGTACCTGTAGGCGTCCCTCACGCGTCTGAGCATGCAGGCCAAAGATATCCAAGATCAGTGCCGTACGATCGATAATCTTTACCGGCTCGCCCACGGCTTTCTCCAAATAGGATTGCTGCGAGGGCGTCAGGTCGTCGTCAAAAATAACGACATCGGCATCCATGCGATGTACCAGACCGCACAGCTCCTCTACCTTACCGGAACCGATAAATGATTTGGGATACGGCTTTACCAAACGCTGAGACAAGCGAGCCACGCACTGGGCACCAGCCGTGTGGGCAAGGCGCTCCAGCTCATCGAGCAATCGATCGAGTGGCCATGCATTGTCGCGCCACTCAACACCAACCAAAATGGCACGCTCGGGCTCGGGTGCCGTGGGAACAAGGGGGAAACGAGCCATTAGGCAGCCTCAATACGATGCAGGATATCAGCAACGACCTCATCGATCGTACATTCATCCATATCAAACCACGCGATACGGTCATCGCGCTTAAACCACGAAAGCTGACGTTTGGCATAGCGACGCGAACGCATCTTAATGAGTTCGCGAGCCTCATCCATGCTCGTCACGCAATTGAAAGCATCGATGATCTCTTTATAGCCAATTGCCTGCATCGACGTCAGGGCATCTCCCAGCCCCTGGCCCATAAGACCGCGGACCTCATCGACAAGGCCCTGCTCAAACATCAGATCGACGCGCAGGTTAATGCGCTCGTAGAGCACCTCGCGATTACGCGTCAGACCAAACCACAGAGCGTGATAATGCTCGCGCGGAACACTAAACTGACTTTTTTGCTGTGCATAGGAGATACCATCATCATGCATCTCGAGCGCACGAATCACACGGCGCACGTTATGAGGATGAATAACAGCAGCCGATTCTGGATCGCGCTCGGCAAGCAGAGCATACAGTTCTTCCTCGCCAATACGCTCGGCAAGCTCCTGATAGCCCGCACGGCGATCGTCCTCAAGTTCACCCGAGGGAAAGTCCATCTCATCAAGGGCGGCCTTGAGATACAGCCCCGTACCTCCGCAAAAAACCGGCAGACAACCCGAACCAAGGAGACGTTCAACATGTGCGCGAGCGTCAGCCTGATAAAGCGCAGCAGAATATGCCACACCCGGATCTACAATGTCGACGAGACGCAGCGGCGCCGTACACTCATCGGGCGTCATCTTTGCGGTACCGATGTCCATGCCGCGATAGATTTGCATCGCATCGCACGACAGCACTTCGGACGAAAGACGAGCGGCCAAACGGTCGGCAACATCACTCTTACCAACCGCCGTCGGACCGACGATCGCAACGGCGGAAAGACCTGCCCCGGGAGAAACCATTAGCGCGGCTCGCCCACAACGGAGCCGGACAAATACCAGGTCTTGGCAACGTCAACGTCAACATCAACGATCTTGCCAACAAGCTGATCGATGCTGTAACCCTCGGGGATAGGCGCGTGCACAGTCTGATTCTTGGGACTCTTGCCCAGCAGGACCGCGTCGTTCTTTTTACTCGTTCCCTCAATGAGCGCCGGAACCACAGTATGAAGCTCACCCTGGTTATACTCGTATGCCGTGGTCTCGATAACCTTAACCAGGCGGTTGAAACGCTCGAGAATAACCTCATGCGGCGTAGGATCGTCAATCTCTGCGGCCGGGGTACCGGCGCGCTTGGAATAGATGAAGGTATAGGCCTGGGCATAGCGGACCGTCTCGGCAAGCGAGAGCGTCTGCTCAAAGTCTTCTTCAGTCTCGCCTGGGAAGCCGACGATAATGTCGGTCGAGAGCGCGATATCGGGCATACGGTTGCGAATGCGATCGACCAGGCCCAAATAGTCCTCGCGTGTATAACGGCGATTCATCTCTTTGAGGATCCGCGTCGAACCTGACTGGACGGCCAAGTGCAGCTGCGGCATAACGGCAGGCGTCTCGGCCATGGCGTCGATGGTCTCGGGGAGCAGATCCTTGGGATGCGAAGACGTAAAGAAGATGCGCTCCACACCCGTATCGCCCACGGCACGCAGCAGATCGGCAAAACGCGGCTTGCCAAACAGATCGCGACCATATGAGTTAACGTTTTGGCCCAGCAGCGTAATCTCACGCACGCCCTGGCGCACCAAACCGGTCACCTCGTCGACAATCTCCTCGAAGGGGCGACTTTTTTCGCGACCGCGCACGTACGGCACGATGCAATAGGTGCAGAAATTATTTCAGCCTGTCATGATGGGCACCCAGGCGTGATACTGGGTCTCGCGATGCCACGGCATGCTCATGGCATCCGTATCCTCATGCTCATTGGTGCGGATATGACGCTTACCATCAAGGAACGCCTCGGCAATGAGCTCGGCCACATGTGCGATGGAATGCGTGCCAAAGATGACATTGACGTTATCGACGTTGGTGAGCAGGCCCTCTCCATCACGCTGCGCGATGCAGCCGCCCACGGCAACCACACGCTTGCCCGAAGGCGAAGGCGGCAGGCTTTTGCAGGAATTGCACTGACCGTACAGGCGAGTATCGGCGGCCTCACGCACACAGCATGTCATGAAGACAACGATATCGGCATGCTCGGGATCGAGCGCCATGAGGCAGCCATACGAATCAAGCAGACCGCTCACACGCTCGGAGTCGTGCTGATTCATCTGGCAGCCAAAGGTGCGGATAAAGTAGGTTTTACCGGCAAGAATATCGCGTACGGAACGCTGGTCCATGTGCATAAGTCCTAACGATGGGGAGCGAAACGAGGCAAGCAGAAGCTATGCCACAGGCTTAACATCATCCATGACGACGTTATCCATAGCAGCTCGATTGATCTGGTGAACGTAGATAGAAAGGCGGATGGCCGTGCGCGACTCCCCGTTAATGAGGATGTCGGAGAACACAGGCGCGCAGGAAATATCAAAACCGGTTGGAATCAAAAAACCGCGCGCGATAGCAACGGCCTTAATGGCCTGGTTGACAGCACCGGCACCGACACACTGGATGTTGACGGGTACACCATCCTTGACCATGCCGGCGATGGCGCCGGCAACGGACGCGGGCGATGATTTGCTTGATACCTTCAGGCAATCCATGAAGAAACTCCTGCGTTTAAAAGTTCGTTTTAACTGCAATAACTTTATCGTACCGAGTGGACTCGGTAAAGGCACTATTCCTCTTTGGCAAGATCGAAGGTCACGGTGATTCGATCACGCGAAACACGGATCTTTGGGTCGCCGCAAAGATTGAGATAGTACCGAGCGGCAAGGTCATTAAAGTCGCGCTCCACAGCACGCGAAAACTGTGCCATGTCATCCTTGGCAATACGCAGCCCACGACGATCCTTCGCGAGATCGACAGGAGCCGGCGCATGCGAGGATGAGTCACGCTCGCGCAGCAGACGCGCAGTCACACCGCGAACGGGCTTAATCTGCCCTGCCAAAATGCGATGGGCCGTGCGCTCGGACATTTCAAGACCCAAACCCGAACAAATACGAATAAAGTCCTCGGCATCAGAGGCAAGGCCTAAACGGTCGACAACCGGAAGCTCGCTCTCGTCGTCAATGAACAGGAGACGAGACGTATCGAGCCGACTTGTCGCCTGAACATAAAGGGTCGCGGCAATCTCAGACGGAGAACCAAGATAGACATCGCAACCACGCAGCTCCTCGAGCGCAAACTCACAGGCAGCGCGAATAATATTATGCGGGCCGCGAGCACAGACATAACGTCCGTCCTCATCCTTGACGGCCTGGGGCCAGCTGGACTGATCGGCACGCTCGCTGAGGCGGTCGGCTGCAACGCTCACCTTAAAGGCTGAACCAAGATCGACGCCGGACGTGACCACACGGGCCTCGTCGGTGTTCTGCTTGATCGAAAACAATGCCATGCCACGACCGTGAACGCCCCAACGGTCCATCTTCATGCTCTCGAGCTTTGAGGTAACGCGAGCATCAAAGATTCGCTCTTGCATATCCTGCGGAACACCCGAGCCGTTATCCAGAAAGACAAGCGTGCGAACGCCATCTTCCTTGGTCGTGGCGAGATAGACCTTGTCGGCGCCGGCATCGCGAGCATTACGGAGCATTTCGATGACGATATCCTCGACATGCTGAATGTCGTGCTTTGCCTGGCGCCGCTCGGCCTCCGAAACGCGGAGGCGGACATACCCCTCGCCAAGGTTCTCCTCGACGCGAAGGTTGCCCTCCCCCGACATCGACGCGATAAATGAGATGAGCTCGTTCGCGTCGCTCATGTTATTTAGCGATATCGACAGCGCGGCTCTCGCGAATCACGACGACGCGCACCTGACCGGGATACTCCATCTCTTCCTCGATCTGATGGGCGATATCGTGAGCCAGGACCGTGGACTGAGCATCGGAGATCTTGTCCGGCTGAACCATGACGTGGACCTCGCGACCAGCCTGCATGGCATAGGTACGCTCGACGCCGTCATGGGAGTTGGCGATCTCCTCGAGCTTCTCAAGGCGCTTGATGTAGTTCTCGGCAGACTCGCGACGGGCACCGGGGCGAGAGGCGGAGACAGCATCGGCGGCCTGCACCAGGACATCGAGCACCGTGTTGGGGTCGACATCGGCATGGTGAGCCTCGATAGCGTGGACGATAACGGGCTTCTCGCCATAACGGCGGGCAAGCTCGGCGCCGATGACGGCATGCGGGCCCTCAACGTCATGGTCGATTGCCTTGCCCAGGTCGTGCAGCAGGCCGGCGCGCTTGGCGGTCACAACGTCCAGGCCAAGCTCGGAAGCCATCACGCCGCACAGGTCAGAGACTTCGAGGGAGTGCTGAAGCACGTTCTGACCAAACGAAGTACGGTAGCGCAGGGCACCAAGGGTCTTGACGATCTCGGGGTGCAGGTCGTGAATGCCGGTATCGAAGGCAGCCTGCTCGCCAGCCTCGCGCACGCGCTGCTGAACCAGGTCGGCAGCCTTGTGATACATCTCCTCGATGCGGGCGGGGTGGATGCGGCCGTCGGCGATGAGGTTCTCGAGGGCAACACGGGCGGTCTCACGACGGACCGGGTCGAAGCTCGAAAGAACGACGGTCTCAGGTGTGTCGTCGATCACGAGGTTGACGCCGGAAACCTGCTCGAAGGTCCGGATGTTGCGACCCTCGCGACCGATGATACGGCCCTTGAGGTCATCAGAGGGAATGTGCACGGAGGTAACGGTGACCTCGGCTGTGTGGTCGGCAGCGCAGCGCTGAATCGCCAGGGACAGAATCTCCTGGGCGGTCTTGTGGCACTCGGCGCGAACCTGCTGCTCGGACTCGCGAATGATCGTGGCAGCCTCGTGGGTGACCTCGCCGCGAACCTTATCGAGGAGCTCCTTGTGGGCGTCCTCGCGGGTCAGGTCAGCGATACGCTCGAGCTCGGAGGTCTGCTTGGCGCAGAGCTCCTCGAGCTCGCGGGAGCGCTTCTCGACCTGACCGGCCTGGCTGGACAGCTGATGTTCGCGCTTGTCGAGAGCGTCGTTGCGGCGGTCGAGGGATTCCTCGCGCTGCATCACACGGTTCTCGAGCGTACGAATCTCGTTCTTACGCTGCTTGTCCTCGGCCTCGGCGGCCTGCTTGTTCTTGATGATTTCCTCTTTAGCCTCAAGCAGAGCCTCTTTTTTGAGGGTCTCGGCCTGACGCTTTGCATCACCGATCAGGGACTCAGCCTGTGCGTGTGCCGACTGGATCTTTTCGTCGGCCTCATGAAGACTACCCTGCTTGGCGGTGCGCATGTAGGCAATGGCGGCGATGGCACCCAAAACGATGCCAACGAGCGCTGCGATGATAGGCATGCTCACTCCTTTTTATGGATTCGTTACACAACAAAGCGAACCGTCCTTACGAACGGCTCGCGACATTTGAGTAATATGGGCGCAGCTTATGCGGGTCGGATACAGATAAACATATAAACAAACTCATCACAGATGAGCACATATCACAAAGCAAATGACAGTGTTTATCGTACGTTGAACCACAACAACTGTCAAATAAATGGCCCCAGTACGGAAGCTAAAACGCGGTGAACGGCAGGGCCACAAAACGCATACGCCTAAAGCGCACATTCCTCACATTCGGCATCGAGACGTGCCTTAACGGCATCGGCGGCGATGTGATACGAAAAGCCCTTGCCCATCAAAAACCGAACCATTTTTTCGAATCCGCGCGTCTCTGGAACACGCCGCTTAGCGAGCAGGGCTGACGCACGCGCCAAATCGTCTTCGACGGCAAAATAATCCTCGGGATAACCGGGAATGTCATCGAGCACGACATGACGGCGCTTGAGCTCGGTCTCGATTTTGCGCTGTCCCCAACCACGCCGCTTGCGTTCCTCGATAAAGTACGAGCAAAAGCGGTTCTCGTCTAAAAAGCGATACTCGGTGGCGCGCTCGACGGCGAAATCGATCGCGGGCTGGTGAAAGCCGTAGCGAGCCAGCTTGTCACGGACCTCACCCGTCGCATGGTCGCGGCGCGATAACATCTCGGTCACCATGGTAAGTGCACATTTACGCTCGATGATCTGCACCGCCTCACGAAAGTTGTCCCAATCACAGGGAAGATCGGGGCGGTTTTTGACATACAGGCGCGCGACCCGCACGGGAATCCAAATGGACCGCTCAAAACCGTCCTCAAGCTCACAATCGATATGTGCGCAAGGCTTTTTGGACGCATACCCGCTCGAGAACGAGGAGGCCGCCTTCTTATCGGGAAAGACGACCGTGGCCTCGGTCACCGTATACGACATGAGCGTAACCGCTACTCGTCGTCATCATCGAGCATAGCGGAACCATCGATGGCGTAAAGCTCATCAAACTCCTCAGGCGCAGGCTGATCGGTCAGCTCGACCTCGGACGGAGCATCGTCATCAAACTCAAGTCCGCAGGCAAGGCGAACCTTATGCTCAATCTCGTCGGCGCAATCGGGGTGTTCGCGCAGGAAAGCCTTGGCGGCCTCGCGACCGTTGCCGAGCTTGTCCTCGCCATAGGCAAACCAGGAGCCCATCTTCTTACAGATGCCGCACTCGACAGCCATGTCCAGAATTGAGCCCTCCTTAGAGATGCCCGTACCGTACATGATGTCGAACTCAGCAGAACGGAACGGAGCTGCCACCTTGTTCTTAACGACCTTAGCGCGCACGCGGTTACCGATAACCTCGTCCTTAAGCTTAATGCTATCGATACGGCGAATGTCGATACGCACCGAAGAGAAGAATTTAAGGGCGCGGCCGCCCGTCGTGGTCTCGGGGTTGCCGAACATGACGCCGATCTTCTCACGCAGCTGGTTAATGAAGATGCACGTCGTGTTGGACTTAGACAGCGAGCCGGCGAGCTTGCGGAGCGCTTGGCTCATCAGGCGAGCCTGAAGACCGACCGTAGTGTCGCCGATTTCTCCCTCGATCTCGGCACGCGGGGTCAGCGCGGCGACGGAGTCAACAACGATGGCATCGATGGCGCCGGAACGCACGAGCATGTCAACAATCTCGAGCGCCTGCTCGCCCGTATCGGGCTGAGAAATGAGCACCTCGTCGATATCCACGCCGATGCGCGCGGCATACGTGGGATCGAGCGCATGCTCGGCATCGATAAATGCCACAACGCCACCCATTGCCTGGGCCTCGGCCAGGATCTCGAGCGAAAGCGTCGTCTTACCGGAGGACTCAGGACCGTAAATCTCGACGATACGGCCACGCGGCACGCCGCCGATACCCAGCGCGGCATCGAGTGCTAGAGCGCCCGTAGGGATGGCCTCGACCTCGAGCTCGGGGCCACCGTCGCCGTACCTCATGATGGAACCCTGGCCGAATTTCTTCTCGATCTCAGCCCTGGTGGTGGCGATCATCTCATCGCGCTCTTTACCCGTCGTGCGAGCATGAACGGTACGTACGGGACCTGAATTCTTGGCCATGAATAGCCCTCCTCTTAACAACCTGCATCGATAATAAACGAACGGCTGTTCGTGGTCAACCGTTCAGATAAATCATATGCAGCCGACCTTTCCAAAACCCAACCAAAAGCCGACCAAACACTGACCAAATGCTTGACCATAAAGGGCCAAATAAGAACAAGGCAGGCAAAAATACACCTATGAACAGCACAAACGCTAAATTCTTCTGAGGTCCCTATCTCCACAATTAAGGGGCCCTAAGGCCCCTTAAAACACGTCTATTCCATAGAGATGAGCACAAGGGCAATTCGACCCAGTGCCTCCGCGACCGCATGGGCACGAACACACGAACGATCGCCCTCATAGTGGCAGCGCACAGAGTCCACGACTGGCACTTTCCCATCAGCCGCGCGATACGCCCAACCAATATAGAAAGTGCCCGCCGGATCGTCCTCAGTACCACCGCCGGGGCCGGCATAACCCGTTGCGCTCACTGCAATATCGCTCTGGTACAGCTCCAGCGAACCCACCGCCATCTCGCGCGCGGTCTGATGCGACACCGCGGTATAGCGGTCAAGCGTCTCCTGCTCAACGCCGAGCACGCGATGCTTAATCTCATCGCAGTAGGTCACCGCACCGCCACGCAGCACCGCCGAGGCGCCCGGGATATCGGCAATCGTCGAGGCGATCATGCCCGCCGTCAGCGACTCAGCCGTCGAAACCGTCACGACCCGAGCGCTCGCACGCTCGACAATATCGCGCGCCAGCTCCTCGTTATGTGCGGAGATCTGCTCAAAAGAGACCGTCATACCCAACAGGACCTAGACCGAAAAGACGATCTTGCGGCAGTTCCAGAAGTACTGGGCGCCCGAGATAACGGTCAAGACAACGGCAACGGCATACAGGAAGCGCGACACCGAGTAGATGCCGAGCGTCAGCGCCACCGGGCCAAGGTGCAAGCCGGCCATAGTAAAAACGCACAGGTAACCGCAGATGGAGACCATCGTGGTTGCCGTCTTGTACTTGCCGAGCTTATCGGCCGCAACGACCACACCGGCCGCACTCGCGACCATGCGAAGGGCGCTCACCAGAAGCTCACGGAACAGGATAATGAACACGGACCACACGGTCACCGCGCCAAAATCCAAGAACAGCAGCAGGGCCGAGAACACGAGCAGCTTATCGGCGATGGGGTCCAAGAATTTACCGAAGTCGGTGATCTCGTTGCGCGAACGCGCCAGATAACCGTCGACCTTATCGGTGCACGACAGGATCACATACAGAATGAAGGCAGCGGCGGCGAGCGGGCCGTCGAAGGTGCTCCAATCCGTACCGGCAACACTCGTGTGAGAAAGCGCCGACACGATCATGAACACCGGAATAAAGACGATGCGCACGCACGTCACGATGTTGGCGGGCGTCCAGACACTCGTCAGTTCCTTATTGCTCTCGTTTGCCACGACGCTCTCCTACTCCACAACATGACCGATAAGCTCATAGCAGAAGCTATCGGTAAACTCGACGGTCAGAATATCGCCCACGGACGCCTCGCTGGCGTCCAGATGCACCGCGCCATCGGAATCGGGCGCCTGGAACCAGGCATGGCCGATCAGCTCGGCGCCATCCTCGGTCTCTTCGATACCGTCGACGATCACCTGAGCGCGCTCGCCCACATGTGCGGCAGTGGCGGCAAAACCGAGCGACTCGGCCAGGTCCATGGCCTCCTGGGCGCGCTCGAGCTTGATCTCTTCGTCGACCTGACCCTCCATCTTAGCGGCCAGGCTGCCCTCCTCCTGCGAGTAGGCAAAGACGCTCGTGTAGTCAAAGCCGACGGTGTCCATAAAGTCGATAAGGTCGCGGAACTCGTCGTCGGTCTCGGTCGGGAAGCCGACCATGGCCGTGGAACGGATCACGATGCCGGGGATACGCTCACGCAGATCGCGGAACAGGTCCTCGAGCTCCTGGCGCGAACCAGAACGGCGCATAGCCTTGAGGATGCGCGCGTCGCAGTGCTGCACGGGGATATCGATATAGGGCAGCACCTCGGGCGTATCGCGAATCGTCTCGATGAGTTCGTCAGTCATGCCCTCGGGCTGCAGATAGAGCACGCGGACCCAGACGTTGTGCGGGCGCACGGCCTCGGCGACGGCACGCAGCAGCTGCGCCAGATTGCGCGGCGAGCCATCGGCGACGTCCTCGTCGGCAAAGTCGGTACCCCAGATGCCCGTGTCCTGGCCGATCAGCACGATCTCGCGCACACCGCCGGCAACCAGGTCGCGCACCTCGGAGATGATGCTCTCGGCATTGCGCGAATGATAGCGGCCGCGGATGTAGGGAATCATGCAGAAGCTGCAGAAGCGGTTGCAGCCATCGGAAATCTTGACGTAGGCGACAGCACCCTCGACGGTACGTTTGACCTGCGGGATATAGGCTGCAATCTCACGCTCGACACCCAGCACGCCATCGATGACCGCCACGATGCCGTCTTCCTCGTCGGCCTTCACAAAGGCAGCGACCTCGGGCAGCTCGTCAGGCAGGTCATCGCCATAGCGCGACGGCACGCAGCCGCACATGACGATGGGGCAAGAACGAACGCCGTCCTGATCCTCGTTGGCGAGCTCGAGCGTGGTCTCGATGCTCTCGGACGTTGCGGAGGCGAGGAACGAGCATGTATTGACGATGGCGATATCGGCATCCTGCGGGTCGAATGCCTCCTCGTAGCCCGCGGCGGTCAAAAGAGAACGCATGCGGTCGGTGTCAACCTCGTTCTTAGCGCATCCGAGGGTGATGTAGAGCACGGAGCCCAACGGTGTATCCATGTTGGAGAGCGGTCCTTTCGATTGATATTAGCGGTAGTTGGTGAACTGCAGCGGCTGGCCGTAGTCCTGGTCGCGCAGGAACTGGATCACGGTCTGCAACGCGTCCTTCGAAGCAGAGGAAACACGCAGTTTGTCGGCCTCGATGGTCACCTTGACCTTGAGCTTTTGGTCCTTGATGTCCTTGTTGATCTTCTTGGCGGTCGCCTGGTCGATACCCTCGACGATATGGCCGAGCACGCGCACGGTGCCGCCCGACGCCGCCTGCGGAGCATCCCACGAGACAGCCTTGAGGTCGATGCCGCGCTTGATGAGCTTGGAGCTCAACACGTCGATAATCTGTTTGGAGACAAAGTCGGCCGGGGCGTTGATCGTAAAGAGCTTGTCGCCCTTCGAAAGCTCGATCGTGGCACCGGAATCCTTAAGGTCATAGCGCTGGGAAATCTCGCGCGTGGTCTGCTGGAAGGCGTTGTCGACCTCTTGCATGTTGACCTCGGACACGACGTCGAAGCTGGAATCTTTAGCCATGATGTTTCCTTTCGCGTACGAGAGGCTTAGTAGCTATCGTACGAATAGTCGGTAGAATCGCTGGGCGTCTGACCGTCAGTTGCGGTATCGGCGCCATCCGTGGACTGGGTATCGGTACCGTCGGTGGTATCGGTACCATCGGTGGTGTCGGTACCATCAGAACTTTCACCATTCTCGGAATCAGACGTCTCCTTCTTGGGAACGGTGATCGTCACGCGCGCCACGCCCGAGGTCTTGGTATCGTAACGGACCTTTTCACCGTTCTTGGTAACGGTGACATCGGAAGGCTTGGACGTGGTGATCTCGATTGAGGACTCGGGCGTGTACTCCTGCTCAAAGGGGCCAGTCGCCTGGGCGCCATAGACCGACTTGCCGTCGACCTTGACCTCAATCCACGCGGTCTTTCCCTTGGCAACCGAGACCTTGACCTTCGTGACCTCGTTCTCTTCCTTCTTTGCCGTCGTCTTGGTAGCGTCCGAATCAGCCGACTCATCCGTTGCCTCATCGGTGTCTTCGTCCTCGTCGACCGTTTCGGACTTCTTAGAAGATTTCTTGGTCGTTGTCTTGGTAACAGCGGGCGTCTCGGGCGTGGTCTCGGGCGTCGAAGATGCGCAGCCGCGCAGAAGCACCACGATGAGCACAATCAACAGCAGCACAACGGCACCGCTCCCGGCGTAAACGATACGCGGATCGAGCCCGTTGTTTTGAGGAGTACGTGATCCGCCGCGTCCA
>CAJKZO010000019.1:0-20283 GCA_905204365.1 uncultured Collinsella sp.
CCGCTTTGGATTCGATGCAGGCGACCGCGTGCTCGCCGAAAGCGCCGCCTGCCTTATGGAATGCTCGCGCGGCAAGGGTCGCCTGTTCCGCTCGACGGGACCGATGTTCGTGGCGCTTTTCGACGACTTTGATCCCGAAGAGACCGACGCGGTCGCAGACGAAATCGAGCGATTCTTGGGGTCGCCCGTGCTCTTTGGCTCATTTGAGTATCAGCCGCCCATTCGTGTGGCGACACTTCATCTGGACACCGTCGATCGACAGCCCGTTTCCATTTTGAACGAGCTCAAAGCGCTGCTTATAGTAGCACCGCTAGTTCCGGGCACCAAGCTTGATTAGCGTCGTTGGGTGCGATGTGAAACACAAGCCGTTTCACATCGCGCCCCACGCCATCTGCCCTCTCGTGCGATAATCCTCCGCAGAAGTCACCGTCAGCAGAGGGAGTTTGTGATGAAGGCTCTTTTGGTCAATGGCAGCCCCAAGGCAAACGGCAACACCGTCCGTGCACTCGCCGAGGTCGCCGAGCAGCTCAATGCAGAAGGCATTGATACCGAGGTGTTTCAGCTGGGCGCCAAGCCCATTCGCGATTGCATCGGTTGCGGCCAGTGCGGCAAGCTTGGCGGTCGCTGCACCTTTGACGACGACGTGGTGAACGAGCTGATCGCTGCCGCCGAGCAGGCAGATGGCTTTGTCTTTGGCTCGCCCGTCTACTATGCGCACCCCAGCGGCCGCATCCTTTCGGCCCTCGATCGCGCCTTCTATGCCGGAAGCAAAGCCTTTGCACACAAGCCGGGCGCTGCCGTCGCCGTCGCCCGTCGTGGCGGTACGTCGACCACCTTCGATGTGCTCAATAAGTACTTCACCATCAACCAGATGCCCGTGGTTGCCTCCACGTACTGGAACAACGTGTTTGGTCGCGTGCCCGGCGACGCCAATGGGGACGCCGAGGGCCTTGCCACCATGCGCAACATCGGCAAAAACATGGCCTGGCTCCTTCGCTGTATCGAGGCAGGACAGGCCGCCGGCATCGATGCACCCGAGGCCGATCGCGCAACGACCAACTTCATCAGGTAGAACGGCGGGACAAATACATGAACGTGCAGATTTTTGGCACCAAAAAGTCCTTCGATACCAAGAAGGCCCAGCGCTATTTTAAGGAGCGCCGCATTAAGGTGCAGTTTATCGACCTTAAGGAAAAGGAGATGAGCAAGGGCGAGCTCACGAGCGTGATGCAGGCGGTCGGCGGCATCGACAAGCTGCTCAACCCCAAGGCCAAGGACGAGGAGACGCTCGCACTCATCCAGCACCTCACCCCTAGCCAGCGCTTCGACAAGCTGCTCGAGAACCAGCAGGTCTTGGCCGAGCCCATCGTGCGCAACGGCAAAAAGGCCACCGTCGGTTATTGCCCCGATGTATGGGGAGCCTGGGAGTAGCCTGTGTTATTTGCCAGCGCGTGGGTATAAGAGCATGCGTTTGGCATAAGATTCAACTGTAAGCCATGTCTAACAAAGGAGGGCATATGCCCAACAAACCCGTGAAGATCATCATGCTTACCGGATACCTCGGTGCCGGCAAGACCACGCTACTCAACCACATCCTCGCTAACGACGGCGGCATCCGCGCCGCCGTGATCGTCAACGACATCGGCGAGATCAACGTCGACGCCAGCCTTATCGCCGACGGCGGCCTTTCCGAGACCGATGACCTCATCCCGCTCACCAACGGCTGCATCTGCTGCACGCTTTCGGACGACCTTGCCAACCAGCTGCAGGGCATCGCCGATTCGGGCAACTTCGACTACATCATCATCGAGGCCTCGGGCATTTGCGAGCCCATCCCCATCGCCTACACCATATCGAGCTTCTGCGACGAGGCCAAGGTGGGCGGCGAGCCCAAGCTCGCGCTCGACAACATCGTGGCCGTGGTCGACTGCGCCCGCATGTACGACGAGTTCAACGGCGGTCGCGACCTGCTGGCCGAGGATATCGACGAGGACGACATCGAGAGCCTGCTCATCCAGCAGATCGAGTTCTGCTCCACGTTGATCCTCAACAAGACCGATACCGTGAGCCCTGAGCAGATCGCCGAGCTCAAGGCTATCGTGCGCAGCCTGCAGAAGGACGCCGTGATCGTCGAAGCCCAAAACGGTGAGGTCCCCATGGAGGAGCTGCTCGATACCGACCGCTTCGACTTTATGCGCGCCTACAACTCCGCCGCCTGGATCGAGGCCATGGAGCATCCCGAGGAGCACGACGACCCCGAGGTGCTCGAATACGACATCGAGACCTTTGTGTACTCGCGCCGCAAGCCGTTTGACCTACAGAAGTTCACCAATTTTGTTGAGCAGGAGTGGCCCGACGAGGTCATTCGCGTCAAGGGTCCGCTGTGGCAGACCGGCGATCCGGACATGTGCTACATGTTTGAGCAGGCCGGCCACCAGATGCGCCTGATGGAGAACGGCCTGTTTGTCGACTCGGCGCCCGAGGGCGAGAAGCAGAAGATCATCGACGAGAACCCCGAGATCATGCAGATTTGGGACGACGAGACGGGCGACCGTATGACGAGTCTGTGCATCATCGGCCGTCACATGGACAAGGATGCGCTCATCGCTTCCCTCGATGCCTGCCTGACCGACTGGCACCGCGCCTAGGTTTATCCAAGCGGGTATTTGTCCGCCTACGTAACCGCCAAACCACCACGAAGGTGCCTGTCCCCTTCGTGGTGGTTTTTCGTTCTGAGCCAAGGAGATTCATGTTCAACATTGTGCTGTATGCGCCCGAGATTCCGGCCAATACGGGCAATATCGGCCGCACCTGCGTGGTCACCGGCGCCCGCCTGCATCTGGTGGAGCCGCTGGGGTTTTCGCTCGACGACAAGACGGTGCGTCGCGCCGGCCTGGGCTACTGGCAAAACTTGGACGTGACGACCTATGCCAGCTGGGAGGATTTCCTTGCGCGCAACGACCTCTCCCCCGCCGATGAGCGCCTGCATCTGCTGACCAAAAAGGCGCGCCGCACCTATGCGCAAAGCACCTACCGCGACGGCGACTACTTGGTCTTTGGCAGCGAGAGCTCGGGCATTCCCGAGCCACTGCTTGCCGCGGCACCCGAGCGTTGCGAGCGCATCCCGATGCTGCGCGATTGCGACTCACTCGATAACGCCGAGGCTTGGGAAGCTCACGAGGAATCGCTGGGGCATACCGAGGACAGCCACGAGGCCATCCTTCAACAGGATATCTGCGGCAACTTCGTCAACCCGGACGACTACCGCATCAGCGCACTCAACCTCTCCAACAGCGCCGCCATCGTCCTCTACGAGGCCCTGCGCCAGGCAGGCTTTCCGGGAATGTGACAAAGGAACTGTCCCTTTCTCACATTCAAGCGCCGCGCCGATGGCGCACACGCCTAATTGATGCTCTAGATAAAGAGCCCTCACTTTTAATCAGAATTAACTAAAGTAAAATGAAGTTAAACGGCGGTGTGAAAGGAGAGCCTTGTGAAATATCTCGAGAACCCATTTACCCCCAGTTTTGGTGAGGTTCCTGCCCATCTCGCTGGCAGACAACAGATTATTCGGGATTTGGACCGCGCCTTCTTGAGCCAGCGTAGGCGCCCAGAATTGACCTCGATCTTCTCAGGCGCGCGTGGAACCGGTAAAACCGCTCTCATGTCGTCGCTCGCGACAAGGGCGGAATCCCACGGCTGGATTGCCGTAAAGACGACCGCGCTCCCGGGAATGCTTGAGGAAATCGAGTTCGGGGCGAAACGTGCTGCCGGCCATCTTATCGACCCGTCTAAGAACTTCGAAGTCACCGGTCTCGGAATTGCACCGCTCGGCAGCATCGAAGTCAATCGCGTTCACGATGCCTCAACCTGGCGTTATCGCATGAGCGACATCATCGACCAGCTCAACGAGGCTGGCACCGGTCTGCTCGTCACAGTTGACGAGGTGGACCCGACACTCGACGAGATGATTCAGCTTGCAGCGACGTATCAGCACTTTGTGACCGATGGGAAACGCGTCGCCCTGCTCATGGCGGGACTTCCCAACAACGTCTCGACGTTGCTGAACCACAAGACGGTCTCGTTCCTTCGCCGCGCCCAACAATATCATCTGGGTCGCATTGCCGACTATGACGTACGCGAGGCCTTGATTCGCACAATCCAGGAAAACGATCGCCTGGCAGATGCTGGGGGAATCGATAGAGCCGTTCGCTCGATCTCTGGTTTTCCCTTCCTATTGCAACTCGTAGGCTACCGTGCCTGGGATCTCACAAGCGATTCGAAGGAAATCTCGTCACGCGACTTTGACCTGGGAATCAAAATCGCGCGCGACGAGATGGACGACCGAATCCTCGCGGCAACCTATCGGGAGCTCACTGCAGAGGACAAGCGATTCCTCATCGCCATGCTCGATGACGAGGAAGAGTCCACCACCGCTGACCTTGTCGAGCGCCTTAAGCGTTCGCCGCAGCAGGTCTCCCGCTACCGACGCCGCATGATAGATGCCGGCATCATCGGGGAACGAGGACGAGGGCTCGTCGCATTTGAATTGCCATTCTTCCGCGACTACCTCGCGGCTCAATGCGTGAAATAGGCATCAATGAGGCAAAGGGGCTGTCCCTTTGCCTCATTGTCTATAGGTAGCGGCCGGTAATGCTTGCGGGGCAGGCCGCGATGTCGCTCGGCGTACCGGCGCAGACGATTTGCCCGCCCGCATCGCCACCGCCCGGGCCCATGTCGATCACGTAATCGGCATTGCGAATAAGGTCGAGATCGTGTTCGATCACGATAACCGTGGCGCCCTTGGCAACGAGACCGTCAAACACGTTCAACAGTACCTGAACATCGAGCGGATGCAGGCCGATCGTGGGCTCGTCAAATACGAATACGGCATCATCCTGCACGCGGCCCATCTCGCTCGCGAGCTTAAGGCGCTGTGCCTCACCGCCCGAAAGCGCCGGTGTGGGCTCGCCAAGCGTGAGATAGCCCAGGCCCAGGTCATGCAAGGTCTGCAAGCGCGTCTGAACCTTCTTGAGTCCCAGTGTGGCGTCGATGGCCTCGTCCACACTCATGTCCATGAGCTGCGGCAGCGTAAGCAGACTCCCGTCCTTGCCCTCGCGATGGATATGCGAGGCGGCCTCGGCGTAGCGCGAACCACGGCATGCCGGGCAGACGATCTCGACGTCGGGCAAAAACTGCACGTCGAGCGATATCGAGCCCGTGCCATCGCACGTAGGGCAACGCAAGGCGCCAGTGTTGTAGCTAAAGGCGCCCGCCTTGTAGCCAGCTGCCTTAGCCTCGGGCGTACGGGCAAAGGCGCGGCGCAGCTCGTCATGGATGTCGGCATAAGTTGCCACCGTCGAGCGAACATTGGCGCCAATGGGCGTAGCGTCAATCAGGTTGGCGCGGGCAATGCCCTCGGCATCGACCCAACGCACGTGCCCCGGCAGACGCTCGCCAGCTGCCTGCGCCTTAAGCGCCGGGATGAGCGTCTCGAGCACCAACGTCGTCTTACCCGAACCCGAAACACCCGTCACCGCGACCAAGCGGCCGCGCGGGATATCGACTTCGAGCGGTTTGACGGTATGGATGGTATCGGTCGCCATGCGGATGTGGCCCTGGTCGAACATTTCGTCGTCAGCCACCTGTGAACGCAAGCGCTTGGGCTCGGCACGCAAAAACGAAGCGATGCGGCTGTCCCGCGCTTGCTCGACCTCGTCTACCGCGCCTGCAGCGATCACGTTACCGCCGCCTGCTCCGGCAACGGGGCCCATCTCAACCAGATAGTCGGCTTCCGCCAGTACGCGCGTATCGTGGTCGACAACAACCACGGTGTTGCCGTCATCCACCAGATCGCGCATCACGCCCACCAGGCCGTCGACATTGGCAGGATGCAGGCCGATCGAAGGCTCGTCCAGCACATAAAGCACGCCCGTCGATCGGTTGCGCACCACGCGAGCAAGCTGTACGCGCTGGCGCTCACCCGTGGAGAGCGTGACACCGGCGCGATCGAGTGAAAGGTAATCGAGACCCAGGTCGACCAGACGACGGGCCGCGCTCAAAAACGAATCGCAGATATCCGTCGCCATGGGCCGCATCTCGGGCGGCAAGGATGCGGGCACCCCGCGCACCCACTCAATCGCCCCGCCCAGCGTCATGGCCGCCGCTTGCGCCAGATTGATACCGCGCACCTGGGGCTGGCGCGCAGCCTCGGAGAGACGCGTGCCGCCGCAATCGCGGCATGCTCCCTCGCGCAAAAAGCGCGCAACGCGTTTTAAACCCTTATCGTCCTTGACCTTGGCGAGCGCATTCTCGACGGTATAGACGGCGTTGTAATAGGTGAAGTCGAGCGGCGTGGCGCCCTCGCCGTTTTTGGGAACGTAGAGAATGTGCTTCTTAACCGCCGGACCATGAAACACGATGTCGCGCTCTTGAGGCGTGAGCTGGTTAAACGGCACGTCGGTGCGTACGCCCATCTCACCTGCCACCTGCTTCATCAGATCCCACATGAGCGTACCCCAGGGAAGCACCGCGCCCTCGTTGATAGTCTTTGACTCGTCGGGCACCAGGCTCGCTTCGTCCACCTCGCGCATGACACCGGTGCCGCCACATGTGGGGCATGCACCGCCGCTATTGAAAGCCAAATCCTCGGCACTCGGCGCGTAGAACTCGCGGCCGCATGTCGGACACGTGAGCGACAGGCCCGCAGCTACGTTAAGGCTCGGCTCCACACGCGCCCCGCAATGCGGGCACACGTGATGGGCGCAACGGCTAAAGAGCAGACGCAGGCTGTTGTTGAGCTCGGTCATGGTACCAAAGGTCGAGCGCACGCCCGGCACGCTGGGGCGCTGATGCAATGCGAGCGCCGCCGGCACGTGCAGCACCTCGTCCACCTGGGCGTGTTCGGCCTGCGTCAGACGACGGCGGGTATAGGTGCTGAGCGCCTCAAGATAGCGACGCGAGCCCTCGGCATAAAGAACCCCCAGCGCCAGCGAACTCTTGCCCGAGCCCGACACGCCGGCAATGCCCACAAGCCTTCCCAGTGGAATATCGATATCGATGTCTTTGAGGTTATGGACGCGCGCGCCACGCACCTCGATAGCCTGCGGACTCATCTTCTGTTCCGTCATCTTTATCACCCTACTCATGCCATAAAATGCGGTCGCGGATATACTCGCCCAGCATGGGCACGGTAAACCGGACGAGGCCGTATCCGGCGGCCTCGATGACGCGCTCGCGAATCAGACTTGCGCGATATTTGCTCGCCCAACTCTGAGTACGGTCGCAGCGCTCAATGATATCCGCCATGCGCGTCGGTTTACCCTCGTCAACCGCCATGGCCTCGATAAAGAGGCGTTGCGGACTGCGCAATCCATAATACAGGGGCGCGTCGACCGCTTCGTAGAACTCGGAGACGGCATCCGCATGGCCATCCTCGACATCGCACCTTTCAATGACCTGCGAGTTGCGTCGGACAGCAGAGCGCCACATGTAATAGCCCACCAGCTGAACCATATAGGGATGCCCCATGCTCTTGCGTGCCGCAAGGTCCGCCGTCTCCGCGTCAACGTAAAGACCAGCGTCTTTGACCGTTTGGATATACGAATCGCGCACCTTGGGCAAAGAAATCGCCCCCAGCGTACGCTGCTGGGCACGGCGCAAAAACGTCACGCTCGGCTCTTCGAGCAAGTCATCAACCATACTGGGCAATCCAGCGAACGCCAGCGCAAGACCGCGCTGGTCGCTATCGGACAAGCCCGTGGCATCCTGGTCTCCGAGCACCTGCTGATAGAGAACGGCAAGAGCCGCCAGCTCCTCGATAGACGCAGATTGAGCCTCGTCAATCGCAAACAGTATGCCCTTGCCTGGACCGAGCTTCTTGAGGCGCTCGTTGACCAGCTCTCGCAACGTCTCGCCCTTTGCTCGCGCCGCCTCGACTGACATCCGGCCAAACGACGGACCGAACTCCAACGACGTCACAACAGGTTTATTCGAGCGAAGCGCGTCGGCTAAGCGGTCGCATAAGCCAAGCGAAGCGGAATCGGAGACAACCACCCATCCGCGCGCGCTGGCTAGACGTTGCAGCTCCCGCAGGAGAACCGTTTTGCCGCAGCCGCGGTTTCCCGTAATGAGCATGAGCCTACCCGGCGCTCCGGCGCCGTTATCGAGCCCTTCCTCGAAATCTTCGATGACCGACTCGCGACCGATGAGCATCGGAGGCCGCTTGCCTGCCGTTGGCTTAAAGGGATTTGGATTCATGTCGGCCTCCTCGGATTGGCAAACCCTGGCAATAGTTATACCAACTTGTACCGAGTTATACCAATAGCATGTGACAAAGGAACTGTCCCTTTGTCACATGTGGCCGAAAAACTCGGCGTCTGCTGCTCGCCAGGGGCGGAAGGTGGCGGGATCGATCTTAACGTGCACCGCGGCGGGCACGTCGTACCATTTGACCGTGTAACCGGCGCCGTGAGAGCAAAAGACCGAGTCGGGCGTGTTGGGCAGATCGGCCTCGGGCTCATAGGCGGCCGCCTCGATGACGCGCTCGGCATCATGGCAAGCCGCATAGCCGGCGAACTCCAGGTACAGATGCCCGCGACCGCTCGTGTAGGCAGCCACCTCCAGCGCATAATCCTGCACCTCGGATGCCGGTACGCGACCCACAAGCTTTGCCCGGTCGCCCGCCATCGTCGGTGGCTCGTACTCGGCACCCATGCGCGTGGCATCCGAGAGCGCCCGGCCCACGCACTCCCCCGGCACCTCGAGCTCAAAGTGGTACCACGGCTCCAACAGCACCGCCGCGCCGGCCTCACGCGCCTGCATGAGTCCCTGTCGAATCGCGCGATACGTGGCCTGGCGAAAGTCGCCGCCCTCGGTGTGCTTGGCATGCGCACGGCCGCCTGTGAGCGTAATGCGCACATCGGTGATGGGCGAGCCGGTCAGCACGCCCAGGTGATCGCGCTCCATGGCGTTGGTGAGCGCCAGACGTTGCCAGTTAAGATCGAGCTCGTCGGTCGAGGTCACGGTGCCAAACTGCACGCCCGAGCCCGCCGGCAACGGCTCCAGACGTAGATGCACCTCGGCATAGTGGCGCAGCGGCTCAAAGTGGCCCACGCCCTCGACCGGCTGCGAAATAGTCTCCTTATAGAGAATGCCGCCGGGCTCAAACTCGACCGCAAGGCCAAAGCGATCGGCCAGCACGCGCTGCACGACCTCGAGCTGCACCGCTCCCATGAGCTGCAGATGTATTTGTTCAAGATGCGTGTTCCAGCTTACGCCGAGCATGGGATCCTCGTCGGCAAGCTCGGCCAGCGCTTGGAACACCGTATGGACATCGTGCTCGTTCGGCAGCACCGTATAGGTGAGAACCGGCGCAATGACAGGCGCATCGCCCGCGGGCTCCGCACCCAGGGCGTCCCCTGGGCGAACGTGCGCAAGACCCGTCACGGCACAAATACCGCCAGCGGCAACTTCTTGGGCAAGCTCATACTTCTCGCCGTTATAGATGCGCACCTGGTCGATCTTTTGCTCCCATGCCTCGGCGCCGGAACGTCCGTCAATCATCTGCTTGGCATGCAGCGTGCCGCCGGTCACTTTAACCCAAGCCAGGCGCTCGCCACGATCCCCGCGGCTGACACGATAGACGCGCGCGGCAAACTCAGGAAGCCATGCCTGTTCACGCATCAGCGCGCATATGCCGTCCAGCAGCTCGTCCACGCCTTGGTCCTTAAGCGCCGAGCCGGCAAAACAGGGAAAGAGCTTGCGCTCGGCAACCATGCGCGACAGCGTTGCGACGGAAAGCTCACCCGCCTCAAGAAACTCCTCGAGCGCACCCTCGTCCAATGCAGCAGCGTCCTCCTGAACGGCACCACCCGTCAGCAGTTCGTTGGCATCCAGGCAACCTTCGGAAAGCCGCCGGCCGAGCTGCGCCAGCAGTACATCGTGACCAGGGTTCTCAAGATCGATCTTGTTGATAAAGATAAACGTCGGGATGTCATAGCGCGCAAGCAGGCGCCACAAGGTTTCGGTATGCCCCTGCACGCCATCGTTGGCACCCACAACCAAAATCGCGTAGTCCAGCGCGCGCAACGTGCGCTCCGCCTCGGCAGAAAAATCGACATGCCCCGGTGCATCCACGAGCATGACGTGGGCATCGCCGTGGTCGAGCACGGCCTGCGACGAGAAAATCGTAATGCCGCGCTCGCGCTCGATCGCGTTGGTGTCCAGATGCGAATCGCCATCGTCCACGCGGCCGCGCTTGCGAATGCGACCCACGTTGAACAGCATGGCCTCGGCCAACGTGGTCTTGCCGGCATCGACATGCGCCAAGATTCCAACGACCGCTTGCTTCGACATGGCCCTCCTCTTATTACAAGCCCATCGCACGCGGCAACGGGCGTTCACGCTCCACACTGGATGATACAATTTACGGGCCGGCGGGCGAAGCGGGCCCTATCCCCCGACCGAGCTCATCGCCCCGCGTTGCCGCGCGGCGATTTTCGTAGGTTCGCGCCTTGCGAAAGCCGGCTTTCAAAACAGCGCAGCGAACGAAAATGGCCCCGCCCGGGGCCCTTTTCGTTCGCGCGAATTGTTGATACGCGTCTCCGCTCTTATGCCTCGCGCAGCCAGTCAAACGCAACACGCGGTGTGCCGTCCGACACATACACGACGCCGGCACGCTCAAACCCCGCCTTAATACTCGCGCCCTGCATGGGCAGGTTGTCCTGATGCGTGTCGATACGCAGGTGATCGGCGCGCTCCTTGGCAAAGGCAAACATCGCAGCCGCGATACCGTGCACGGTGCCGTCGGATGCCACACGATGCAGCACGGCGTACGGAGTGTCGCTTCGCCATTGACCGTCCTCAATTACGTCATAGCACTCGTCCGGGCCCGGCAAAAAGGCAAACGTCGCCACCACGCGGCCGTCGACTTCGCACACATAGCTGCCACCGGCAGCGATATCGGCAGCCAGCTGATCGGCAGAAGGCGTGCCCTCGGGCCACTGCGTGGCGTTGCCATGCGCGCGCATATAGGCGCGGGCCGCGTCATAGATAGCCATGACGGCGGGAATGTCGGTATCGAGGGTTTTTCTGATCATCACGCGGCGACCTCACGTTTATTGGTATCACTTTGATTGAGCAATGATACCAACGTTTGGAGAAGGGCACGAAGCAGATGGGGAGCAAAAAGCGAGCCGCCTGGTCAAAGGCCAAAAGCGAGTTTTTGGGCGCTGCCACGGGCGGCGATATGAGCGACCTGTTTGCGCGCGAGGATAAGCGCCGCGACGCCCTGGACGCCGAGCGCGATGAAGCCTGGCGCTACAAGTCGTGCGGGCGCAAAAACCGTTACGACACACGCGCCGAGGCCGAGGCCGTTATGGCCGACTGCGAAAACCGCGGACGGCGCGGTTTGGCCTGCTACAAATGCGAATACTGCGGTGGATGGCACCTGACGTCGCACCCTTGGAAATAGGCGCCGCATCGGCACGGCGTTGACGGAGCGCCAGCCATCGCACGCAAGCTACGGGCGCGGCGGCACCAAAACATCGTAACGAACGGCCTTACCCGCAAGTTGATAGCTCGGCTTAACGCCGGCAAGCAGTGGCCCCTTCACCGGCCGCTTGATAACGACCTTGCGCGGGCGCACCGCAAGCGCGGCTTCGACCAGCGTCTCCTCATCGGCACACGGCTGTTCCAGATGATGCAAGAGCTGGAACTTCTTTTTCACCGCCGCGCTCTTGGTGCGCTCGGGAAACATGGGATCCAGATACACCACGTCGGGAGCGGCAAGCTCGCCCCGTCCGATCAACTCAGCTACATGGCGAAGACCGGCAATGCTGTCCTCGCCCGCATGCAAGCGCATGCGCGACACGGCAGCCGCAAGCGCCGGATCATCTGCCGCGCGATCCAAGGCATCCTTGAGGAGCGCCGCAATCACGCAATCCTGTTCATACAGATCGACGGTAAAGCCCGCGGCAGCCAGCAGCAGCGAATCCTCGCCAAAGCCCGCCGTGGCGTCAATCGCCCATGGGCTCTCGATGCCTTTTGCGCGCGCGGCCTTCACCAGCAGCTCTTGCTGCAAGCGACCCTGCTTGAGTCGTGGAAGCATGCGGGTAAAATCGGCACACAGCTCCATCGTGCCGTCGGTGAGCGTGAGGCCCTCGGGCTTCCCGGTCAGCTCAAGCCCCACGGCCCGAGCAACAGAAAAGGGATCGACGACGCCCATGGACACTCCTTAACAAACAAACGAATGCGCGGGGCGCCGTTTATGCCAGCACCCAACCGTCCGCTATTGTCCCACATGCGACATGGCCCACAGCATCCCAATGCAAAGCACCGCCATCAATCCCGTGCACACTACAGCGATCACAGAATCACCCACGCGCCTTCCCAACGACCGCGGCTCACGCACTTGCCCTGCTCCGTACATCATGACTCCTCCTTCGGTCCAGCTCTTACCATGGCCTCATCATCGCAGCGCCGCACATGAGCTGCCATCGATTTGGCTTACGTCCAGCTTTCCTTTTTGAAAGGTTGGAGCGTACAGGCAAGAGACGCTTTCAAACGCATGCATCGCCCCGTTGAACTACAATGTGCTTCACGATATGTGCCGCAACCTGGGTGCGACAGATTCTCTGCGCCCGCATCGAAAGGACCAACTATGAGCGCCGCTCGCAAGACACTCAAAATCCTTGCCCTGATTTATTTTGTTCTGGGCATCGCCAGTCTCGTCATTGGAATCGCCGGCATCGCGACCGGCAACCTCGATTCCACGTACGGGTCGAACGCCATGCTCGCCGCGGTCGTGCTGGTCGCCAAGGGCCTCATCGATCTCGCCGCGGGCGTTGCGGGCATCAAGGGTGCCAACAAGCCTTCGCAGGTGGATGGCGCGTTTAAGCTCGGCATCGTCGCCGCAATCGCCACGCTCGTCCAGGCCGCGCTCACGCTTCCCGCGCTCGGCGGCAGCTCCGTCAATATCGTCGCCTTTGTCATCGTGGTGTACGACCTGTTCTTTGTTCAGCAGGCGCACGCCGTTAAGGCCGAGAACAAGGATCGCCTGTAAGCGCTCGCTTCTCATAACCGCTGCAGCCAAGCAACTAAAAAGGGCCGATCGCGCATCTCCGCGGTCGGTCCTTTGCATTTGCCCAGATAAAACCTACCAAAATAAACCTGTCCCTTTTTGGTAGGTTAGTGGCGGTACTCGGCGATGATGAAGTCGATGTCGGTCTGAAGGGTATCCAAGTTTGCCAGGCGCTCTTTGTCGGCAGGGCGCGTGCGATAGTAGTACGGCGTCATCTGGAACACCGCCTCGATGTCGGCCTGGGTCTGGAGCGTAATATTCGCAGACACCCGCTGCGTTCCGACCAGTTTAAGCTCGGTGGCCTGCGGCAGCTTCTCATCGTTAAGGTACGGTGTGTCGTAGAGCACCTCCTTAAGCCCAAAGAGATGACGGGCGCCCGGCACCACGGTGTAGAGCGAGCCCTCGGGCGCCAGTACGCGGGCAAACTCGCGCTCGTTAAAGGGAGCAAAGAGCTCGGTCACCATATTGAAGGCGCCATCGGCCACGGGGATGTCCTTCATATTGGCCACGAAGTAGGTCGCATCGCCGCGCTTGGCAGCCAGGCGCACCATCTCCTTGCCCAGGTCGAAACCGTAGGCATCCACGCCCGGCACCGCGCCCATGGCACTCGTGTAATAGCCCTCGCCGCAGCAAATATCGAGCAGCGTCATGGGGCCATTCGTAGACGTGGCGCGCCCAGACGCCTGCTTGCGCACCAGCTCGACCATCGCATCGCGCAACGGCGCATAGTAACCGCGGTTCAGAAAGTCACGACGGCTGCGCGCCTGCGACTTGGGATCGCCCATAGAGTCGCCGCTCTTGGACGAGCGCAGTAGATATAGATAGCCCTCGCGAGCACGGTCAAACCGGTGTCCGCCCGCGCATGCAGCACCGCGTTCGTCGCCCACCAACGGCTCATGGCAAACAGGACACAACAACATGGCAACTCCTTAGCGCGAACAACACAACGCCCACCATTGTCGCACGCCTTCCCCACCTAGTCATTGGGGACGTTCTTAAATGACTAGTCGTTTAAGAACGTCCCCAATGACTAGTCGATTAGGAGTATCATCGTCTGCGCAAATAAGCACGAAAGAGCATATTAGAGATTGAGAGCGTATGGCTGATACCGCATCTAAGCACATTGACATGATCACCGGCTCGCTGTGGCGAAATATTCCCCTGTTCGCCTTCCCCGTGGCCGCCACGAGCATCTTGGAGCAGCTATCGAACCTCATAGCCACGGTCATCATCGGCAACTTCTCGGGCGACCAGGGAACCCTTGCCATGGCGGCGGTCGGCTCCAATGTTCCGCTTACCAGTCTTATGCTCAACCTGTTTATTGGCATGTCGCTTGGCTCCAACGTGGTCATCGCCAACGCTATCGGCCGCAACGATCAGAGCATGGTCAAACGCGCCGTCCATACCTCGATTTTAATGGCGCTCGTAGGCTTTGTCGTCATCGCTCTGGGCGAGATCTTTGCCGAGCCCATGCTCGCCGCGCTCAACGTTCCCGCCGAAACCATGCCGCTCGCCTCGCTCTACCTACGCGTCTTTTTGCTCAGCCTGCCCTCGATCTTGCTCTACAACTTTGAGGCCGCGATCTTCCGCTCCGTCGGCATCACCCGCATGCCGCTGCAGGCGCTTGCCGTGTCCACCGTCCTCAACATTGGCCTGGACCTCACCTTTGTCCCCGTTCTCCACTGGGGCGTCGCGGGCGTCGCCATCGCCACCGCCATCGCCTACACAGTCAGCGCCGCTACGCTCTTTATCCGCCTGCTCAAGACCGACTCCGTCGTCCGTGTCACCCCGCGCGACCTGGCTATCGACCCCGTCGCCCTCAAGCGCATCGTCAAGATCGGCCTGCCCGCCGGCATCCAAAGCGCCGTCTTTGCCGTCGCCAACATCATCATCCAGTCCGCCATCAACAGCCTGGGCACCGAGGTCATGGCGGCATCGAGCGCCGCCATGAGCCTAGAGTACGTGTGCTACAACCTGCTCAACAGCTTTAGCCAGGCCTGCACCACCTTTGTGGGACAAAACCACGGTGCCCGCCAGATCGACCGCTGCACCAAAACGCTTAAGGTCTGTCTGGTCGAAGGCGGTATCGTTGCACTCACCACGATTATCGTTATTGTCGGTCTGGGGCGCGAGATCCTATCGCTGTTCAATAGCGACCCCAACATCGTCTCGATCGGCTATATCCGCGTGTGTTCGATCTTCCCGGCGTACGCCTTTAGCATGTTCTACGAAAACATGTCCGGCTACCTGCGCGGATTTGGCATCTCGCTCATGCCCGCCCTCATCACCATGATCTGCGTCTGCGGCATTCGCTTCTACTGGGTGTTCTGCGTGTTCCCGCACTTCCGCACCTTTGCGAACATCATGATGGTCTACCCCATCAGCCTGGGCACCACGGCGTTCTTTATGGTCGTGGCGGTATTACTCTGCCACCCGGCACGCACCTATCGCGCCACCAAAGCCAAAGCGACAGCCCGCTAAACACCGCACTCAACGCCACGCCAGTCATTAATTGACAATATGCGAGCTCATATAGTCGATAAAGCGCCTCGTGGCGATGGGCATGGTGTCCCAGCTGCGCCAGGCTGCCACTACGTCGCGCGAGGGGGCATGCACGATAGGCCGCACACGGATATCGGCTTGCACGCCCTCAACGGTACGGCGATAAAGCATACTCACGCCCAGGCCTTCCTCCACCATCGCCATGATGGTGTAGTCGTCGGTCACCTCGCTCGTCACGTGCGGCGACAGCCCATGCGCCGCGAATGCATCGAGCACCAGGCTCTGTTCGCCTTCATCCAGCAGCACAAACGGCTCGGACGCTAGGTCAGCGAGTGTCACCTTTTCCTTTGCCGTCAGCGGATGCGCCGCCGGCAGCAATGCCACCAACTCGTCGTGATAGACCACACGCTTCTCGAGCCCAGCGGTAAATCCGCGTGCCGTAAAGCAAAAATCGACCACGCCATCGTGCACCCACTGGGCGTTGCGCGTGTAATCGCCCTGCTTGAGGGTAAAGTGTACGCCCGGGTGCAGGGCCCCAAAGTCGCGGATTACGCGCGGCAACACGGTTCGACTCACGTTGGTAAACGTCGCAATACGAATATCAGTCGAGGAAAGTCCCAGCAGCTCCTGGCGCTTGCCCTCGAGCTCGGCCTCGGCGGTCACGATCTGGCGCAGGTACGGCAGATACTGCTTGCCGTCGCGCGTAAGCGAAACGCCCTGCTTGCCGCGCTCGATAAGCGTGGTGCCTAACTCGCGCTCGAGCGCCTTGACGGCCTGGCTCACCGCACTTTGCGTATAGCCCAGCTCATCGGCCGCGCCCTTAAGACTGCCGCGATCGACCACCATACAAACAATCTGATACCGCGATGCCATTGTGCCTCCCCATCAATGCAGACGTAAAACGTTTTGCCAGGGCTTTTTCTGCCAACATTAGCATTTCTTAATCATACTGAAGATACATTCGCTTTACTACATCCACATCTGGGAGCAGAATCCTTTTTACGAAACCGTTCTGTAACAAAAGGAGCCCCATGGATCGCAAAAAAGCAATCGCGCTCTCATTTTCCGTTCCCGTCGCATGGGGCTTTTCGTATCCCCTCATGAAGATCGGCATGGACAGCATGAACGCCACGAGCATCGTTGCGCTGCGCTGCATCATCGCCTTTGCGGCCTGTCTGCTGCTCTTCCACAAGCGCGCTTTCCGTATCAACCGCGACCTTATGGTTCGCGCCGCTATCATCGGCGCCATCATGGCAACCGAGCTCACCTGCATGTGCCTGGGCTCCAGCCTCACCTCTGCCTCCACTGCCGGCTTTTTGCAGAGCCTGACGGTCGTGATCGTGCCGTTTGCCAACGCCGCCCTGCTGCGTCGCGCCCCCGAGCGCAAAGTGCTCGTCGGCACCGCCATCGTCACCTGCGGCATGTTGCTGCTCTCGGGCGCCGACTTTACCAGCCTGAACCCGGGCGCGCTCATCATGCTGTTATCCGCCTTTGTCTACGCCGGACACATCATTATCGCCAAGCGCTTTGTCGATGAAGTCGATCCGCTTGCTCTGGGCGTTTGGCAGCTGGGCTTTGGCGGCCTGTTCTCGGGCATTGCCGCATGCGCCTTTGGCGGCTTCATGCTTCCCAGTACGCCCAGCGAGATCGTGGTCGTCGTCGCGCTCGCACTCATCTGCTCTGCCTATGGCTTTATCACCCAGACGCTCGTGCAGCCCCACGTGCCCGCCGAGACCACCGGCTTCGCCTTCTCGCTCGAGCCGGTCTGCTCCGCCGTCTTTTCGTTCTTCCTGGTCGGCGAGGTCCTGAGCCCCATCGCCTTCTTTGGCGCCGCTCTCATCCTGACCGGCGTCATGGTAGCAACCGTCGAGCTTCCGCGCCTTCGCGCACATGGACAGGCTCGCATGGCAGGAGCGCCCGAGCGCGTCTCGTAGACCCCACTCCTTATACAGCCGCGGCATAAAGGCAACCGGTGCGCCTTTACAATAGATGCAAACAGAGCATCTGACGCAAAGGAGCCCCATGGACGCCGCGACCCGCGACCGCAACATAGCAACTTGGTTGGGCGATGCGCCGCAGCCGGTACGTGACACTACGAACCAGCTGCTCGAGCGCATCGCCCTTTTGCGTGCCGAGCAGACCATCTATCCGGCACAAGACGACATTCTCAATGCCCTCGCCTACACGCCGGCCGACCAGGTCAAGGTTGTCATCTTGGGTCAGGACCCCTATCACGGACCCAACCAGGCCATGGGGCTGTCGTTCTCGGTCCCCGCGACGCAAACCAAGTTGCCGCCGAGCCTGCGCAACATTTACAAGGAACTCAAAGCCGATCTGGGCTGCCCCATTCCCGCCACGGGAGACCTAACCCCATGGGCACAACAGGGCGTCCTGCTCCTCAACACCACGCTCACCGTGCGCGAGCATGCCGCCAACTCGCACGCCAAACTGGGCTGGAGCACGCTCACCGATTACGTTATCGAACGCTGCTGCCAGCTGCCCCAGCCGGTCGTCTTTTTGGCATGGGGTCGCTTTGCCCAACAGATGGTCGAAGGCAAGCTCGTCGCGACTGGCGCGGACAAGGCAGCCGACAAGTTCTGCCTGGCATCCACGCACCCCTCGCCGCTTTCGGCCAACCGTGCCACGGCAGAACTCCCCGCCTTTATGGGGTCGCGCCCCTTCTCGGCAGCCAATCGGCTACTCGAACAGCACGGCTCGACCCCCGTCAACTGGACTTGCCTCGGCTAAAAATCGATACATCAAAAACGCGCCCGACGGCTTTCCATCGGGCGCGTTTTACTACTCGGGCCAGATAAACTGGGTGCGGCCGGCCTCGCCGCCATCGATCAACAGGCTCTGCCCGGTCATAAACCGGTTGGTCATGCCCACAAAGTAGATCCACTCGGCGATCTCTTGGGCAGTGGCCCAGCGCTTAAGCGGCGTGAGCTCCATAATCTGGTTCCACAGGTGCTCGTCTTCCATCACACAACGGTTGAGCGGCGTGATAACGCCACCCGGGTCCACACTGTTGGCGATAGCCTGCGGCGCCAGGCGGTTTGCAAGGTTTTTGGTGTAGGCGATAACGCCGCCCTTGCTGGCGGCATAGGCGGGAAACTCCGATCCCGTATGCCCGCTCGCAGACCCCACATTGACCACGGATTCGATAGCCGGCGCCGGCTTGGCGGCAAGCCCCTCCCCCACAAAAGCGTAGCGCTCGGTCACGTTGATGGTGCCACACAGGTTGGCGGCGATATCGTCGGCCGAATCCTGCGTACCGGCAACGTTCACGATCACTTGGGGTTCAAGGTCGCCTGGAAACGAGCCCGGTTCGCGGACATCAACGATCAGATGGCGGTAGCGCTCGTGTTCGATTGTCGCCGGCAGCAGATCAAAGCCCAGGACCTCGTGGCCCTCGTCCAAAAAGCGCTGCACGCATGCGGCTCCGATACCGCCCGAAGCGCCCGTGATCAAAACCCGCATACTTGCTCCTTAGGCGGTTGCGTGGCGCTCGAGGTACTCGGAACCCACATTCTCGCGCTCCCAGCCGCGCACGACCCTGTAGCCCACGGGGCTCAGGAAGACCTCGCACAGCAGCTCGGCGACGGCACCCGTCAGCGAGCACATAAGAACCTGCACCCAGGTCCAGCCAAAGAACGTGTGACTCACCACAATGGCAAAGACCAAGTTGTCGATAAACTGGCCAACGCCCGTGGACACATAGGAGCGGAAGGCAAAGCTCGCAAAGTTGTTCTTTTTGAGCATACGGCCAAGCGACTGGTTGAGCGTGGAGTTAACCACGGCAGAAACGAGCATTGCCAGCGAAGAGCCCAGCACCACGTACCAGGTGCCGCCAATGGTGGCGTTAAGGGCAGTGTTGACCTCGATCATGCCCGTGTCGTAGTAGGCGCCCCACATGCCGGGCGTGAGCGAGCATGCCCAAAAGCACAGGCTCACGGCCAGGTTGACCAGCAGCGCGAGGATAGAGATTTTGATGGATGCCTTGGCGCCAAAGCGCTTGCAAATCATGTCCTGGCACAAAAACGAAACCCAGCTCACCACAAAGCCGCAATCGAGCGCCAGATACGGCAGGCTGATGAGTTCTTTGTTGGCCAGCAGGTTCATCATGATGACGCTCACGAAAAACAGCGAAACCGTTGCCGCGGGAATGCTCCGCAACAGGACCTTGTAGTCCTCCATGACCTTCTTGATCATTATGTACTCCTTTGGTTTTAGATTTAACGAGCAGGATATCGGACCCGAACTGCTCGGACGGCCCGGTCTTGAGACGACGGTGGGTATGATAGCCGCTCACACGGCATCAGGCAAGCAAACGGCGCGGCAGCCCCGCAGGACCACCGCGCCGATGCGTTAAAAGGCTACGTTGCCAAACTCCGACAGGATAAGGTCGGGGTTGTGGTCGGTTGCCCAATCCACGTTCCACGGGCTCGTGAACAGCAGCAGCTTGCCGCCGCGCATATCCTCGACGCGCAGGGTGTCGCGCGTGAGCGAAAGGCCCGGGATATCGATGGTATCGGGGTCATTCTGGATCCAGCGGATGTCTGTATAGGGCAGCGGCTGGCGACGAACCTCAACACGATACTCGGCCTTGAGACGGCGCTCGAGTACCTCACACTGCAACACGCCGCCCACGCCCACAATAACGCTCTCCATGCCGGCACCCAGCTCGCGGAAGATCTGGA